>VAWS01000188.1 GCA_005884515.1 Actinomycetota bacterium
CCCGGGCGCCTTCCCGGGAACCGACGTAACCATCGTCCGCGAGAACACCGAAGACCTCTATGCCGGGATCGAGTACGAGGAAGGCACGCCGGACGCGAAGAAGGTCATCGACTTCCTCAACGGCATGCAGAAGAAGCAGATCCGACCCGACAGCGGGATCTCGATCAAGCCGATCTCGATCACCGGGACCGAGCGCATCGTTCGTTTCGCGTTCGAGCACGCGCGCGAGTACAAGCGCAAGAAGGTCACGGCGGTCACCAAGTCCAACATCATGAAGTTCTCGGACGGGCTGTTCTTGCACACCGCCGAGCGGGTCGCCAAGGACTACCCGGATATCGAGTTCGAGGACCGCTTGGTGGACAACCTGTGCATGCAGCTGGTGAAGCGGCCGTCCGAGTACGACGTGCTGGTCCTGCCGAACCTCTACGGCGACATCGTGAGCGACCTGTGCGCGGGACTGATCGGCGGGCTCGGCGTCGCACCGGGTGCGAACATCGGCAAGGACGTCGCCGTCTTCGAAGCGACGCACGGGAGCGCGCCGAAGTACAAGGGCCAGAACAAGGTCAACCCGATGGCGATGATGTTCTCGGGTGTGTTGATGCTCCGGTATCTGAACGAAGGGCAGGCCGCCGACAGTCTCGAGAACGCGCTCGCGGAAGTGATCAAAGAAGGGAAGAGCGTCACGTACGACTTGAAGGAGCGGCGTGACGATCCGACTGCCGTCGGCACGTCGCAGGTCGCCGACGCCGTGATCGAGAAGATGGAGCACGCGTCATGAAGGTAACGGTCGTCGGAGCAGGCAAGTACGGATCCACCACGGTCCAACGGATCGCCGAGTCGGGCCTCGCCGACGAGGTCGTGATGACCGACATCGTCGAGGGGCTGCCGCAAGGTCTTTCGCTCGACATGATGCAGTCGCGACCGATCGAAGGGTTCGAGACGCGCGTCGTCGGTACCAACACGTACGCCGAGACGGCCGGGTCTGACATCTGCGTGGTGACGGCCGGCCTTCCACGTAAGCCCGGCATGAGCCGGATGGATCTGTTGGAAGTGAATGCCAAGATCATCAAGGACGTCGCGAAGAACTTCTGCTCGGCGTCGCCGGACGCCGTCGTGATCGTCGTGACGAACCCGCTCGACGAGATGACGCACCTCTTCCGCGACGCGTCCGGATTCCCGCACCAGCGGGTCATCGGCCAGGCAGGGATGCTCGACACCGCGCGCTTCAAGCACTTCGTCGCCGAGGAGCTGGGTGTCTCTCCATTGCAGGTCGAGGCGATCACTTTGGGCTCACACGGCGAGACGATGGTTCCTGTGCCGTCGCAGGTGAAGGTCGCGGGCAAGCCGCTTGAGGAGGTCGCCGACGACGCGACGATCGAGCAGCTGGTCCAGCGCACTCGCGACGGTGGGGCCGAGATCGTGGCTCTGCTCAAGACCGGCAGCGCGTACTACGCACCCTCGTCGGCCGCGGCCGCGATGGTGGAAGCAGTCGCCGGCGACAAAGACGAGGTCATGCCGGTCTGCGCTTGGCTGACCGGCCAGTACGGGATCGATGGCGTCTACCTCGGGGTGCCGGCCAAGCTGGGGACGGGCGGCGTGAAAGAGATCGTCGAGCTGCCCTTGAGCGACGCCGAAGTGAGCGCGCTGCGCAGCGCGGGGGACGCGGTGCGCGAGAAATGCGCCGACCTGTCGAAGCTGGGGGATTAACCAAGCCGTTACCCGCGCGGTGCGGTTCCGGCGCATCGTGCCTATTCATGCATTCGGCCCGAACCGTCGATACTTACGGCAGTCCATGAACGAAGTCTCTCGGCGCGCGCTCGGACGCCCACTGATCGCTTCTGCGATCGCGTTCGGGTTAATCCTCGTCTCCGCCGGCGGTGCCGTGGGCGTCACGCGCGCGCCGGCGCATCGCGAACTGCAGACGGTGCCGATGTCGTCGTGGAAGGGGCCGCGGTACGTCGCCGGACAGGTGCTCGTCCGTTTCCGGCACGGAGAGCAGCCCTCGAATGCGGCGGCGGTGGGGGCGCGCGCGATGCGCGCGCTATCGGTCAAAGGCTGGACGCTCGTGACGCTGCGGGGGAACGAGTCCGTCGACCATGCGATCGCGCGGTTCCGCGCGCGCGCCGACGTCGCCGATGTGACCGCGAACCACGTGTACCACAGCCTCGCCGTGCCTAACGACACATACTTCACGCTGCAGTGGGGACTGCAAAACACCGGCCAATCCATCCTCGGGACGGCCGGCACGCCCGGCGCCGACATCTCTGCCCCCGCGGCGTGGGACATCACGACCGGAAGCAGCTCGGTGATCGTTGCCGTCGCCGACTCCGGGGTCGATGGTCTGCATCCCGACCTGAAGCCGAACCTGACGACGGGAATCAACTACGTCCCCGGCACCCCGCCGAGCGACACGTCGGACGACTTCGGCCACGGAACGCACGTGGCCGGGATCATCGGCGCGGCCGGCAACGATGGATACGGGGTGACCGGCGTCGCACAGCACGTGAAGATCATGCCGATCCGTGTCCTGGACCAATCCGGGAGCGGGGACACGTCGACGATCGCCGAGGGCTTCACGTATGCGGCGACGCACGGGGCGCGCGCGGTGAACGCGAGCTTGGGCGGCCCCGATCCCGACCCCGTTCTCCAGCAGGCGATCACGTCGCACCCCGGGACGCTCTTCGTGGTTGCGGCGGGGAACAACCACACCGACAACGACACGACGCCCGACTACCCGTGCAACTACACCACCGCCAACCTCATCTGCGTT
>VAWS01000189.1 GCA_005884515.1 Actinomycetota bacterium
GATCAGCACGCTTCCCATCGTCAGCAACGCGATGCGCACCATCCGCTTCACGCCGCCGGGCGGCTTCAGCTGTGAGATGACGAATCCGCCGAGCATCCCCGCACCGAAGATGCCCATGAGGAAACCGAACTCGACGTCGCCGCCCTTCAGGGTCTGGTGGACGTAGCCGACGCCGAGCGCAAACAGCACGCCGCCGCCCAGCATCGCGACGGCGCACGAGTACGCGAGCCCGCGAAGCAACGGCCGCCGGCCGATGTATTGCACGCCTTCTTTGACCGACGTGAAGAAGCCCTCCGCGCTGTTCTCCTCTGCGTGGGCCGCTCGACCGAGCGCTAGCCGGCGGATCAGCGCGGCCGAGATGAGGAACGTCACCGCATCGAAGAAGAAGGCGAACGACTCTGGATGGGCGTTGAAGTAATGACCTTGACCGAGATCCAGGTGAGTTCCCGTCCATGCCAACAAAGCGAAGATCGGACCGGAGAGCGGGATGCCGCCGTACGACGACGCCATCACCAATGCGTTCGCGGCCTCGAGGTGGTTCTCCTGGACGATGTTCGGGATGCTTGCGTCTCGGGCCGGTAGGAACACCAGTGAGAAGCACGCCTGTGCGAACGCGATCGCGTAAAGCACGCCGATGTTCGGGAAGAACGGAACCAACAGGATCAGGCCGAACCTGATGATGTCGGCCGACACCATGATCTTCTTGCGGTCCCAACGGTCCGACAGCACCCCGCCGATCGGCGTCGCGAAGAATGCCGGGATCAGCTGGAGGATGAGAACGATCGCAACAGCTGCTGGCTGGTGCGGTTGCAAGCGCTGAGCGGCGCTGATGAACGCGAGCGTGCCCACCCAGTCTCCGAGCGCGGAAGCGGCCTGGCCCCAGAAGAGCCGGCGGAAGTCTTTGATCCGGAAAACGTCGCCGAATCCGGAGAGCGATATCCCACCGCCGGGCGGCTTGCCGGGCGGCTGATCCGTCGACGGAGAAAGGATGGGCGCGTTTGTGCTTCGCGAGGCTTCCGTCTGTGATGGAATAGAGGTCGCCTCACGAGAAGCCTTCACTCTGGAACGAGCGCCCCGGAAAGGATCTCCCACGTCATCTGAAATGTACCCCAGCCCCTCCGTTGTTCCCTGGCGGCCTCGCTGATGCACACGCTCGCCTGGATCATCGTGGCGTTCGTGGCGGGTACCCTTCCCAGCCCTTATCTGATCGCGCTGCTGGCCCGCAGGCCGGACGTGATCAAGGAGATGCGCCGAGAAGACTCGCCCGGCGACGCGCATTTCCTAGTCACTCGGCGCATCTCGAAGCCGCTCGGGGTGCTCGCGATGGTGCTCGATGTGTTCAAGGGCCTGATCCCTGCGCTGGTCGCCGTCCGTGCCGGCGAAGGTGTGACGACGGTGTCACTGGTCGGCGTCGCAGCCGTCGCGGGTCACTCGTTCGCGCCGTTCCTGCGGAAATCCGGAGGCCGGGGCCTCACGACGGCCGCGGGCGTCTCGCTTGCGATCATCCCCTGGGCGATGGTCGGAAGCGGCGTGATCGCGCTCGGCGGGACGATCGCGAAGAAGGGCGGGTTCGGTACGAGCGTCGGCTTCGGGCTGCTTCCCGTCTTTGCCCTGCTGATCGGCTACCCCGGCGGCTTCGTCCTGATGGCCGTGGGCATCGTCGCGCTCATCGCGGTCCGCCGCCTCGAAGGTCTGGACGAAGACCGTCGTGACGGCGTCTCGATCGGACGCGCCGTCGTCGGAAGGCTGCTCTTCGACCTGCCGCGCGGCGGTAAGGACTTCTCGTGAGTCTGATCGTCCAGAAGTTCGGCGGAACTTCGGTCGGCGACGCCGACCGCATCAAGAACGTCGCGCGCCGCGTGGTCGAGACCCACAAAGCCGGCAAGGACGTCCTCGTCGTCGTCAGCGCGATGGGGGACACCACCGACGACTTGGTCGAGCTTGCCTCGCGTATCTCACCGGCGCCGCCCGGGCGCGAGATGGACATGCTTCTCACCGCCGGCGAGCGCATCTCCATGGCGCTGCTCGCGATCGCGATCCAAGAGCTCGGGCACGACGCGGTCTCGTTCACCGGGTCGCAGGCGGGGATCATCACGACGACGGACCACGGGCGCGCGAAGATCCTCGACGTGCGCGCGG
>VAWS01000185.1 GCA_005884515.1 Actinomycetota bacterium
TCGCCCAAGTGAGCGTCATCCCGGCGATGCCCGCCTTTGCAGCGGAGTAGTTCGTCTGACCGAAGTTGCCGCGCAGTCCGGCCGACGATGTGATGTTGATGATCCGACCGTAGCTCTTCTCTTTCATGATCGGCGCGGCGTGGCGCGTGCAGTTGAACGTGCCTTTTAGATGCACCCCGATCACCGCGTCGAACTCCGACTCCTCCATCTTCAGCAGGCTCTTGTCGCGCAAGATGCCGGCGTTGTTCACGAGGATGTCGATGGTGCCGAAGTTATCCACCGCCGTCTGGATGATCCCCTGCGCTTGATCGAACTTGCTGACGTCGCCGTAGTTCGGGACGGCTTCACCGCCCGCGGCTTCGATCTCCTTGCACGTCTGCGCGGCCGCGTCCTCGCTGCCCCCGCGGCCGTCCACGTCCACGCCGGCGTCGTTGATGACGACCTTGGCGCCGTTCGCCGCAAGCTCCATCGCGATCCCGCGACCGATGCCGCGCCCCGAACCGGTGACGACGGCGACCCGACCATCCAAAAGACCCATGTGGTTTCCTCCTTCTTCCGGTGCGCGACGGTAGCAACCGGAAGCGCGCGCGTGCAATGATGCCGCTCGTTCGCCACAAGGAGGTGCCTCGTGATGGCCGTCGATGCGGATCGCGTTGAGAAAGAGCTGACCGAGGTCATGAACTCGCAGTGGTTCGAGACCGGCCCGTTCATGATCGAGTTCGCCGAAGGCCGGGTGCCCAAAGGGAAGCTGATCCGATTCGCGCCGTCGTACTGCTTCCAGGTGGACAACTTCAAGCGGTGCGTCGCCGCCGTGTACGCGAAGGCCGAGCCGCGCGATGTGCGAGAGCTGATGTTCGAGAACTTGGAGGAAGAGCACGGCGAAGGCGACCCATCGCGCGACCACGCGCAGCTGGTTGCGCGCTTCGGGCGCGCGCTCGGCGCCGACCTGCCGACGCCGTACGACCTCGAGCCGATCCCCGAGTCGCGGCAGTGGGTCGAGCGGATCCTGAAAGTGTGCCTCGAGGAAGAGTTCGTGGTCGGCCTCGCGGCGTTGAGCTACGGCATCGAGGCGCGCACGCGCACGATGGCGTTCCTCGGGCAAATCTACCGGGACAACTACGGGTTGAAAGACGATGATCTCGAGTTCTTCTTCATGCACATTGAAGCAGACGAGGAGCACGCCGGGCGCGCGATCGAGCTGATCCGCAAGTACCTCACGACAGAGGAACAGCTCGAGCGCGCGAAGTGGGCAGTCGGCGAAGTGCTGGACGCAACGAGAGTGGTCGCCGAAGGGATGGAGCGCGTCTGCTCCGCCTAGTTTCTAGGGGAACTGCAGCGGGGCGCGCGCGTTGATCGTTGCCTTGACCACCCGCAACGCCGCCAAAGGCGCTTCCGCGATCTGACGGGCACACCCCATCGCGGCGGCGGGCAGCTCTGCCGCAGGCACAACCGAGGACACCAGCCCGATCCGCAGCGCTTCGGCCGCGTCGATCTTGCGGCCCGTCAGCGCCAGGTCGCGCGCGATCCCCCCGCCGACGATGTACGAGAGCTGCGTGAACATCGTGGGCGCGCCGAACTTGATCTCGGGGTGGCCGAAGACCGCCGTGTCGGCTGCAATGCGGATGTCGCACTGGCACGCGACGTCGAAGCCTCCGGCCAGCGCAGGCCCGTTGATCGCACCCACGATCGGCTTGTCGAACGTTCCGAGCGCCGTGTGGAAGACCACCGGGTTGTCGTCGTCCGTGAAATGCGCCACGACATCGCCGGACTGGTCGAACTCGGATAGGTCGAAACCGGCGCAAAAAACCGACCCGGCCCCTGTAAGGATGACAACACTGACCGAATCGTCCGCCGCCAGCTCTCCGAACGCGCGCGCGATCTCGGCCCGCAAGGCAGAGCTCAAAGCATTGCGCTTCTCGGGGCGGTTGAGCGTCAGCGTCGCGACGTTGTCGTCCCGCGAGAGCGTCAAGAATGAGTAGGTCATCGGGTCGCGCGCCTCCTCGGCTCATCGTAATCTGTGGCTCCCCGGCGGCCGGAACGGAGCATATTTGGAGCGGTGGCGTTTCATCGATGCGGGCGCGCGCGAAGCGCCCGAGTTCTTCGGCCGCATGCCTATCCTTGCGGCTACGGTCGCGACCGGCGGCCCGCAGATCATGATGACCGGGATGTTCGGCCGCGGGCACTTCCAGATCGGCTGGTTCGAAGATATCGACGCCGTGATGGATCTCGACGCCGCGCGCGCCGAGCACATCGAGGTGTTCCGCAGGCCGGTCTGGGGCGGCGGCACCGCCTTCTACGACACGAACGCGAGCGCGTTCCTCAGCTTCTTTATCCATGCCGACCGCTTCGCGACGCTCGACGGCGCGCTCGAGCACTTTCGTCCGGTGATGCGGCGCGCGCTCGATGACCTCGGCCTCCAGGAGGCGAAGTTCGAAGGCTCCAGCGACATTCGTTGGAACGGCCGAAAGCTCGGCACGCTGATCGCGCAAGCGGTGCTCGGAACCAACGTCGTCGGCGGCTTCTTCAACCTCCGCAGGCCCGATCTCGAGTTGTACGCGAAAGTCGCGCGCGTCCCGGAGGAGAAGTTCAAGGACAAGATCATCAAGGATCAGGTCGAGTACATGTGCACGCCGAAAGACGTCCGCGGCAAGGACCTTCCATACGAGGAGTTCCGCAATGCGGTGCTGGCGGCTGCTCGAAAGGAACGCGGGCTTGCGTTCGATCCGACCGGGTTCACCGCGGAGGAAGACGTCGGCACCAAGGGATTCGTGAAGACGGTAAGCGCCGACGACTGGGTGCGGCGCGTGTCGTCGAGCCGGCGCGTTCGTGGCGGGAGACATGCACGTGTCGCCGCCGGAAGCGATGGACAACGTGGGCGCTGCCCTGACCGGCGCGCGCATCGCCGACCGGGACGATCTGCTGGCGCGCGTGAAGCGGGTGTTCGAATCGGTCGAGCAGCCCGACGAAGCCGCGGGGATCACGCCCGACGACGTCGTCGAGACGGTGCTGCTCGCTGCGAAGAACGCTCGATGAAGTTCGGCGTGCAGATCCCACAGGAAGGTGTGCCGTTTACCGCGGTGCTGGAGCACGCGCGCGCAGCCGAACGCCTGGGCTACGAGACGATCTTCATCCCCGACCACCTGAACGTCGTGGCGGTTGCGCCGGGCTCGCCGGCGTACGAGGGCTGGACGACGCTGACCGGCGCGCTGATGGGGACCGAGCGCGTCAGGGGAGGGCTGCTTGTCGCGTGCGAAGCCTTCCGTAACCCTGCGTGGTACGCGAACGCGTGCGCGACGCTCGACCAGATGACCGGCGGGCGCGTGATCGTCGGGATCGGCGCCGGCTGGTACGAGAACGAGTTCCGCGCGTACGGCTATCCGTGGGCGCGCGGCAGGGTTCGTGTCGAGCGTCTTGCCGAGGCGCTCGAAGTGATGCTGGCGATGTGGCGCGGCGAAGGGTTCAAAGGGCGGCACTACGAGACGGCCGGGTCGATCGATTGCCCCAAGCCGTTGCAGGAACCTCACCCGCCGATCTGGATCGGGGGCATCGGGCCACGGATGCTCGACGTCGTCGCGCGCTATGCGGACGCTTGGAACGCGCCGATCCTTTCGGCCGACGAGGTCGCCGAGCGTGCCGAGACGCTGCGCGCGCGCTGCACAGAGCTGGGACGCCCGCCGGTCGAGATCA
Source organism: Actinomycetota bacterium (assembly GCA_005884515.1). Lineage (GTDB taxonomy): Bacteria > Actinomycetota > AC-67 > AC-67 > AC-67 > AC-67. The sequence continues at coordinate 3,688 of VAWS01000185.1, forward strand.
CATGGGAAGGTCCCGTGTGGATCGACGAGGACGGCGACAAGATCGAGCAGCGTCTCGCGCGCAACCGCGCCAGCGCTAACCCGACCGCGCGCCGCTACGCGCAGGTTGCCGTTGCCGGCACGCCCGAGCAGGTGACGAAGAAGGTGCGCGCCTTCGCCGACGCCGGCGTGACGCAGTTCGTCTGCCACTTCGGGAAGACGACCGACCTGCGCGGGACCGAGCTGTTCGCGCGCGAAGTGATGCCGCAGTTCGCTTAGGCGGGCTTGCGGCCCCAGGCTGCGATGTGGATCGGCCCGATCCCCATGTATTCACCGGCGCGCACAGCTTCGAGCAGCCGGTCGAGATCGCCCTCGGGTATGCCGGCGGAAACGACGAGAGGGCGGAGCTGTTGGAGAGACAGTTCGTGGAGCGTCATCCCTTCCGTCACTCTCTGTCCCACGAACGTTCCACGCACGTCGGCCCCGATGTCGATCAAGCCCCGAGCGGAGAGGCGCCACGGCAGCCGCCGGCCGTATTCGGCATCGATACCCCGGCTCTTCATCCCCGTGACCGCCGCGTCCCACAGCCGGGCATCAAGGAGGGTTAAGTCGTTCTTCTCGCCGAACACCTCGCGACGCAGCGCCCCCATGAAGTCCACGTCTTCCGCCACCAGCCAGCCACCAGGCTTCAACGCAGCGACCATCTTGTCGAGGACGGCTTCTCGTTCGGGGATGTGCTCCAGAACGTCTCGTGAGTGGACGAGGTCGTAGGTGTTCTCCTCGAGTGGCTCGGTGACGACGTTGTGCGTGCGGACCTCGAGGTTCGAAGCTGGCACCCGCGCGAGGAAGCGCGTGTCGAGGTCGGTGGCGACGACGACTGCGGCGTGCTGACTCAGCCAATACGCGATCGAACCGCCACCGCCACCGACCTCGAGGCACTGCCAGGTCTTCTGGACGCCGACGGTTTCGAGAACCCTGATGCTCCCGGGATCTAGGACGGCCTCGAGGGCATGCAGGCGCGTGTGCTCGTCCTCGAGCGACGCGTCGTAGATGTACTCGCTCACGATGGCTCCCCCAACCGCCCGGGTCTATGCTCGCATACCGATGGACCTCCGCGATACGCCTGAAGAAGAGACCTTCCGTCTCGAGGTCCGCTCGTGGCTCGAGGCCAACGCGCCCAAACCGCCG
>VAWS01000197.1 GCA_005884515.1 Actinomycetota bacterium
AGATCTCCCAGATCACTGGGTACGAGTGTCGCCCGGCGCTGGCACCGCGCCGCCGGATCCTCGAAGTGATCGAGCTCGCCTACAGCGGCTCGGCAGTACTCGATCCGATGGAGGACGTTCTTCAGGAAGTCGTTGGGCCGGCACCAAGGCATCTCGAGCCCGACCCCAAAGAGATTTCGATGCACGAGCTGCTCGAACGGATGGTCGACGACGACGCGTCGGACCTGCACCTCACGTCCGGGTCCCAGCCGACGATGAGGCTGCGCGGCGCGCTGCAACGTCTGGACGACTACCCGGTCATGCAGCCGGCCGAGCTTCGGAAGCTCTTGTACAGCATCTTGACGCAACGTCAGCGCGAGCACCTCGAAGAAACGCTCGAGCTCGACCTCGCGTATTCGCTCCCAAGCAGGGCCCGCTTCCGTATCAACGTCTACTTCCAGAAAGACTCGATCGGTGCGGCCATCCGTCTGATCCCGATGAAGATCCGATCGATCGTGGAGCTGGGCGTTCCTCCGAAGGTGGCGGATTTCGCGCACCTCGCGCGCGGCCTCGTCCTCGTGACCGGACCGACCGGGTCCGGGAAGTCGACCACCTTGGCCGGGATCATCGACATCGTCAACAGCGAGCGGCCCGATCACATCCTCACGGTCGAGGATCCCATCGAGTACTTGCACCACTCAAAGACGGCGATCGTGAACCAGCGTGAGGTGGGCGCGGATACCCACGGGTTCGCGAACGCGCTTCGGTCCGCACTGCGTCAGGACCCCGACGTCATCCTCGTCGGTGAAATGCGCGACCTCGAGACGATCCAGACCGCGCTCACGGCGGCAGAAACCGGCCACCTCGTCTTCGCGACGCTGCACACGCAGTCGGCGCCAGAAGCGATAGATCGCATCATCGACGTCTTCCCACCGCATCAGCAGCAACAGGTTCGTACACAGCTCGGTGCGACGATCCAAGGCATCGTGACGCAGCAGCTCTTGCAGACCGCCGATGGGGCCGGCCGCGTGATCGCGTGCGAGGTGCTCGTCGCGACGCCCGCCGTCCGAAACCTCATCCGTGAGGGCAAGACCCACATGATCTACTCGTCGATGCAGGCGGGTGGCACACATGGGATGCAGACGATGGATCACGCTCTCGGGCTGCTCGTCCAAGCCGGCAAGATCAGCTTCGAGCTCGGCCTCGAGCGTTGCCACAGCGCCGAAGAATTCGCACGCTTGGCCGGAAGGGGATAGGGCGTCATGCCGACCACGTACGCGTACAAAGTCCGGGACCGCGCCGGAAAGATCGTTCAAGGAACGGTCGAGGCGGAGTCCGAGACCGCCGTCGTCGGCCGTCTGCGGCAGATGGGCCTGGCGCCGCTCCTGATCGAAGAGCACAAGGAGACCCTGGGAAAGAAAGAGCTCCACTTCCCGTGGGGGAACAAGGTCAAGCCGAAAGACATCGCCGTCATGTCGCGTCAGTTCGCGACGATGATCAACTCCGGGCTGTCGCTGCTGCGCGCGCTGAACATTCTCGCCGAGCAGACCGACAACACACGACTCGCGGGCGTTCTGAGTGCGGTCCGCTCCGATGTCGAGAAGGGCCAGTCGCTGTCGCAGGCGCTGGCGAAGCACCCGAAGGTCTTCAGCCGCCTGTACGTCGCGATGATCAAGGCAGGGGAGACCGGAGGCGTGCTCGACAAGACGCTCCTCCGGATGGCCGAGACGATGGAGAAAGAAGTCGCGCTCCGCCACAAGATCAAGAGCGCGATGACCTACCCGGTCGTGGTCTTCGGTCTGGTGATCATCATCGTGAGCGCGATGCTGCTGTTCGTCGTTCCGATGTTCAAGAACCTCTATACGCAGCTCGGTGGGACTTTGCCGTTGCCGACGCGCGTCTTGATCCTCCTTTCCGACTTCATCAAGAAAGCGTGGTTCATCTGGCTCCCCGGTTCGATCGGCAGCGTCGTCGGCTTCCGCAAGTGGATCCAGACGGATAAAGGGCGAGCGAAGTGGGATGCCATCAAGCTGAAGCTTCCGGTCTTCGGCACCCTCGTGCACAAGACGGCTTTGTCGCGATACTCACGCACCTTGGCGGCGCTATTCCGATCGGGTGTGCCGATCCTGCAGGGGCTAGACATCGTCAAGGAAACCGTGAACAACGCCGTGATGGCTGAGGCCGTTACCGAAGTGCAGCTTTCGGTCAAGGAGGGCGCGAGCATCGCGAAGCCGCTGGAAGCGCATGCGATCTTCCCTCCGATGGTCGTGCAGATGATGATGGTCGGAGAAGAAACCGGTGCGCTCGACACGATGCTCGAGAAGATCGCCGACTTCTACGACCAAGAGGTCGATGCGACCGTCGAAGCCCTAACGTCGCTCATCGAGCCGCTGTTGATCGCAGTCATGGGTGTCGCCGTCGGAGGGATGGTCGTCGCCCTGTACATGCCGATGTTCAACATCATCAACCTGATCAAGTAGACCGGACGGACTTCATCTAGCCCTTCCGGTGCAGGGCAGCCTTAGCACGTGTTCTGCCTTTTGCGTCCGAGCAGCCCTTTCTGCGCGATTTGCGACGTCCGGCGCGTAAAGCGCTCACCAAGTCGTCCCGATACGTGCACTGAACGGTCGAGAAGCGACCGATGCAGGAGGTGGCAATGTTCGAGGCAGCACGCAAGCGGCTCCATGGGGATGAGGGCGGCTTTACACTGATCGAGTTGATGGTGGTCGTTCTGATCATCGCAATCCTGATTGCGATCGCCATCCCGACCTTCCTGGGTGCCCGGCAGCGTGCGCAGGACAAGCAGGCGCAGTCGAACATCCGCACCGTGGCGTGCTTCCCACGCTGGTGAAGGTGGGCACGGACACCGCCGGTGGCGTTTGCTTGGAGTCGGACTCGAAGTCGGGTTCGAAGTTCTACCTGGTGGACATCACCGCCGGGACGCAGGCAGGAACGTGGTACGGCAAGAACGCCACGTGCCCGGCCGACGACTCGGCCGCTCCGACCGGCTTCTCGAAGGACGCAACGACCGGCTGGAAGTAACAAGTTTCAGCGAACGGAATGATGGAGGCGGCGGCGATCCCGCCGCCTCCGTGCATTTCTAGTTACTTCGACATCGGCGATCTATAGCCCGTCCAAAGCCTTTCTCTTCCACCGCGTCGAAAAGCCCCCGTTTCCCCCGGTTCGTCCGCTCAAGGGACCTGCTCTCAGTCCCGATACCTCCCCCGAGTGGAAACCACGAACCGCTGGAGGTGACACATGTTCAAGGCAATCCACGATCGACTGAACAACGATGAGAAAGGGTTCACCCTGATCGAGTTGATGGTGGTCGTTCTGATCATCGCAATCCTGATTGCGATCGCCATCCCGACCTTCCTGGGTGCCCGGCAGCGTGCGCAGGACAAGCAGGCGCAGTCGAACATCCGCAACGCCCTGACGACGGAGAAGACCTACTACGTCGACAACCAGGCGTACACGGCGACGGCGGCGAACCTGACCGCGATCGAGACGAGCTTGGACTTCTCCCAGGCCAACGCCTCGACCCGTGGCGTGCTTCCCACGCTGGTGAAGGTGGGCACGGACACCGCCGGTGGCGTTTGCTTGGAGTCGGACTCGAAGTCGGGTTCGAAGTTCTAC
>VAWS01000198.1 GCA_005884515.1 Actinomycetota bacterium
GAATGGTTCAGGACGTATTCCAGCTCGCGCGCCTCGAGGTAGGTGTTGATCGGGACGAGGACGCCGCCGGCGCGCGCGACGCCGAACGCGGCTGCGACCCATTGGGGTCGGTTACCCATCAGCAGCGCGACGCGGTCGCCTTTGGCGAGCCCGCCGGCGAGCAGAGCGCGCGCGACGTCTGAGGCGTGCTCGTCGAGATCGGCGTAGGACCACGAGATGCGTTCGTCGCCGTCGTAGAACACGATCGCTTCGCGCGCTGTGTGCTTCGCCGCCGCGTCCCGGAGGAACTCGCCGAGCGTGTTCGGGCCGAGGTCGTTCTCCGTCGAAAGCGGCGGGCCTCGGAAGGTGGTCACGGCCGGCTGCTCGACTTACGGCTGCGGAAGCTGCACTTCGACGGGCCCCTTCGCAAGCACGGCACCGTCTTGGTTCGTCATCACCACTTCCAGCGTGACGAGGTGCGCGCCCAAGGTCTTGTCCTCGCGCTTGTCGACGACCTCGGCATCCAGGATCGACGCGTCGTCGGTGAACGGCGGGAACCGGTACTGGATCTGCGTGTGCCGAACGAACCCGTGATCGCCGGCCCAGTGCGCGGCGTAGTCGAGAACCCACGCGCCCATCGACGCGCCGTAGCCGTATCCGCGCGGCAGGCCGATGACTTTCGCGAACTCTTGGTCCGTGTGCCCGCGAGACGGACCGTGGTACAAGCCGTCGGCCAAGGCGGGATCCTCTTCCGCCGCTTCGAGATCGCGCGACATCTCCGGCAGCCAGCCGGCTTCTTCGATGTGCTTGTCGTCGTCGTGCGACGTCGCGCCCCACACCGTCATCGTGAACGCGCGCCACTCGGTCGTGAAGCTCGCGATCGTGTGCGGCCCGATCGGGCGCGTCGGCAGCTTGGTCCCGACCGCGACCTCATCCCACGTCATGCGGCGCGCGCGCGTTCCCGACCGGATCCACGCGATGCGTTTCGCGTCGAGGTCGGCGAGGCGCTCCGGCGTCCACGTCGGGACCGGCGCGGTCTGCTCGAAGAAGCCGCGCGCGCGCGCCTCCTCAGCGAGGTACCGCACCGCGGTCGAACGCTGCGTTCCGATCGCTTCGCCGCGCTGGTTCGAGTACAGCGTGTCGCCCCGGCTGAACATCGTCGGCCCGGCAAACTTCGTGTCGGCGACCTTGTAGTCGACGAAGCGGCGTTCCATGTAGACGTGGTCGCCGGGGAAGATGCGCGGACCGTAGAACCACCACTCGTCGCCGCCGAAGATCATGTGCGAGCCGGGGATCTCACCGACGATCGCCGGCGTCGCGCCGTGGCCGACGTCCTGGCAGACCGTGAACGACTGCGGTGCGACGATTCGGCCGAACGGGCTCGCGGCAGCGATCGCTTCCTCGTAGTGCAGCGGGTTCGGGTACTGCATCGCCTGGGCCCAGCGGCGGATGTCGTTGGTGGCGACGTCTTCCTTCTGCTGGCCTCCACCGACCGGCTTGCCGACGTATCGGTCGACGTCGGTGGTGTCGAGGGTGGCGGATCGCTCCTGGGTGGTGGCCATGGGTCCTCCTAGGGGGATTACCTGACGCGCGCGTCAGGACCATAACATCGGGCCATGCTTTTTCTCCACGAGACCCACCGAGTCGCCGGCGAGCGCGCCGACGAGTTCGAGGCATCCTGGCGAGGGCGGCTCGATCAAATCGCGAAGGGTGACGACGCGCGCCTGCTGTGGTTCTTCCACGTAGCGCATGGAACCGGCCTGTCTTACGTCGTCGTGACGATCATCGCCTTGCGCGACGGTGCATCGTTCGAGCGGCATCTCCAAAGGCTGGAGACCGGCGATCTGCACGATTGGTATCGGGAGCTCGAGTCGATACGTCACGACGCGTCGTCGAAAGTGCTTGCGCCGGTCTCGTGGTCTGTTCTCCAAGAGATCGAGTTGGGTTCGCTTCCGACTGACGGGTTCGAGAAGCCGCTCGCGCTCTACATGGAGGACACCGTTCTACCCCGCACCGGCCGGCTGGACGATTACCTGCAGGCGGCGAGCACTCTGTATGCGCGCGACACGATCGGGAAACGCATGGCGGAGGGCACCTCGCTCCTGGATCTGCGCGCATGCTTCCGAACGATCGCGGGCGCGCACGCAGGCCGCGAAGTGATCTTGTGGCAACGGGTCGAGCGGCCCGAGCTTCTGCAGCCGCTGCTCACGCGCGAAGTTCCGACGGAGCGGCGGGGGCCGGGAACGTGGATGAACGACGCGTTGGAGTTCCGCGATCAATGGGAGAGTCGCTTGCTGCGGACGGTGGCGTGGTCGCCGCTGGACTAACGCGCGCATGAACCTGGCCGATCCGATCGACGAAGCGATCGCCCTCGTCCCGTCGCGCGTCGCGATCATCGTCGACGAGGACGAGATCACGTTCGCGGCGCTAGGGATGAGTGCGCGCGCGACCGCGAACGAGATCGAGGTGATGGCGCGCGCGGCCGGGTGTCGAGATGTCTCGATCGCAGATCGAGACGCGGCAGGGCGTGTCCACGAAGCCACCGGGCTCGAGCCGCTCGGAGAAGAGATCTTGGCGGGAGATGGCGAGCCTCCTCCGCACCTGAAGGTCTCGGACGACGACATCTGCGTCGTCCTCTTCACGAGCGGCACGACCGGTGTCCCGAAGCCCGTTCCGTTCTCGCACGCGATCCTCGGCGGCCGCATCAAGGCGTTCGCTCCGGCGCCCGATCCCTCGGCGCCTACACTCGTCTCGATCTCGTGCGTGCCCTTCCATCACGTCGCCGGATTGGTCGGGGTTTTCGTCGGGCTTGCCGGTGGGAACACCGTGGTCCTACAGCGTCGCTTCGACGCCGGCGCGTGGCTCGCCCTCGTTGAGCGACACCGCGTGCAACGCGTCTTTCTGGTTCCAACGATGCTGCAACGGATCATCGATCACCCGGACGTCGCCAAGGCCGATCTCCGCTCCGTCCAACTGATCACATACGGAGCCGCGCCGGCGACGCCGGAGCTGATCGTGCGCGCGCGGGGGCTGTTCCCAGGCGCGGCCTTCGTGCAGGTGTTCGGACAGACCGAGACGCTAGGCGGCGTGGTTGCGCTGGGTCCGGAGGACGAAGACGCGGCGAAGAGAGGATCGGTTGGCAAACCGATGGCCGGCGTCGAAGTGCGCGTCGTCGATCCGGCGACCGGTGTGGATGTGGCCGACGGTGAAGTGGGGGAGTTCTGGGCGCGCGCGCCTCACACGGCGACCCCGGGATGGATACGCAGCGGCGACCTGGTGCGCCGGGATGCCGAGGGCTACATCTACGTCGCCGGCAGGATGTCGGACGTGATCAACCGCGGTGGGGAGAAGATCGATCCCGCGGAGGTGGAAGCGGTGTTGTGGGCGCACAAAGACGTCGCAGACGTTGCGGTCGCCG
>VAWS01000208.1 GCA_005884515.1 Actinomycetota bacterium
CGCATCATCGAGTTCCTCGCCGTCATGAAGCTGCGCGAAGAGCGCGGCCTCGGTCCGGTGACCGGTCGCAGGTCCGGCGCGATCATCACGCTGGTCGGTCCTCCGGGCGTCGGCAAGACGTCGCTCGGTGAGTCCATCGCGCGCGCGCTCGGACGGAAGTTCGTGCGCATCTCGTTGGGCGGCATCCACGACGAAGCGGAGATCCGCGGGCACCGGCGTACGTACGTCGGCGCGCTGCCGGGCCGCATCGTGCGCGCGCTGAAAGAAGCCGGCACGAAGAACCCCGTCGTGATGCTGGACGAGATCGACAAGGTCGGTGCCGACTGGCGCGGCGACCCGTCCTCGGCGTTGCTCGAGGTGCTCGACCCGGCGCAGAACCACACGTTCCGCGACCACTACCTCGACGTCGACCTGGACCTGTCGGAAGTGCTGTTCATCCCGACGGCGAACGTGGCCGACACGATCCCCGGACCGCTGCTCGACCGGATGGAGCTCATCCGCATCGACGGCTACTCGGAGTTCGAGAAGGTCGGAATCGCGCGCGATCACCTGGTGCGAAGGCAGCTCGAACGAAACGGTCTGAACGACGGTGAAGCGTCGTTCACCGACGACGCGCTGGGGCAGGTCATCGCGGACTACACGCGCGAGGCCGGCGTCCGGAACCTCGAGCGCGAGCTGGGCAAGGTGCTGCGCAAGGTAGCGACGAAGATCGCCGCCAAGGAACTGGAGCCGCCCGTCAGCGTGGAGGACGTCAAGCCGTACCTCGGCAAGGCGCGCTTCCAGTTCGAAGCGGCGGACCGCACCGCGACGCCCGGCGTGGCGACCGGCTTGGCCGTCACCGGATTCGGCGGCGACGTGCTGTTCGTCGAAGCGGCGGTCACCGACGGCGACCGCGGGTTGACCTTGACCGGTCAGCTCGGCGACGTGATGAAGGAGTCCGCACAGATCGCGCTCAGCTACGTGCGCGCGCACGCCGAGCAGCTCGGCATCGAGCCGGTGTGGAACGACAAGCGCGTCCACGTGCACGTGCCTGCGGGTGCCGTCCCGAAGGACGGCCCGTCGGCAGGCGTGACGATCGTGACGGCGCTGGCGTCGCTCGCGAGCGGCCGTCCGGTGCGCGCAACCGTCGGTATGACCGGTGAGGTCACGCTGCAGGGGCGCGTGCTGCCGATCGGCGGCGTGAAGCAGAAGGTGCTCGCGGCGCACCGTGCGGGATTGCGCGAAGTGATCCTGCCGAAGCGCAACGAGCCAGACATCGACGATGTGCCGGAGTCGGTGCGGAACGACATGACGTTCCACCCGGTGTCGGACGTGTCTGAGGTGCTGCAGATCGCGCTCGAGCAGCCTGCAACCCAGGCCGCATAACAACGCAAGTCCTGAGGCGCCCGGCCTACGGCCGGGCGCCTCTTCGTGTGAGCAAGGTCATGTAGCGTTAGTGATAACGGTCACCATGGGCCGCGAGAGCGAGGGCGTACCGTTCGCAGCAAGGCACCGGGCGCTGCGAGTCGGCCGCAGGGGGGAATCATGTCTAAGCCCACGATCGAGGATCTGCGCGCGGCCGTTCACGGCCAGGTCATCACAGCCGACGACGCGGGGTACGACGAGGCGCGCGCGGTCTGGAGCGGCGCCGACCGCAAGCCGAAGGTCGTCGTGCGGCCTTCGAACGCGGGCGATGTCATCCAAGCCGTCGGGTTCGCGCGCGAGAACGCGCTCGATCTTTCGGTGCGGTGCGGCGGACACAGCGCGCCCGGCTACGGGACGAACGACGGGGGAGTGGTCATCGATCTCAGCCTCATGCGCGGCGTCCGCGTCGATCCGTTCGGGCAAACCGCGCGCGCAGAGGGCGGCGCGCTTATCTTCGACGTGCTGGCGGCGACCGACGCGTTCGGACTCACAACCGCATTCGGCATCATCGGGAGCACAGGCATCGGTGGGTTGTCACTCGGAGGCGGCATGGGCCACCTCAGTCGCGGGTTCGGGCTGACGATCGACAACATCGTCTCCATGGACGTCGTAACGGCAGACGGGAAGTTCCTCGTCGCGAGCGACAAGGAGAACGAAGACCTGTATTGGGCGCTGCGCGGCGGCAGCGGCAACTTCGGCGTCGTCACGTCGTTCGAGTACCAACTGCACCCCGTGAAGGACATCTACGCGGGGGTGTTCTTCTTTCCGATCGAAGAGACGAAAACCGTTCTCGAGTTCTACCGCGATTACATCGTGAGCGCGCCGGAAGAGATGGGATTGTTCCCCGGATTCCAGATCGCACCGCCGTTGCCGTTCATCCCCGAGGAGCACCACGGGAAGACGTGCATTCTCATGGCGGCGTGCTGGGCGGGGACGCTCGACAAGGGCGAGAAGGCGCTGGCGCCGATCCAGAACGTGGCGCCGCGCGTCGGCGAGCTGGTAACGCCGATGCCGATGGTGGCGTTCAACACCGCGTTCGACGCCCTCTACCCGGCCGGGATGCAGCACTACTGGAAGGGCTCGTTCACGAGCGACTTGAGCGACGAGGCGATCGCCGTGCACGCGGAGCATGGTCCGAAGGTTCCGGTCTTGCAATCCACGATGCATA
>VAWS01000209.1 GCA_005884515.1 Actinomycetota bacterium
ATCGGGAGCCTGCCCCGTTTCGTCAACGAGGTCCGGACGGAAGCGAACGATGTATCCCGAGTACGCCGGCTTCTCTATCGTTACCGGCTGGATCAAGGCGTCGTTTTGCCCGGGCTTCGCGAGGATGGGGCCGAAAGCGAAGTGCAGACGAACGCAATCGCTGCCGTAGGAGCGCCAGAGCTTCGCCTCATAGGCGTTGGTAGCCGTGCACGGGGTCTTGAGGACTTGGCCCGCTTGGATCAAACCGGGTTCGGGCGTTGGCGGCCCCGCGCTGCGCGCGATACCGATAACGAACAGCAGGATGAGGAAGGAAGACAAGGCAAGTACTGCTGATCCGCGCTTCGACGTGAGCGTCCTCATGTCGGCCCCTCGGCAAGCCGGCGCCCACCACCGCTCGCTCACAAATCGGAATTAAGGCACGAACAGGGCGGATTGTTGTCATTCCTGACACGCGTGTCAAGCGAGCGGGAGGTGGCCGGGTCGTTGCTCACGTACGGCCAGCGCAAAGAGGACCAGGCGTTGAGTTGCCGGCCTCGGCCGGTCCTTATTGCCGAAACCGAGAGGCTGCCTACTCGCCTGCGAGAACGGACGCAGCGATCCTCCGCACGCGGTCCGGGTCGGCGATCGCGATGATCTCGACGATCTTGCCGTCGGCGACCGTGAAACCACGTGTTCCGCTTGAACCAGAACATCGGAACCTCGCGAGGAAGAGCCGCCTCGGCCGATGCTGCGCGCGCGCCTACCCGTCCGCGGCTTGAGGGATCTCTGTTTCGGGGCGTGCGGCGACCGGTTGTGCGGGCGTCTTCTCTCCTCCGGGGTTTCTGACGGTCAGGCCGTGCTCTCGCAAAGCATGCACGCCGAGAGCGACGCACAGCGCGATCGACGTACCGAGCAGCACACCCGCCACGGCGTCGGATAGCCAGTGCGCGCCGAGATATGCGCGCGAAAGCCCCATGATGAGAGAGAACGCCGCCGCCACGGCTCCCCACGCGTAACGGCGGTTCCCTTCCGGGAACAGGGCGATGACCGCGGCGACCACTGTGACGGATGCAGCGACGGCATGACCCGAAGGGAACGATGTGCCGCTGGTCGCTACGAGCGAACCGGGAGGTCGCGCGCGATCGTAGACACTCTTGAGGAGCCCGATCGACGCTTCGGCGAGCACGATCGATGTCGCGAACGCCGCGAAGTGCCACCATCGGCGTCGCACACCGAGGAAGAGGGCGATCGCAAGCCGAACCGGAAGTGTCACGTACACCAGACCCAGGTAGTTGAAGATCTTCGCTACGGCTGTAAGCGAACCGGACCGGATCGCGATCATCTTTCGCAGGAAAGAGGCGTCGGCGTGCTGGATGTGGCCGCGAGTCGCATCGTCGGCGACGAGGATGAACACTGCGGCCGTCATCATCGCGAGCAGCAAAGCCGAAATCGCGTCTCTCCGCGGGGCGCCGAGGAGAGGATGCTCGTGCGTTGGCCTCGGGCCGGCTACACGGGACATGACGCTCCTCTGCCACACAGCGCCAGCCCTACGTGCCGCTCGACGTAATCCACGAGCATCGAGCGGGGGATGAAGGAAAGAGCTTCGTCGGCATCGAGGATGAAGCTGGAGGGCGCTCCGGGCCCAAAAGCGAATGCGTATGTCGCGCACCCTCCCTCGAACACGTAGCTTCGGAGCACGTGCACGCGAGGCGTCAGCTCGAGCGGCTTTTCGTAACGTGTGGTTCCGGGTTCATCGCTCGGGACTTGCTCAGCCCCTGAAACGTCGCAGCGATCGGTAAGGGTTACCGTCACCGCTCGCCGTCCTGCTCTGTCGGAGTCCAGCCAGAATTGCGCGCGCCCAGTGGTGATGATGGCGCCGGCCAGCCTCCACCCCGACGGGAGCGCTTCGATGCACGGTATGGATGCCGCGCTCGGGACCGCCTGGGCCGCGAGGATTAGCGTGTTGCTGGGCAGGCACTCCGACGGTTTCGAGACCGCGAGGTTCTGCACCGGGAAGAACGCCTTTATCCCTACCTGGGAGATGAGTGCGATGACGAGCAGGGTGGTGACTGCTGTCACGACGCGCCGAACGCTCCAGCGTTGGATCGCGATCGGTCGATGCTCGGGTGCAAGAGCGCGAAACTCTCGCAGGAGATCACGTCCATCCGCCTTCATGAACGTACGAAGCTGGGATGGGCTCGCGACTCCGCGTGTCGCAGCGAACGCTTCCGCGATCTCTTCGGGACTGAAGTATTCGAGCGCCTTGTTGTAGACACGTTCGGTGTCGGATCGAACCGCCAGAACGAGCATCATGTTCGCCAGGTCGACGGCCTGGCGCCAGGGAGACGGCCGCACCTGCGCGAACGCGGCGTCGATGAGGAGCAGCTTGCCATCACGCACCATGAGGTTCCCGGGCTTGATGTCGCGATGGGCGACGCCGCTGTCCCAGAGCTTCCGGACCATGTCGAGGCCCTCATCGATGATCTGGTCGTCGACGACGGCTTCTCCGATCTCGACGGCGCCTTGGAAGAACTCCATCACCATCATGTATTCGCGCTCGGGCGTGATCTCTACGATGCCGTACGGAGCCGGAACCGGGATCCCGGAGTCACGCAGCAGGCGCAACATGTAATCCTCGTACTCCACGAATCGCCGAACGGTTTGGAACGGCGTTTCGTCTTCGAGCGTTCCGTACAGGATCGTGCGCCACATCTTGTACCAGCGGTCTGCTCGCACATGACTCCGCGCGTACAG
>VAWS01000037.1 GCA_005884515.1 Actinomycetota bacterium
GTGGAGGAGCTCGCAGCGGTTCCGTTCGAAACGCTCGGTCCGGCGCTCGAGATCAACGAGACCTTCCCGGCGAAGACCAACGCAGAGTTCGCCCAGGTGCTCAACGACCACGAGGTTCGGATGCGCGTTTGGGAGCGCGGCGTGGGGGAGACGATGGCGTGCGGGACGGGCGCGTGCGCGGTGGCTGTGGCTGCGAACCTGCGCGGGTACACTGGCCGGACGGTTGCGATCCACGTCCCCGGAGGGACGCTCGACATCGAATGGACGCCCGACGGGCACGTCTACATGAGCGGCCCGGCGGAGGAGTCGTTCGAGGGGACGCTCGGCGCGCGCCTGACGAGCTTGCTGCTGCAAACAACGTCGACGAAAGGATGATCGCGTGAAGCTTGCCGGCCGTATCGAGAGCCTTCCCCCGTACCTCTTCGCGGAGATCGACAAGAAGATCTCCGCCAAGCGCGCGACCGGCGTCGACGTGATCAGCTTCGGCGTCGGCGATCCCGACACGCCGACACCTGCGCACATCGTGAAGGCGATCCAAGAGGCCGTCGCAGATCCGAGCACCCATCAGTACCCGAGCTATTACGGGATGCCGGAGTTCCGTCGCGCCGTTGCTGCGTGGTACCGGCGGCGTTTCGGTGTGGATCTCGACGCGGACACCGAGATCCAACCGTTGATCGGCTCCAAGGAAGGGATCGCGCACGTGGCGCTCGCGTTCGTCGACCCCGGCGACGTTGCGCTGGTGCCGGACCCGGCGTACCCGGTGTACGAGATCGGCACGCACCTTGCCGGCGGGACCTCGCTGACCATGCCGCTCGTGCCAGAGCACAACTTCATCCCCGACTTCGACTCGATCGACGTTCCCGCGCGCGCGAAGATCATGTGGCTCAACTATCCGGGGAACCCGACCGCCGCGGTGGCGACGATCGCGGACCTCGAGCGCGCCGTCGCGTTCGCGCGCGCGCACGACCTGCTGTTCGCGTACGACAACGCCTACTCGGAGATCACGTTCGACGGGTTCACGGCGCCGAGCGTCCTTCAGGTGGACGGCGGGAAGGACGTTGCGGTCGAGTTCCATTCGCTGTCCAAGACGTTCAACATGACCGGGTGGCGGATCGGGATGGCGGTCGGGAACCCGGTTGCGATCGAGGCGCTCGGCCGGGTGAAGACGAACATCGACTCCGGGATCTTCAACGCTGTCCAGCGCGCGGGGATCGCCGCCCTCGATGGACCGCAAGACTTCCTCGACGACCTGCGCGCGCTCTACCAACGGCGCCGCGACCTCGTCGTCAAGACGTTCAACGAGGTCGGCTGGAACCTGCAGCCGCCGCGCGGATCGGTGTTCGTGTGGCTGCCGGTGCCGGACGGTCACAACTCGGCGTCGTTCGCGACGTTCTTGCTCGAAGAAGCCGGCGTCGTCGTGCCTCCCGGGCGCGGGTACGGTGTATCGGGCGAAGGGTTCGTACGGATCTCGCTGACGGTCCCCGACGACCGTCTCGAGGAGGGATTGGAACGGATCAGAACCGCACTCGCTCGGTAGGCCGCTCCCGCAGGCGGATCACCGAGCTTCCCCCCGAGCTTCAGCAGCTCAAGCTCGAGCGAGCCGTGCTCGTCGGCCTCTCCGTCGGCAGAGGTGCGGGCGACGCGGAGGAGTCACTGGAGGAGCTGAAGCGGCTGACCGACACGGCCGGGGCGGAAGTCGTGGAGACGTTGCTGCAGCGCCGCGACCGGCCGGATCCGGCGACGTTCCTAGGCAAAGGGAAAGCCGACGAGGTGCGCTCCGTCGTGCGCGCGACCGGCGCCGACACCGTGATCGTGGACGAAGAGCTTTCGCCGGGCCAGCTCAGGAACTTGGAAGAGCTGTGCGGGTGCAAGGTGATCGACCGTACGGCGTTGATCATCGACATCTTCGCGCAGCACGCGCACTCGGCCGAGGGCAAGCTGCAGGTCGAGCTCGCGCAGCTGAACTACCTGCTTCCCCGTCTTCGCGGCTGGGGCGAGTCGATGTCGCGCATGGGCAAGTCGGGGATCGGCGGGCTCGGGACGCGCGGTCCCGGTGAGACGAAGCTCGAGTCCGATCGTCGCCGCATCGGTGTTCGCCTTGCAAAGCTTCGGAAGGAGCTAAAGGACGTCGCGCGCGTCCGTACGGTGAAGCGTGCCGAACGGGTGCGTGCGCGGACGCCTGCGGTCGCACTCGTCGGCTACACCAACGCGGGCAAGTCGACATTGCTCAACGCGCTCACGCGTGCCGGCGTTCTCGTGCAAGACCAGCTGTTCTCGACGCTCGACGCCACGACGCGGCGCCTGGAGCTTCCCGACGGCCGTGCGGCAACGGTTACGGATACGGTCGGATTCGTGCGCCGGCTGCCCCACACGTTGGTAGAGGCGTTCAAATCGACGCTCGAGGAAGCGACCGACGCGGACCTCCTCGTGCACGTCGTGGACGGAACCGCCGACGATCCCGAGCTGCAGCACGCGTCGGTGCGGGAGGTGCTCGGTGAGATCGGGGCCGCACACGTGCCCGAGCTCGTCGCCGTCAACAAAGCCGACCAACTCGATGAGGTCGCGCGCGCGCGCCTACACCGCCGCTTCCCCGGCGCGGTGATGATCTCGGCGCTCGAGGGAGAAGGCGTGCACGCGTTGCTCGCCGGGATCGCTGCACACATCCCGCCGCCGGAGATCGAAGCCGAGCTGCTGATCCCGTACGGGCGCGGAGACGTCGTTGCCGCGCTGCATGCGGCCGGCGCCGTGCTCAGCGAGGAGTTCACGCCGGAGGGAACGAAGGTGCGCGCGCGGCTGCGCGAGGATCAGGCAGGGCGGCTCGAGCAGTACCGCGTGCCGGACGAAGGCGCGCGCTCGACGCGAACGACCTAGCGGCTGCAAGCGCCGCAGATCTACAAGCGACGCAGGACCGCGACGACCTTGCCGAGCATCTGGATGTCGTCGGACTCGATCGGGTCGTAGGCGGGATTCTCTGCGAGCAGCTGCACCCGGCCACCTCTGCGGCGCAGGCGCTTCACGGTGGCCTCTTCGCCGTCGACGAGCGCTGCGATGATCGTTCCATCGTCGGCCGTTCGCTGCTGGCGGATGACGACGGTGTCGCCGTCGAAGATGCCGGCGCCGGTCATGGAGTCGCCTTTGACCTTGAGGGCGAACAGCGTGCCCGTTCCAACAAGATCTTGGGGGAGGGACAGCGTCTCCTCGATCTGCTCTGTCGCGAGGATCGGCGCCCCGGCGGCGATCTGACCGACGAGCGGGACGTTCGCGACCGGGCTCGTCTGCTGCGGGACGCCGGTCTCGTCCAGCTGGACGACGATCGCCCGCGGCCGGGTCGGGTCCTTCCGGAGGTAACCCCGATCGGCCAGAGTAGCGAGCTGCGCGTGGACGCTCGACGGGGACTGCAGGCCGACGGCTTCGCCGATCTCCCGGACCGACGGCGGGTAGCCACGCTCCCGGTGGGTCCTGGTGATGAACTCCAAGATGGCCCGCTGCCTGGTCGTCAGCTCCGTCACGTGAGCCCCCTCCGTCGCTGTCACCGCCGGACGCTAGCATCCCCGAGCCGTCGAATCAAACACCTGTTCGATTCACCCTTGACGGGCGAACATGTGTTCGAGTAACGTCGAGGTCGGAGGGTGTCATGCGAAAGCCCATGAGAAGTCTGTGGATGGCAAGTGCCATGGTTGCGGGGTCGATCGTCGTCGGGACCCACGCTGTTTCCGCTGGTCAGGCCCACCCTCGCCCCGCGGTCGTCTATCGCGTCCAGCCCGGGGACACCTTGTGGAGCATCGCCTCGAAGCTGATGCCGGCGAAGGATCCGCGCGAGATCGTGGACGGCCTCCTGAAGGCCAACCACCTTGCCTCGCCGACGATCGTCCCTGGTCAGACCCTTCGATTCCCCGCCCCCTAAGCGGATCTTCCCGGTTCCTTGAACCCGCCTATGTTGTGTGCTATCGTCACCTCACCACTACATCTTGTGGTTTAGTGGTGTCGAGCGCACAAGATGAGAGGGCGAACAGGATCGGGAACATGCGCTGTCCGTACTGCAAGAGCTCCGACGACCGAGTCATCGACTCGAGAGAGGCCGAGGACGGCGCCGCGGTGAGGCGGCGCCGGGAGTGCGGTGCGTGCGGACGCAGGTACACCACGTTCGAGCGGGTCGAAAGCGCGGGGTTGCAGGTGGTGAAGCGATCGGGAGGCCGGATGCCGTACGACCGGGCGAAGGTGATCTCCGGGTTGTCGAAGGCCTGCGTGAACCGCCCGGTTCCCGCGGAGGACGTGGAGCGGGTGGCGGACGAGATCGAGGCGGCCGTGAGGGCCAGCGGTGTTGCCGAGGTGTCGACGCAAGAGATCGGGCTGGCGATCTTGGACCGTCTGCGGGAGCTGGACGACGTGGCCTACGTGCGGTTCGCGTCGGTCTACAAGGACTTCCAAGAGCTGACGGACTTCGAGCGGGAGGTGGGTCAGCTCTTACAGAAGCGGACGCCGCCGAAGGCGGGAGCAACACGGTAGGACAGCAACATCGGGAGCCGGGGAAGCAGTGAGCGGGGAGGGAGCAGCGGTGTCGAAGACGGAACGCGCGATGACCGGACGGGAAGACGTCCATCGTGGGATGACAGTGAAGCGATTCTTCACGTCGCCGGGTACACACCCGTACGACCAGGTCCAGTGGGAGATCCGCGATGCGGTGATCCCGAACTTCAAAGAGGGCGGGAACGCCTTCGAGCAGCTGGGTGTCGAATTCCCCATCACGTGGTCGCAGAACGCGACCAACATCGTTGCGCAGAAATACTTCCGCGGGCCGCTCAACACGCCGATGCGCGAGCGCTCCGTCCGGCAGCTGATCGACCGCGTCGCCGACACGATCACGACGTGGGGGTGGAAGGACGGCTACTTCGCGAGCGAAGAGTCGCGCGACACCTTCAACGCCGAGCTGAAGCACATCCTGGTGACTCAGAAGGCCGCGTTCAACTCGCCGGTCTGGTTCAACGTCGGCTCCGAGAAAGACCCGCAGTGCTCGGCGTGTTTCATCCTGGCCGTCGACGACACGATGAGCTCGATCCTGAACTGGTACGTCGAAGAGGGGACGATCTTCAAGGGCGGCTCGGGATCGGGGATCAACCTGTCGACGATCCGTTCCTCGAAGGAGCGGCTGTCGGCCGGCGGGGAGGCGAGCGGCCCGGTCAGCTTCATGCGCGGCGCCGACGCGTCCGCGGGAACGATCAAGAGCGGTGGGAAGACGCGCCGCGCCGCGAAGATGGTCGTTCTGAACGTCGACCACCCCGACGTCGAGGACTTCATCTGGTGCAAGGCCGTCGAGGAGCACAAGGCGCGCGCGCTGCGGGACGCCGGCTTCGACATGGATCTGGACGGGCGCGACTCGTACTCGATCCAGTACCAGAACGCGAACAACTCCGTTCGCGTGACCGACGACTTCATGATGGCGTACGTCGAAGACCGGGACTGGGCGCTCCGCGCGGTCAAGACCGGCGAGCCGGTCTCGGTGCTGCGCGCGCGCGACCTCATGCGTCAGATGGCGCAAGCGGCGTGGGAGTGCGCCGACCCAGGCATGCAGTACGACACGACGATCAACGCGTGGCACACCTCCGCCAACACGGGGCGTATCAACGCGAGCAACCCGTGCTCGGAGTACATGCACCTCGACAACTCGGCGTGCAATCTCGCGTCGTTGAACTTGATGAAGTTCGTCGACGGGGACATGAACTTCGACCTGCAGGCGTTCCGCCACGCGATCGACGTCGTGTTCCTTGCGCAGGAGATCCTGGTCGGGAACTCGAGCTACCCAACGCCGAAGATCGAGCAGAACGCCAAGAACTTCCGAGAGCTCGGCCTCGGCTACGCGAACCTCGGCGCCCTGTTGATGGCGCGCGGGCTTCCGTACGACTCCGACGGCGGGCGCGCGTGGGCGGCAGCGATCACCGCGCTGATGACCGGCTGGGCGTACTGCGACTCGGCGCTGTTCGCCGAGCAGGTCGGTCCGCACGCCGGCTACGCGGTGAACAAGGAGCCGATGCTGAACGTGATCCGCAAGCACCGCGCGGCCGCCGACCAGATCGACCCCGAGCTGGTGCCGGAAGGGCTGCTCCAGGCCGCCAAGTCTGCGTGGGACGATGCGATCACGCTCGGCGAGCAGTTCGGCTACCGCAACGCGCAGGCGTCGGTGCTGGCGCCGACCGGCACGATCGGGCTGATGATGGACTGCGACACGACCGGAGTCGAGCCCGACCTCGCGCTCGTCAAGACGAAGAAGCTCGTCGGCGGCGGGACGATGAAGATCGTCAACCAGACCGTGCCGCGCGCGCTCCGGCGTCTCGGCTACAGCGACGACCAGACCACGGCGATCACCGACTACATCGCCGACGAGAACTCGGTGAAGGGCGCACCGCATATCCGCGACGAGGACGTGCCGGTCTTCGATTGCGCGATGGGTGACAGCCCGATCCACTACATGGGTCACGTGAAGATGATGGCGGCCGTGCAGCCGTTCATCTCCGGCGCGATCTCCAAGACGATCAACATGCCCGAGGACGTCACCGTGGAGGACGTCGAGGACCTGATGGTCGAAGGGTGGCGGCTAGGCCTGAAGGCGCTCGCGATCTACCGCGACAACTGCAAGGTCGCGCAGCCGCTCAGCGCCGACAAGAAGAAGGTGGACAAGGCGCCGGATCCGGCGGTCATCGCAACCGGCCAGCCGCAGCGCCGGCGTTTGCCGAAGAGCAGGCCGTCCCGCACGACGTCGTTCCGCGTCGCCGACGCCGAGGGCTACCTGTTGGCCGGCGAGTACCCGGACGACGGCATCGGCGAGGTCTTCCTCAAGGTGTCGAAGCAGGGCTCGACGCTGTCTGGCGTGATGGACGCGCTTGCGATCGCGGTGTCGATCGGTTTGCAATACGGAGTGCCGCTGGAGGCATACGTCTCGAAGTTCATGAACATGCGGTTCGAACCGGCCGGCATGACCGATGACCCCGACATCCGGTTCGCGACGAGCCTCGTCGACTACCTGTTCCGCCGCTTGGCGATCGACTACCTCGACGAAGAGCAGCGCGCGCGCCTCGGCATCATGACGACGGGCGAACGCAAGGATGTCGTGCAGCACGCCACGGTGACTCCCGAGACGATCGCAACGACGACGGCTATTTCAGGGCCCGTCGTGAAGACCGTGGCAGAGGACGCAGAAGCGATCCGTTTGGTGGACGCACTGCTCTGTTACAACTGCGGCAACAAGATGCGGCCGGCAGGCTCGTGTTACGTGTGCGAGTCGTGTGGGTCGACGAGCGGCTGCTCGTAAGCAAACAGCTTCAAAGGCGCATGCGCCCTCGGTCTTCGGGGAAGGAGGCCGGGGGCGCTGCCATTCCGGGGCAGAACCGTTGACCGGCATTGCGGGTAGATCTAGCATCGAACCGTCATGACCAACGATGTTGAGTCCGGCACCGAGTGGCTGCTCAGCTGGACGCTCGCGATCGTCGTCGCAGTCCTACTCGGCCCGGTTCTGTTCTTTGCGGGGACCGGACTGCTCTCGCTGGGAATCGGGATCTCTAACAAGACCCATCTGCCCCTTCTATTCTCGTGGGCCCTCGTGGTGATCTACGTAGGGGTCGTGGTCACGACGATCCTTCGCATCAGGGCCGCGCGCGCGCGCCGCGGCTAGACGTACTCGCTCCCCGGCGCCTCACATATCCTTGCCGGGTGACCTATTCGATCGTTGCGCGCGATCCCGAGACGGGTCAGTTCGGCGTTGCGGTGCAGTCTCATTTCTTTTCCGTCGGACCGATCGTGGCGTGGGCAGAAGCCGGCGTCGGAGCCGTCGCGACGCAAGCACACGCCGAAGTGTCGTACGGGCCTCGTGGGTTGGAGCTGATGCGCGGCGGAACCCCCGCCGGGCGCGCGTTGGGCGTTCTCGTGTTCTCGGACAAGGAAGCAGAACGCCGCCAGGTCGCGATGGTGGATTCGCTCGGGCGCGTTGCGGCGCACACCGGTGAGCGGTGCATCCCCGAAGCGAGCGACCGGCAAGGCGAGGGCGTTTCGGTGCAAGCCAACATGATGTTGAAGGCCACGGTCCCCGACGCGATGCTCGCGGCGTACGAAAGCGCGACGGGCGATCTGGCGGACCGGTTGCTGGCGGCGCTGGACGCAGCCGAAGCGGAGGGCGGCGACATCCGTGGGAAGCAGTCGGCAGCGCTGCTTGTCGTGCAGGGAAGACCGAGCGACAAGCCCTGGGCAGATCGCGTGATCGACCTTCGTGTCGAAGACCATCCGCAGCCGCTCGAGGAGTTGAGGCGCCTCACTTCGATGCGCCGGGCGTACGACGCGGTCGAG
>VAWS01000038.1 GCA_005884515.1 Actinomycetota bacterium
GTCCTCGGAGGATGTGGACCGCGCCGTGACCGCCGCGCGCGATGCGTTCGGCGACTGGATGGATTCAACGCCGGGAGAGCGTGCGGGGATGCTTCTCAAGCTCGCCGACCGCCTGGAGGAGAACAAGCAGTACCTCTCGGATCTGGAGTCGGCCAACGTCGGCAAGCCCGCGCAGTACGTCGGGCTGGATCTCGACTTCTCGATCGACAACCTCCGCTTCTTCGCCGGCGCCGCGCGAACGATGGAAGGGCGCGCGAGCGGCGAGTACATGCGCGGGTACACGAGCATGCTACGCCGCGAGCCGGTCGGCGTCGTCGCATCGATCGCGCCTTGGAACTACCCGATCATGATGGCGGTGTGGAAGATCGGCCCGGCGCTTGCGGCCGGCAACACCGTCGTATTGAAGCCGTCCGAGCAGACGCCGCTGACCGCGTTGCGCCTCGCGCATTTCGCGGCCGACATCTTCCCGCCGGGCGTGCTCAACGTGATCACCGGGCACGGCGAGCAGGTCGGCGCGCCGCTCGCGCGACACCCCGGTGTGGACATGGTGTCGGTGACGGGCGACGTCGCGACCGGCAAGGAGGTTGCGCGCGCGGCCGCAGATTCGCTGAAGCGCGTGCACCTGGAACTCGGAGGCAAGGCCCCGGTCATCGTCTTCGACGACGCCGACCTCGAAGCCGTCACCGCCGGCGTGAAGCTGGCCGGCTATTTCAACACCGGACAGGACTGCACCGCAGCGGCGAGGGTGCTCGCGATGGACGACGTGTACGAGTCGCTCCTCGGCGAGCTCGTGCCGGCCGTCGACTCGCTCGTGGTGGGGGACCCGCGCGCCGCGCAGACGGAAGTTGGTCCCTTAGTTTCGGGCGACCAGCGCGCGCGCGTCACCGGTTTCGTAGAGCGCGCCGTCGGCAAAGGCGCGAAGGTTCTCACCGGTGGCGAGCAGCTGGACGGCAAAGGCTTCTACTACAAGCCGAGCGTCGTCGTCGACGTCGACCAGAAGGATGAGATCGTGCAGAAGGAAGTGTTCGGTCCGATCGTCACCGTGCAGCGTTTCATGGACGACTCGCAAGCGATCGACTGGGCGAACGACGTGCCCTACGGACTGTCGGCCAGCGTCTGGACAACGAACGTGTCGCGCGCGCTCAACGCGGCGCGCCTCCTACGTTTCGGAACCGTATGGATCAACGACCACATCCCCCTCGTATCGGAGATGCCGCACGGGGGTTACACCGGGAGCGGCTACGGGAAAGACATGTCCGTGTACGCACTCGAGGACTACACCAACATCAAGCACGTGATGGCGAAGCTGTAAGTGGCGCGTCCGCTTGCCCCGCTTCGAAGGGCGCTCCCTGCGTTCCTGCCGCGCCGCATCCTGCTGGCCTTACGTCGCGATCTCACGATCGGGAACCTGACAGAACGGCTGGCCGCTGTGTACGGGGACCGCGTCGCGTTCAGGCTCGAGGAGCGATCGGCGCTCGCGCGCGAGCGAGAGATGACCTTCAACGACGTGGATCAGGTGGTTACCCGCCTGGCAACGGTGCTCGGTAAGGAAGGGCTGCCACTCGGAGAGCTGGTTGCCGTCGTTCCGTCGAACGGCATCGATTTCTTGCTGACGTTCCTGGCGGTCGTTCGGGCGGGCGGCATCGCCGTGCCCGTCAATCCCATCTTGAAGCGAGAAGAGGTTCGCACGCTGATCGAGCTGTCGGAGGCGACCACCCTCATCGGCGACCCGACGACCTTTCGCCGAACCGTCGGCGCGCGCTCCAAGCTTCCCGAGATCGAGCGCTGGCTGTCGCTCGGACGCTCCGAAGGCGCGGTTGATCTCGCTGCGCGCGCCGGCAAGGTTCGCGCGCCGATGCCGGCCGTGGACCAGCCGGCCGACACAGTCGTCGCCGTGATGTACACGAGTGGGACCACCGGCAGGCCCAAGGGCGCGCGCCTTACGAACAGCGGGCTGCTCGCCATGCTTTCTCCGGCGGCCCTGCAACCGACCGGGTTACCGATGACGTTGCGATCGGCCGTCACCGCGTTACCCGTGGCCCACATCATGGGGCTCTCCGCGTCGATCGCGCTCATGTTGGGTGCGATCTCCAACCGCATGCTCGCGCACTTCGATGCCGGACACGTGCTCGATCTCATCGAGAACGAGAAGGTCGACGCTTTCGTCGGCGTCCCGGCGATGTATCGCGCGATGCTCGACGCCGGCGCGGAGGACCGCGACCTCACGAGCGTGAAGGTGTGGGCGAGCGGGGCCGATGTGATGCCGCGCGCGCTCGCGAAGCGCTTTCAACAGATGGGACGCATCGGTGGGCCGGTCCCGGCCCTGTTCTTCGAAGGGTACGGCATGGTGGAGCTCGCCGGAGCGGCGATGGCGAAGGTCGTGCCACCAGGCCCTCTCGAACTCCCCAAGAACTTCGCCGGGATGCCGATCTTTCCGTACCGCGTCAAGGTCGTCGACAAGCGGGGCAACGATCTGCCCCGCGGTCGCACCGGCGAGCTTTGCGTGAAAGGGCCCGGTGTTCTCGAGGGCTATCACAAGGATCCCGGCGCAACCGGCAAGGTGTTGAAGGGCGGGTGGCTGCGCACCGGCGACCTCGCGCGCATCGGGCCGCTCGGCACGGTGTTCTTCGAAGGCAGGCAGAAAGACGTGATCAAGGTCGGCGGCTACTCGGTGTTCCCAGTCGAGGTCGAGGAAGAGATCCGCCGCCATCCGAAGGTGTCCGATGCTGCCGTTCTCGCGATCCCTGATCCGACGAAGGGCAATGTGGTCGGCGCCGCGGTCGTACCCAAGAAGGGGAAGAAGATCACCGAGGGCGAGATGACGAAATGGGCGAAGGAGGAGCTCGCCGCCTATCGCCGACCGAAGCGGTGGCTCGTGATGAAGGACTTCCCGCGCGGGTCGACACGCAAGGTCGACAAGAAGAAGCTGGTCAAAGGGTTCGACGAAGCGAGCGCTTAGGCTGAGTACACGAGGCTCCGCGCGCGCAAAGCGTTCGCGATCGCGGACGCCAGCGGTTCGACCTCTTCCCGCTTCAGCGTTGAGACGGTGATCCGCACCGCAGTCGGTGCCTCGAGCCGGAACGGCTCCCCCGCCCTGATCGCGAAGCCGGCCGCTGCGACGTCGGCGACCACTCGCTGCTCGTCCTGAACGGGGATCCACACGTTCAGGCCGCTGCGGCCGATCGACGCGACGCCGTTGCGCGCGAGGGCGTCGATCATCCACGCGCGCCGCTCCGCGTACGCTTTGGTCGCGTCGCCAAGCAGCTTCTGCACCTTCGCATCCGTGAGCATCGCGTTCGCCAGCCGCTGCAAGACGTAGCTGACCCAGCCCGGACCCGCCGACAAGCGGCCTTCGACGCGCGCGATCGTCGCTTCGTCTCCGGTCAGGGCCGCGACGCGCAGGTCCGGCCCGAGGAACTTCGAGAACGAGCGAACGACGGCCCATCGCGGCCGGCGCGCATCGGCGAACGTCACGTAGTCCCATCCCGCGACGGCGCCGGCGTGGTCGTCTTCGATGACGAGCAGATCGGGTTCGCGCGCGAAGATCTTCTTCAGCTCCGCCGCGCGCTTGGCATCGATGGCCGCTCCGGTTGGGTTCTGCGCTCGCGGCGTGACGATCATCGCTTTGATGCCGCGCCGTACCGCTTCGACGACCGACGCCGGGATCGGGCCGCGCTCGTCGACGCGGACGGGCTCGGCGATGAGGCCTTGCGCGGCAAGCAGGTCCATCGTGCGGTGGTACCCGGGGTCTTCGATGCCGACGCGGTCGCCGGGCGATAGCTGGGCGTCGAGGACGCGCTCGATAGCGTCGAACGCGCCGCTGGTGATCGTGATCGCCTGGGCCGGAACGCCGTCGGCGACGAGGCTCGCGCGCACGGTCTCGACGAGCGGCGGGAACGACGGCAGGTCGTCGTAGAGCCGCGACCGGTCCGGCACACCGGCAAGGAACGGCCCGAACGCGGGAAGCAGCTCGGGATCCGGGTTGCCGTCGAAGAGCTGGCGCGCGCCCTCGGGCACGGGAGGCAGCGCGTGGTGGCCCAGCGGCGGCCTCGGTGCAACCTGGGTCCCGCGGCGGCCGCCGGTCGCGATCATGCCGCGCGCACGCAACGACTTGTAGGCCGACGCCACCGTGACCGGCGACACGTCCAGCCGTTCGGCCAGCGCGCGCACGCTGGGAAGCTGCTCCCCCGGCTGCAATTTCTCCGCCCGGATGCCGTCCTCGATCGACCGGGATATATCGTTCGCGGTCCTGCCGCGGATGTGGTATTTTTGTGCTGTCATGATTTATTATTTGTACTATAACGAACTCTTGGCCGTCAACCGGCCACGACCTTGGCCGTGGAAGGACCGTCCGCCCCGCTCGTTCGGGCGCAGGCGCGCCAACCAACGGGGCGGCTCCACACAGCCGTCCCGTCGTGTTGTCCTGGACGGTGCTCCATCGGACAAACCTGCGAGCGACCGAGTGCGCGTCCAGCGCCTCCCCGCTCGCGCGCGGTACGACCGTGCCACGCTCGAGGCGATCCTGGACGAGTCTTTCGTAGGTCACGTAGCCACCGTCCTCGACGGCACCCCGATCGTCATCCCGACGATGTACGCGCGCGTCGGCGACCGCTTGTATATCCACGGCTCGACCGGCAGCCGCATGCTGCGCGCACTGCAAGCCGGCGCGACCGCATGCGTCGAGGTCACGCTGCTCGACGGTCTGGTCCTGGCCCGGTCGGCGTTCCATCACTCGATGAACTACCGCTCGGTTGTCGCCTACGGCACATTCGAGATGGTCCACGGCGACGAGAAGGTCCGCGCGATGGAAGCGCTGATCGAGCGGATCGAGTCCGGCCGCTGGGCGCGCGTTCGGCAGCCGAATCGCAAGGAGCTGGCCGCGACCACCATAATGAGCATCCCGCTGAGCGAAGCATCGGCTAAGGTCCGGACCGGGATGCCGATCGAAGAACCGTCCGATCTGGACTGGCCCGTCTGGGCCGGCGAGATCCCGCTGACCTTGACACGCGGCACGCCGGTCGAGGACGACGCCGGCATGGCCGCGCGCGCTTTCTCGAGGTAACCCCGTGCCGGCCGCCGGGACGCTCGCCGTGTACGCCGGCGCGTCGGTGGTCATCACGCTGATCCCCGGCCCCGCCGTCTTGTACATCGTGACGCGCGCGATGGATCACGGACGGCGTGGGGGCGTGGCGTCGGCGCTGGGCGTCAACCTCGGCATCTTGGTCCACGTCGCGTTCGCCGTGCTCGGCTTGTCGGTGGTTCTCGCCTCGTCGGCCGCTGCGTTCAACGTCGTGAAGTACGTCGGCGCCGCATACCTGATCTACGTCGGGGTCCGTAGGCTGCTCGACCGAGAAGAGGTCCCGACCGCGGACGCCGTGCCCGTGCGATCGCGGCGGAGGCTGTTCTCGCAAGGCATCGTCGTGAGCATCCTCAACCCGAAGCTGGCGCTGTTCTTCGTCGCATTCCTTCCGCAGTTCGTCGATCGCGCGCACGGCAACGTGCGGCTGCAGCTGCTCGTGTTCGGCTTGATCTTCGAAGCGATCGCGCTGATCACCGACAGCTCGTACGCGTTGCTGGCGGGAACAGTCGGTCGCGCGCTTCGGAACCGCAAGAGCTACGCGCGCGCCGAGCGCTACGTCGCCGGCGGAATCTACATCGCGCTGGGCGCGGCGGCGGCGGCAACCGGCAGCAGCCGAAAGGCGTAGCTCAGCCCGCGACCTGAGCGCGCCGCCGGTCGAGGAACGCGCGCTCCACCGGATTCGTCACCAGCGCCAGCGCGCGCTCGTACGCGTCCGCCGACTCGTCGTTGCGGCCGAGCCGCCGATACAGGTCCGCGCGCGCGGCGTGGTAAAGGTAATAGTCCCTGAGGCCTTCAAGCGCCTCGATCACGGCGAGCCCTTCGGCCCAGCCGCGCGCGAAGGCGACGGCAACGGCTCTGTTCAGCTCGACGACCGGCGACGGCGCCGCCTTCACCAGCTCGTCGTACAGCCCCAGGATCCGGTCCCAGTCCGTGTCCTCCGCACGCAACGCCGACGCGTGCAACGCCGCGATCGCCGCTTGGATCGTGTACTCGCCGGCGTTCTCTGCGCGCGTCGCGCGATCGAGCGTCATCATGCCTTCGGCGATCTGCGCGCGGTCCCAGGGCAGCCGGTCTTGCTCTTCCAGCGGCACCAGCTCGCCGGCATCGTTCACGCGCGAGTTCCGGCGCGCGTCGTGCAACAACATCAGCGCGAGCAGCCCGTGCACCTCGCTTTCGGCAGGCATCAACGTGGCGAGCACCCGGCCGAGCCACATCGCCTCCCCGCACAGCTCCGAACGGACGAGCGCCGCTCCCGCCGTCGCCGCGTACCCCTCGTTGAAGATGAGGTAGACGACGGCGAGCACCGAGCGAAGCCGCTCGGGCAGCATCTCTTCCGGGGGGACCCGATACGGGATGTTCGCTTCGCGGATCTTTCGTTTCGCACGCACTAAGCGCTGCGCCATCGTTGGTTCGGGCACCAAGAACGCCCGCGCGATCTCCGGCGTCGTGAGGCCGCCCAGCGTTCGCAGCGTCAGCGCGACGCGCGCGTCCATCGCGAGCGCCGGGTGGCAGCACGTGAAGATCAACCGCAGCCGGTCGTCCGGGATGATGCTGATGTCGTCCCTCTCGATGCTGTCGAGCTCGGTCAAGCGTGCAAGTTGCTGTTGCTTGTCGGCGAGCACCTTTTCGCGACGGATCTTGTCGATCGCTCTGTTGCGCGCCGTTGCCATCAGCCACGCGGTCGGGTTCGACGGGATGCCGCCCTCCCACTTCTCGAGCGCGATCGCGAACGCTTCCTGCACCACATCCTCAGCGAGATCGAAGTCGCGGAGCACACGGATCATCGTCGCGGTGACGCGACCCGAGACGTCGCGGAAAACCCGCTCGACCTCCGTGCGCGTGCTCGCCATGCGGCAAGCGTACGCCACGCGTCTAGGGGTGCTGCCCGCCCGACTCCTCGTTGACCATCTCCATGATCTCGGTTGCGACCGGCCGGACCTCGACGGCGCCGTATCGCGCGACGGGGATCTTGGCCGCAGCAGCGAGCGCCTCGTCCAGGTTGTCCAGCTCGAGCAGGAAGAACCCGGCCAAGATCTCCTTGGTCTCGGCGAACGGTCCGTCGGTCGTGATCGTCTCCCCGTCCCGGATCCGGATGGTCGTGGCGTCCTCGGGCAGCTTCAGCGGCGCGCCTCCGCGGATCTTGTCGGCGACGGCTGCGACGAACTCGCCGAACTCGCCGGCGTGTTTGCGCTGCGCCTCGGGGTCGGTCGCGAGCTCCTCGGCATTCTCGTAGATCAGCAGCGTGTAGAGCATGGATCCTCCCTCTGGACGCGCGCGCAGTAGGACCACCCTACCGGCGACCGCGCCTCCTGGATGAGAGACGAACCAGGCTGCTCGGAATCGACAGGCCTATGGTTTGTAGGCGCGATTTCCGTAGTGGTCGAGGTGCGTCAACTCCTCGACCGGCGTGCGCGTCGTCGGGCCGTACTTGCCCTGCGGCCAGCCCATCGGGATGCACGCGATCGGCTCGACGTGCAGCGGCAAGTGCAGGATCCGGCGGGCGGCGACGCGGTTCCACAGCGGGAACGTCGTCAGGGCGGCACCGAGGCCTTCCGCGCGCGCGGCCAGCAGCAGGTTCTGGATCGCCGGATAGATCGACCCGTATCGCGACGACTTGTAGATCCACGGCAGCGGCCAGCTGATCCCGCGCAAGCACGGGACGATGATCACCGGGATCTCGTCCCAGTGTTCGAGCTGCCATTCCACGGCCTTGATCAGCCGGAGGGACTTCTCGTCTCGACGCTTCACGATCTTGCCGGCTTTCAAGTACGGCAACGCGACACGCCGGTTCTGCTTCCCGAGCCCGGCCTTGACCTTCGGGTCGCGTACGACGATGAACTCCCAGTTCTGCTGGTTCGACCCGGTCGGCGCTTTCACGGCAAGGCGAAGCAGCTTGAGAATCACCTCGTCGTCGACCGGATCGGGACGCAGGCGCCTGATGGCGCGCTGCGTCGACATCGCTTCGACGAGATCCACGTTGCCGTTCTCGGTCACGAGAAGAATTCGTCGTCCGCGTACGCGTCGCTGTTGAAGAACCAGGCCTCGGTTACCTGGCCGTTGTCGATGTGATACACGGCGACCGCCTCGACGCGGAGGCTCTTGTCACCGCGCTGCGCGGTGTCGGTCGAGAGCACAACCGCGTGGTTGTCGTTCGCGATGACGTCGTGGACGTCGATCTTGAACGTGCCGTCCGAGAGCGTGAGCAGCTTCGCGAACCACCCGAAGACTTCGTCCTTGCCTTTGATGGTTCCCGTCAGCGGGTTCCGCCCTCCCCCGACGTGCCACACGATGTCGTCCGCGAAGAGTGCGCGGATGGTGTCGAGGTCGTAGCTCGCGAATGCCTCGTATCCCTTGCGGAGCAGTGCCTCGTTCGGATGAGCCATGGATCCCTCCCTCTCCGGCGTCGGAGCCTACGCCGTCAACGCGCGCGCCGACAAAGACGGGCTCAGCGCGACCCAATGAGGAGTGCTTGCGCGCCGGCACCGATGCGACGGTGCTCGTCCCAAATGACGCTCTGTGCCACGCCGATCCCATTCGCGTCCTGGCGCGTCTGGGCGTCGATGCACACCCACTCCCCCTCCGGCATGCGGAAGAGGTGAACGGTGAGATCCGTGTTGATGAACAGGTCCGTCCTGAAGTCGAGCTCGGCGCTGATCCCGTTGCCCGAGTCGGCGGCGCTCAGCACCCGCGACAGCGGCGAGATCGGCTCGCCCTCGACGAGCGGCATAGGACCGGCGAACGGCGGAGCTTCAACGGGTGTGGCCGGCGTCGGCTCGTCGCTCGTTCGGATCCGCCACGCCGAAGCGCGCGCGATCTCCACGCCGTCCGACGTCACCGTTGCCGTCGCGTACTGCACGCGGCGTCCGGTTCGCACCGGCTGCGCGTCGATGTGCAGCCGCGCGATTGGAATCGGCTTCAGGATCTCCGTCGTGAAGCGCACGACCTGGAACTCCCTTGGTTCCAGCCGCTCGAAGGCGCGGCCGACCAGCGCAGCCGGCGGTCCGGCGTGTTGCGCGCGCGCATCCCACGGGCCGCGCGTCCACTCCGTGGATACGAACGAGTCCCCGTCGGCGACGTAGAAGGCGTCCGGCATGGACGTCAGCGTAGCTACATGCGCGCGATGTCGCGCAGCTTGACCCGCGGCCCAAAGCGCGGCGGCGTCGGGCAGGCCTCGATCAGCCGGATGGCGCGCGCGCGCTGGCCGCGGTACGGCTCAAGCAGCTCGAGCATGCGCTCATCGGTCGCGCGCGGCTCACCGGCGAGCACCCACGCGACGTGGTTCTTCAAGTGGTAGTCGCCGACGCTGACTGCGTCGGGGTCGCCCAGCGCATCGCGGGCGACCTCGGCGGCCGTCCACGGCCCGACGCCTTGTATCGCCTGCAGCCGCCGGTACGCGTCCGCGATGGGCATCGCTGCGGCCTCCTCCATGCGCGCGGCGCGCGCGCACACCCGCTTGACGGTGTCGGCCCGCTTCCGCTCGATACCCAAGGGGTGGTACGCCCAGTAGGGCAGCTCGGCCAGCACGTGCGGCGCCGGCGGCACCAGCAGATCGCGTGGGCCGGGCGCGCGCACTCCGTACGCCCGGACCAAACTCCAGTACGAGCGGAACGCCTCCCGCCCTGTGACCTTCTGCTCGATGATGCTCGGGACAATGGCTTCGACGACGGCGCCGGTCCGGCCGAGCCGAAGGCCCCGCATCCGTCGCCACGGCTCCCGCAGCACGGCGTGCTTCGGCTCGAACACCGACGGGTCGTCGAGCGCGCCGAACAGGGCGGGTGCGGCCGCCAAGGCGAGAGCCGCGCCGGGCCCCCATGCGCGGGCGCGCACGCCGCCGGCCGTTCCCTTCAGGTTCAGGGTCGCCGGCCCCTCGGCCGTCCGCGTCGCGCGCCAGAACCCCTCATCGTCGATCACGTAGCGCGGGTCATAGGCGCCGCGCCGGAGGTGGCCGATGGTCAAGCCGAGATCGAGCGGCCCGTCCACGTCCACGATGCGCGTCTCCACGTCCGGGCAACCATAACCCGGCGTGGCGACAATTCCCCCTGCTCCCCGATGGCCTTGCTCCCCGACGGGCGCGGCCGGATGATGAGGTCGTGAAGAGCCTGCTGGTCGTCCTCGTGATCGCCGTCGCGATCTTCCTCGGGGTCCGTTGGTACACCTCGAGGCCCGCGTCCGGAGGTTCCGGCGGCAGCAACCCCGTCATCGTGAATCCGGTCAGCAGCTTCCCGAACCCGTACGCGACCTAGCGCACCGCACGGCGGAGCGCGCGCGCCAGGTTCCCGCGCGCACCGACCCGTATCCCCTCGAGACCGAGCCAGGCGGCGAGCCGCCGCAGCTCCTCGGCGAGGGGTCCCGCGATCGAGGCCGGTTGCCGGCCCGGTTCCGCGAAGGCGGCGTGCACGAGCAAGATCTCCGCCTTCCGATCTGCCTTGAGGTCGACGCGCGCAACCAAGGTGTCCCCGAGCAGGAACGGCACGACGTAGTAGCCGTGCACGCTCTTGTGCGACGGCGTGTAGATCTCGATCCGGTAGTGGAAGTCGAACAACCGATGCGTGCGCGCGCGCTCCCACACGATGGGGTCGAACGGCGCGACGAGCGCGCGCACGTCGACACGGCGCGGCACCTTCGTCGCGGGATCGATGTACGCCGGGTTCGGCCACCCCTGGATCCGCACCGGGATCAACCGGCCGTCTTCGGCGAGCTCGGCGATCCGCGGCCGTGCGTCGGGCACCTTGATGCGGAAGTAATCGGCGAGGTCCTTCACCGTTGCAACGCCGAGCCCTGCGATGCTCATCTCGAGCAGCCTGCGGTGCGACTCCTCTTCGCTCGGCGCCGGCGCGCGCAACACGTCTTTCGGGATGACCCGCTCGGTCAGGTCGTACACGCGCTCGAAATTGCGCCGCGACGAGGTCGACAGCTCACCGGTCCAGAACAGCCACTCCATCGCCGACTTCCCCGGCGCCCATCCCCACCACTTCTCGCCGCGCGCGCCCTTCTCGGAGAGATCCGACGCCGCGAGCGGGCCGCGCTCGCGCACCTCCGCATGCACGGCCTCCACGTACTTCTTGTTCTCGCGCGCGAACCGCGCGATGCCTCCCCACAGCTGGCCGCGCTTCGCGCGCTCCATGCGCGCGCGAAAAAGCGGGTACAGCGCCACCGGCATCAGCGAGGCCTCGTGCCCCCAGTACTCGAACAGCTCGCGCCGTTCGTACGCCATCTTGTCGAGCAGGCCGACCGGATACGGCCCCAGCCGCGAGAACGCCGGGAAGTAGTGCGCACGCACGAGCACGTTCACGGAATCCATCTGGACGACGTTCACGCGGTTGACGAAACGGCGCAGGTGTCGCAGATCGACGCCAGTGGCGGGACGCGGCTCGGTGAAGCCTTGCGCGCGCAAGGCGAGCGCGCGCGCGTCGGCGGTCGAGAGCTGAGTGGTCATCCGGATATGCAGATGCAGAACGTTAAATATTGTCTCATCGGTCCTCAGGCCACGAGATCGGGCGTCCGCCGCGGGTCCATCGGATAATAGGGCCCGTGGAACCCGCAGGCATCGTCATCGAGAAGCTGGCGAAGATGTACGCGCGCCGCGGCAGCGAAGTGCACGCATTGAAGGGGATCGACCTCGAGGTGCGCGGCGGCGAGATCTTCGGGCTGCTCGGACCGAACGGCGCAGGCAAGACGACGACGGTGGGCGTTTGCACGACACGCGTGAAAGCGACGTCGGGACGCGTAACGGTGAATGGGATCGACGTGCGCGCCGACGCGCCGGCGGTGAAGCGCTCGATCGGCGTCGTGACACAGTTCCGCACGCTCGATCGCTCGCTCACGATCCGGGAGAACCTCGCGATGCATGCCATGTACTTCGGTCTTCATCCGAAGGATGCGTGGGTGCGCGCAGACGAGCTGCTCGCCGATTTCCGGCTGAGCGAGCGCGCCGGCGCTTTCCCCGACGAGCTTTCGGGCGGGATGGCGCAGCGCGTTCAGGTTGCGCGCGCGATCGCGCACCACCCGTCGGTGCTCTTCCTCGACGAGCCGACCGCCGGCCTCGACCCGCAGAGCCGTCTCGCGCTGTGGGAGACGATCGAGGGCATGCACGCGCGGGGCATCACGGTGTTCCTGACGACGCACTACATGGAAGAAGCGGAGAGCCTGTGCGACCGTGTCGCGATCATCGACCACGGTCAGATCCTCGTGCTCGACACGCCGCAAGCACTGAAGCGAAGCATCTCGGCCGAAACGGTGATCGAGCTGCGCTTGGAGGCGCCGAACGACGCCTTGGTCGAGCGGCTGCGCGCGCTGCCCGGCGTGGTGTCGGCACAGGCGTCGGGCGACGCCGTCCGCGTTCTGACGGCATCGCAGGACGGCGTACTCCCGCGGATCCTCGCAGAAGCCAACAGCGCCGGCCTGAAGGACATGACGATGACGAAACCGACGCTGGAGACCGTGTTCATCTCACTGACGGGGAGGGACCTTCGTGAGTAGCGGATCGGCGACGCTGGAATCTTCGACGCTGGCACCGCGCGCGCGCCGCGCGATGTACGCGCGCGCGTTTTACGGCTTGATCCGGCGCGACATGCGCGTCGCGCGCCGAGAAGCGTTCCAGCTTTCGATGCGCACGATCATGAACCCGTTCCTGTTCGTCTTCGTCTTCGCGTACGTTTTCCCGAAGATCGGCCAGCAGTTCCAGTCCGGTGGAGGCATCTC
The DNA here is from genome assembly GCA_005884515.1 of Actinomycetota bacterium. Classification (GTDB taxonomy): domain Bacteria; phylum Actinomycetota; class AC-67; order AC-67; family AC-67; genus AC-67. The sequence goes on from VAWS01000038.1 coordinate 12,782, forward strand.
GTTCGCGACGATCATCGTGCCGGGGCTGATCGGTTCGGCGATCATCTTCAACGGGATATCCGCGGTGGCTTTGCCACTCGTGATGGAGTTCGGCGCAACCCGGGAGATCGAGGATCGGGTGATGGCGCCGCTACCGACCGCGGCGGTGGCCGTCGAGAAGATCGTGTTCAGCGCCGCTCAGGCAGTGGTCGCCGGCTTGGTGGTCTTCCCCTTCGTCTACCTGATCCCCTCCACGCCGGTGTCGGTCCACGTGAACAACTGGCCGCTTTTGATCGGCGTGTTCCTGCTGGCAGGGCTCGTCTCGAGCGCGTTGGGCATGGCGATCGGGACCGTGGCGAACCCCCGGCAGATCGGACTGGTGTTCGCGCTGATCGTGATCCCGGTGACGTTCCTCGGATGCGTGTACTACCCGTGGGCCCGGCTGCACCCGATCCTGTGGCTTCAGATCCTGGTACTGATCAACCCGCTCGTCTACATCAGCGAAGGTCTTCGGACGGCGCTGACGCCGTCGGTCCCCCATATGCATCCCTGGGCGTTCTTCGGCGCGCTGCTCGCGCTTTTCGCGCTGTTGATGTGGATGGCGTTGAGCGGGTTCCTTCGCCGCGTGATCGACTAGAAGCTCGGTGGCTGGGGGCGCCCCTCTTCGCCGCGAACCTGCGCTATCAACCGGTCCGCGAGAGCTTCGGCAACCTCTTGATGGGCGGCATGCGGCCAATGTATGCCGTCGGGATTCAAACGGCCGGCGTGCGGCTCGACGATGTCCCACGCGCTGACGAACGGGAATCCGTGACGCTCGCCGATCTCACGCTGCATCGTCTCGCGCGCGCGCAACGTCGGGTGCCCTTTTCCGTAGAACCGTGAGCGATGACTCGTCGGACCAAGCGTGACACCTGCCGCCCCGCGCGCGAGCGACCGCACCTGGAACAGCACCGCGTCGTAGAGTCGCGCGAACTCCGCCGGCGCCGTGTGAGTGAAGCGGCCCGCGGTCGCGCGCACGAGGTACGGGTGCGCGCGGTACACATTCTTACGAACGAATCGGCGCACGCCCTCAGGGCGCAGGAACGGGATCATCGTCTCGACGATCGCAGGGATGCCGGCCGGCGCGTGGTCGATGCTCCCGATGCCCAGCACCACGGCGTCGGCCCCCATCAGCACCTCGAACTGCGCGTGCCGATCTTTTGCCACCAGCCGCCAGGCTTCGCGGACGTCGGTGCCGGCGCGCGCAAGCACATTGACGGCGACCGGCCGTCCGATCGCGGCCTCGATGCGCGCGGCGAGCACGTTCGGGTACAGCGCTTTGTCGTTCGGGAGCTTCGGCCCGGTGTCGTCGGTGAACGACGTGCTGTCGCCGATGACGACGAGGCGGAAGGGCTGCTCGACCATGGCCGCACATCGTACGCGTACGCTGGCGGCCGTGGATACGGACGAGATGCGGCGCCGGGTCGCGACCAGCCGGTCCGGCGTGCTGGCCACGACCGGAGGGGACGGGAGGCCCCATCTCGTTCCCTTCGTCTTCGCCTTGAAAGGCGACACCTTGTACTGGGCGGTCGACCGGAAACCCAAGCGTTCCACCGACTTGCAGCGCCTGAGGAACATCCGCCGGGATCCCCGCGTTGGTGTGTTGGTCGACACATACTCGGATGACTGGTCCCATCTATGGTGGGTCCGGATGGACGGGACGGCGAGGATCCTGACCGATGGCGACGAGCGGGTGCGCGCGGTCAACGCGCTGCGGGGGAAGTTCCCGCAATATCGCGAGCAGCCGCTGGACGACGCCGTCGTCGCGATCGACGTTGAGGAGTGGGTGGGTTGGTCGGCGACGTAAAGGTCACGTACGGCAAAGCGAGCGGCTGGTGGGTCATCGCCACGACGACGCTCGGCTCGGGCATCGCATTCTTGGACAGCTCCGTGGTCAACGTCGCTCTGCCGACGATCGCGAAGAACCTCCACACCGGCATCGCGGGACTGCAGTGGACGCTCGACGGCTACCTGCTGATGCTCGGTTCGCTGATCCTGACCGGTGGGTCGCTCGGCGATCTCTTCGGTCGCCGTCGCATGTTCGTGATGGGCCTCGGGATCTTCACCGTGTCTTCGTTCTTGTGCGGAATCGCGCCCAACATCGCAACGTTGATCATCGCGCGCGCGCTGCAAGGCATCGGCGGAGCACTGCTTGTTCCCCAGAGCCTCGCGGTGGATCTTCTTCATCAACCTGCCGCTCGCGGCGATCGCGATCGCGCTTGCGATGACGAAGGTTCCTGAAAGCTCCGACCCCGAGAGCGGCCGTCGCCTCGACATCCCAGGCTCGATCGCCGCCGCGGGCGGGCTCGGCGGACTCGTCTACATGCTGATCGAAGGACCCGGGAAGGGGTTTACGAGCCCATCCATCCTGTCGGCGGGCATCGCAGGCGGGGTCTTCTTGATCGCCTTCATCGTGATCGAACGACGCTCGAAGGTACCGATGATCCCGAGCCGGATCTTCCGATCGAAGCAGTTCACGGGCGCCAACATAACGACGGCATTGGTGTACGCAGGCCTGTACGGCGTCAGCTTCCTCGTCACGCTACAGCTGCAGGTGCGCCTGCACTACTCACCACTCGAGTCCGGCTTCGCGACGATGCCGATCACCGTGCTCTTGCTCGTCCTGTCGCCCTATGCCGGACGGATCTCGATGCGTTTTGGGCCGCGATTGCCGATGACGATCGGACCGATCGTCATCGGGATCGGCAACTTCATGATGGGCGGGATCCGACCCGGCGACCACTACCTGTCTGGGGTTCTTCCTTCGATGATCGTCTTCGGCCTCGGCCTGTCTCTCATGGTTGCGCCGCTGACCGCTGCGATGCTGGCTGCGATAGAGAAGAGACACATGGGGGTCGGCTCGGCGATCAACAATGCGGTGGCGCGTGTTGGAGGGCTGCTCGCCATCGCACTCCTGCCCGCGCTGGTGGGCGTCCGCTCAGGCGAGGCCCCAACGAACGGCCAGTACGGGCACGCACTTTTGATCGCGGCAGCGTGGGCGTTGGCCGGCGGGGTGATCGCGTTCGCGACGATCCGCACCGCGGCTCCGCCGGAACCCACCCCCAGCTCTCCCTCACCGGCAACGACTCGAACCGGCTGACTCGCGCGCGCAATCCGATACCCACGAGCAGCATCGCGAGGCCCAGCAGCATCGCAGTGCCGCGGTCGTATCCGGTTCGGGCCAGCGATGCCGCTTGAACCTTGGGACAAGCGATCGGGAGCCGAAACTGCGTTCGAAGGGCCGTGCCCTGGGCCGTCGTGACGATGAGCGAGACCGGCACCGAGACAGGCGGACACCGGGCCGCCGTCATCGTGAACGAGCGAGTAACGATGGAGCCGGTCGTGATCGTTCCATAGTCGCGCACGTCGGCCAAGAAGTTGAACGCTGACGACTCGAGGCGCGCGCGCACCTGCCTCGCGTCTGAGGATCCGGTGTTTTCTAAGGCGATCCGAACGGTCACCGGGACGCCAAGAGGTGCCGTGTGAAGAGGCGCCGGTGTGGTCGCATCCTCGATCCGGATGTGGTGCAGCCGAAGCACGGCAGCGGCGTCCGCGGCCGCAGCGAGCACGCCCATGGATGCGATGAGAACGGTGAGGACCGCGATCGCTTTGCGCGCCATCGTCTCCCTCCGGAACCAGACTAACCGGTCCGGCCGCCGGCAAAGTTTTACCGGCCCATCAAGCGGCGCGCGGCCTCTTGGATGCTCCCTCCGAGGGAGGGATAGATCGAGAACGCCTGCGCCAACTGCGAGACGCTCAGGCCCGCGTGCACGGCGACCGACAGCGGCAGGATCAGGTCGCTGGCGTGCGGCGCCACGATCGTGCCGCCCAGCACGCGTCCGGTGCGCGACGCGGCGATGATCTTCACGAAGCCATCCTCGAGCGCCACCATCTTGGCGCGCGCATTGGTAGCGAACGGCAACGTGAGGACTTCAACGGAAAGACTGCGCTCGTGCGCGGCCGCCTCCGAGATACCGGCCGTCGCGATCTCGGGATCGGTGAATACGGTGGCCGCGACTTCGTCGCGATTGAACGGGGCAACTGCCTGCCCGAGCGCGTGCCACATCGCGATACGTCCCTGCATCGCGGCGACGCTCGCGAGCATCATCCCGCCCGTGACGTCGCCGGCTGCATAGATGTGCGGAACGTTCGTGCGGCTGACGCCGTCGATCGGCACCTCGCCCCACGAGCCGATCGTCACGCCGGCGTTCTCCAAACCGAGGTCCGCCGAGTTCGGCACCTGGCCGACCGTCACGAGGGCGTGCGTCCCCTCGACGACGCGACCGTCCACCAGCTCGACTTCGACGCCGTCGGACGTGACCCGCGCAGACGCGGCGCGGGCCTGTTTCATGATCGTCATGTCACGGCGCTCGAAAACTTCTTCGAGCACCCTCGCCGCGTCGGCGTCTTCTCCCGGCAGGACTCGGTCGCGCGAGCAAACCAGCGTCACTGCGCTGCCCAGCCGGTTGAACGCGTGCGCGAACTCCGCCCCGGTTGCCCCCGAGCCGATCACGATCAGCCGCTCGGGAACGGACTTCAGGTCGTAGACCTGGCGCGCATCCAGGATGCGTTTGCCGTCGGTCGGCGCGCTGCCGAGCGCGCGCGGCGAGGATCCGGTCGCGACGAGGATCGCGTCGGCTTCGATCCGTTCCCCGTTATCGACGGCGATCTCGTGCGGGCCGTCGAGCCGCCCGGTCCCGTGCACGATCTTCACCCCGGCCTGGGCGACCTTCTTCTCGACGTCCTGGCTCTGCGCATTCGCAAGCCACACGATCCGCTGGAAGACGGTTGGGAGGTCGATGTGCAGAGCGGGCTGCTCGGTCGTCAGCCCGAGCGACGGCGCTTGCTCCATCCAGGTGACGACTTCGACCGTCGAGCACAGCGTCTTCGACGGGACACAGTCCCACAGCACGCATGCGCCGCCGAGCCCCGATCGATCGACGACGGTGACCTCTGCGCCGAGCTCGGCCGCGACCAGCGCCGCCTCGTACCCGCCGGGACCGCCGCCGATGATCGCGATGCGCACGCGCTACCGCCGCGGTTTGTACATGCCAAACACGTCGCGCATCACTCCGCAGACCTCACCCACGGTCCCCATCGCGCGCAGCGCTTCCCGCATCGGCGGGAGCAGATTGTCGGTTCCTTTGGCGGCGTCGCGGAGGTCCTCCAGCGCTTGCTTCGCCGCGACCTGGTCCCGGTTCGCGCGCACGGCGCGCACGCGCTCCATCTGCTCGGCCTGTATCGCCGGGTCGACGCGGAGGATCTCGGCAGGCTGCTCGTCCGTTTCGATCTGGGTGTTGACGCCGATCACCTGACGTTGCTTCGACTCGATCGCCTTCAGTTCTTCGTAGGCGGACTGTTCGATCTCGCCTTGCATGTACTCGATCGCTTTGACCGCACCGCCCATCTCGTCGACCTTAGCGATGTAGTCGCGCGCGCCCTGCTCGATCTCTTTCGTCAGCTCTTCGACGAACCAGCTCCCGCCGAGGGGGTCGGCTGTTTCCACGACGCCGGCCTCGGCGGCGATGATCTGCTGCGTCCGGAGCGCGATCTTTGCAGCGTGCTCGGTAGGCAGCGCCAGTGCCTCGTCGAACGAGTTCGCGTGCAACGACTGCGTCCCGCCGAGCACGGCGGCCAGCGCTTGGATCGCCACGCGCACGATGTTGTTCTGCGGCTGCTGCGCCGTCAGCTGGACGCCGGCCGTCTGCGTGTGGAACCGCAGCATCTGCGAGCGTGCGTCCTTCGCGCCGAACCGATCGCGCATGATCTCGGCCCACAGCTTCCGCGCGGCGCGGAACTTCGCCACTTCCTCGAACAGCGTCGTGCGCGCGACGAAGAAGAAGGAAAGGCGCGGCCCGAACCGGTCGACCGGCAAGCCGGCGGCGATGGCGGCGTCGACGTACGCGATGGCGTCGGCCAAGGTGAACGCGATCTCTTGAACTGCGGTCGCGCCCTTCTCACCCATGTGATAGATGTCGTTCTGGATCGTGCCGGTGAGCTGCGGGGGGTCCACGCCCTGCTCCTCGCCGACCAGCTGATAGAGCAGCAGCAAGACCGATGCAGGCGCGTTGATCGTCATCGACGTCGAGACTCTGTCCAGCGGGATCCCGGCGAACAGCGCGCGCATGTCCTCCAAGGAGTCGATCGCGACGCCGACCTTTCCGACCTCGCCTTCGGCGACGGGATCGTCGGAGTCGTAGCCCATCTGCGTCGGCAGGTCGAAGGCCACCGACAGCCCCGTCTGGCCGTGATCGAGGAGGTACCGGTAGCGCGCGTTCGACTCCGCCGCGGTCGCGTAGCCCGCGTACTGGCGCATCGTCCAGACCTTGCCGCGATACATGTCGGGGTAGACCCCGCGCACGTACGGGAACTCGCCGGGCCGGCCGATCTCTGCTACGTCGAAGTCGCCGGACGGCTCGTACAGCGGCTCGATCGGGATACCGGATGGGGTCGTGCGATCGTTCTCGCCCACAGAAAGCATTGTACGGGCGCGCGAAGCGAGCGAGCGATTCTTCAGCGGTTCGGGAGCTGCGCATCTCCCCTGCTATATTGCCGCGCGAGCAGCCATTCCCCGGCTCGCCTAAACTCGTTCTGAGAGAAAGGAACTCGAGCGTGGCGCGTCTTCCCGAGCGGCTCGGGACCGTGTACAAGGGCGGTCAGGGCCAGTGGTCGTGGGCGCTCCACCGCATCTCCGGCGTCGCCGTTCTTCTCTTCCTCTTCGTGCACATCGCCGACACGGCGCTCGTCGGGTTCGGGCCCAAGTTCTACAACCAGGTCGTCCACGCGTATCACAACCCGGTCATCAGGCTGCTCGAGATCGGCTTGGCCGCGATGGTGCTGTTCCATGCGCTAAACGGCCTGCGGATCATCCTCATCGACTTCTTCCCGAAGATGGCCGACTACCACAAGCAGCTCTTCCAGATCGTCGTCGGCCTCTACATCGTGCTCATCGTTCCCGCGGTCTTCTTCATGGGTCGCGGCTTCATCCGGAGCCTGTAGATGGCGATCGCGACGAAGCCCCGGACGGCCGCCCAGGCACGCGAGCGCGCGAGCTCCTCTTTCGAGCTCTGGACCTGGTACTTCATGCGCATCTCTGGCTTGCTGCTGGTGTTCTTGGTGCTCGGTCACTTCACGATCGTGCACCTGATCGGCGGCGGCATCGACCGGGTCGATTTCGCGTTCGTGTCGGGCCGCTGGTCGAACCCGCTGTGGCAGGTCTGGGACTGGCTGATGCTGTTCCTCGGGCTGCTCCACGGCACGAACGGCATGAAGACGATCATCAACGAGTACGTCCACCGCGCCGGCGCGCGTGTCGCGCTGAAGAGCACGCTCTACGTGTTGACGCTTATCTTCATCCTGCTTGGAACCGCCGTCATCCTGACGTTCGATCCGAACAAGGGACACTCGACCGTCCTGCAGAGCCTGGGGCTCCTCAAATGACGCAGTACCACACGTACGACTCGGTGATCATCGGTGCCGGCGGCGCCGGATTACGAGCAGCCCTCGAGTCCTCGAAGCGCGTCCGCACCGCCGTGATCACGAAGCTCTATCCGACGCGGTCACACACCGGCGCGGCGCAAGGCGGCATGTGCGCGGCGCTGGCGAACGTCGAGGAAGACAACTGGGAGTGGCACGCGTACGACACGATCAAGGGCGGCGACTTCCTGAGCGACCAGGACGCCGTCGAGATCATGTGCCGCGAGGCGATCGACGCCGTACTCGACCTGGAGCGCATGGGCCTGCCCTTCAATCGCACGCCCGACGGCAAGATCGACCAGCGTCGGTTCGGTGGGCACACGCGCAACCACGGCGAAGCCCCGGTGAAGCGCGCGGCGTACGCGGCGGACCGGACCGGGCACATGATCCTGCAGACGCTGTTCCAGCAGTGCGTGAAGCAGGGCGTCGAGTTCTTCGATGAGTACTACGTCCTCGACCTCATCCTGTCGGAGGACCGCGTTGCCGGCCTCGTCGCGATCCAGCTCGCGACCGGCGAGCTCCACGTCTTCCACACGAAAACGGTCCTGTTCGCGACCGGCGGCTACGGCCGCGTGTTCAAGGTCACGTCGAACGCACACGCGTTGACGGGCGATGGGCCCGGCGTCGTGCTTCGTCGCGGCCTGCCGCTCGAGGACATGGAGTTCTTCCAGTTCCACCCCACCGGGATCTACGGCATCGGAATCTTGCTGAGCGAAGCCGCGCGCGGCGAGGGCGGCATCATCCGCAACGCGAACGGCGAGCGGTTCATGGAGCGCTACGCGCCGACGATCAAGGACCTCGCACCGCGGGACATGGTGAGCCGCGCAATCTACTTCGAGATCAAAGAGGGCCGCGGCGCCGGCCCGAACAAGGACTACGTGTACTTGCACGTCGACCACCTCGACCCGAAGGTCGTCGAAGAGAAGCTGCCGGACATCACCGAGTTCGCGCGCATCTACCTCAACGTCGAGCCGCTGAAAGAAGGCGTCCCGATCCAGCCGACCGCGCACTACGCGATGGGCGGGATCCCGACCAACGTCGACGCGCAGGTGATCCAGGATGCGTCGAACACGCCGGTCACCGGCCTGTACGCGGCCGGCGAGTGCGCGTGCGTCAGCGTGCACGGCGCGAACCGGCTCGGGACGAACTCGCTGCTCGACATCGTGGTCTTTGGGCGCCGCGCCGGCATCGGGATGGCAGAGGAAGCACAGCATTTGGACCTCGCGCCGTTGCCCGAGCACCCCGAGGCCGACGTCGAGCGGATGCTGACCGACCTCACCGAACGCACACGGCTCGAGACGATCGGCGCGATCCGCGGCGAGCTGCAGCAGTCGATGGACGACAACTGCGGCGTCTTCCGGACGGAAGATACGCTGCGCGCGCAGACGAACAAGATCGTCGAGCTGCAAGACCGCTACAAGCGCGCGGGGATCCAGGACAAGTCGCGCGCCTACAACACCGATCTGCTGGAGGGCGTCGAGCTCGGCTTCTTGCTCGACATCGCACAGGTCATGGTGGCCGGCGCGCGCGCGCGGACGGAAAGCCGCGGCGGTCACTACCGCGGCGACTTCGAGGCGCGCGACGACGTCAACTGGATGAAGCACTCACTCGCCTGGAAGATCAACGGCGACACGAAGCTGGACTACAAGCCGGTGACGGTGACGAACTACCAGCCCACTGAACGCAAGTATTAGATCGGGGGACGCGATGACCTGGACGACGCGCATCGACGAAGTTGTTGCCGAGCAGCATCTCCTCAAGCACCCGTTCTATACGGCGTGGACGGAAGGAAGGCTGTCGGTTTCCGCGCTGCGCGGGTACGCCGCCCAGTACTACAAGCACGTTGCCTCGTTCCCGCGATACCTGTCGGCGATCCACGCGCAGACGCCCGATCTCGAGACGCGGCAGTACCTGCTCGAGAACCTGATCGACGAAGAGCGCGGCGCCGAGAACCACCCCGAGCTCTGGCTGCGCTTCGCCGAAGGGATCGGAACGACCCGCGAGGTCGTCCGCGGCGCGGCGCCGCTCCCGGAGACGAGCGCGTGCGACGCGACCTACCGCGAGATTGCGGGCGCGCGCGGGCCGCTCGTCGGCTTGGCCGCCCTCTACGCGTACGAATCGATGGTCCCTGCGGTGTCGGAGAGCAAGATCGAGGGGCTGAGGCTGCACTACGGGATCGACGATCCCGAGACGTTGCGGTTCTTCAGCGTCCACGTCGAAGTCGACGAGTGGCACGCAGAGGTCGCGCGCAGGCTGCTCGAACGAGCGCCGTCGAGTGAGCAGGACGCAGCGACCGACGCCGCCGATGAGGCGCTGGGTGCCTTGAACGGGCTGCTCGACGGGGTCGTCAAGACGTACTGCCCCGAGGTGGCTGCGTGACAAGTGGAAGCAAGACGGTTCGCTGACGTTCCGGCGGTCGTGCGCGCACGGGATCTGCGGGTCGGACGCGATGCTCATCAACGGTGTGAACCGGCTCGCGTGCAAGGTGCTGATCAAGGACCTGAAGCAGCCGATCAAGATCGAGCCGATCCGCGGGCTGAAAGTCGAGAAGGATCTCGTCGTCGACATGGAGCCGTTCTTCGCTCAGTACCGAAAGGTGCTGCCGTTCCTCGTCAACGACGAGCCCGCGCCCGAGCGCGAGCGGCTGCAGTCGCCGGAGGAGCGCGCGCGCTTCGACGACACGACGAAGTGCATCTTGTGCGCGGCGTGCACGACCTCGTGCCCGGTTTACTGGTCGGACGACGAGTACCACGGCCCCGCAGCGATCGTGAACGCGCACCGGTTCATCTTCGACTCGCGCGACCGCGCGGCGCATGAGCGGCTCGAGATTCTCGGCGACGCCGAGGGCGCGTTCAAATGCCGGACGACGTTCAACTGCACCGACGCGTGCCCGCGTGGGATCCACGTGACGCGCGCGATCCAAGAAGTGAAGCAAGCGATCTTGTTCGAAAAGCTGTAACCTGCCGCGCCGCCCAAGAGACATCACTGAGCGTGTCCCTCCGCTTCCTGGTGCAAGAATGAACGTGCTGCGCGTGTGTGTTTCGCACTGAGTGCCTACACGATGTGCGTCCAATCAACGCATGCACTCGATTGGTCCATCCGACCTATTGGCCCCTTTCGTCCCGCGGATTAGAACGAACTTGGGCCCATTGGATACGGCCCGCCGAGGGAAGGACTCGCGTGCGCGCGTGATCGATGAAGCGTTTCTTGTTTCTGTTCGTCGCCACGATGCTCATGGCGATGCAGTCGACGGGCCCTCGCTCTGATGCGGGCGCCGCCGGCGACACGGCGGACGAGATCCATTACTCGATAACGGGCCCGACGTCCGTCACGTTCGATTGGCGTGGCACCCCAACGACGATCTCGTTCGGCCCGACGACGTCGTACGGACAGACCGTATCGGCAGGATCCCCGAACATCACTCCGTTCTCTTCCTCGGGCCCGTGGCGCGAGGCGAAGCTCGCCGGTCTTCAGCCCGGGGCGACGTACCACTACGCGATCGGC
>VAWS01000200.1 GCA_005884515.1 Actinomycetota bacterium
CGCACGACGCGCGCTACCTGTTCGATCGGTTCGCCGAGCTGATGGAGGCCTGATGCCGGCCAAGAAGAAGGCGCCCAAACGCGAGCGCGTCGCCGTCCAGAAGCTGCGGACGCTCGGCGATGTCGAGCCGAGCGGGAAGGCGGCGCCGAAACGGCCGAAGGCAGACAAGGCCCTCGCCGCGAAAGCCCGCGCGACGCTGCAGCACGAGTTCGACCGCGCGCTCGCACTGAAGGAGAAGCTCGCCGCAGAAGCGAGCATCGGGGCGAAAGAGAAAGGCCGCGAATCCCTGCGCCAGTCGGAGAAGCTCCGGTCGATCGTTGCGTCGCTCGAAGGCATGAACCGGTTCGCGCTGGCGATGGGGCTCATCTCCCCGGCCGAGAGCCGGGAGCTGTACGCGGCCGCGATGAAGCGCGGGCTGTACGAAGGGTGGCGGTAGGGTGCCGCGGCGCACCGACATCGAATCGATCCTCATCGTCGGATCGGGCCCGATCGTTATCGGGCAGGCGTGCGAGTTCGACTACTCGGGCACACAAGCATGCCGCGTGCTGCGCGCCGACGGCTTCCGCGTGATCCTCGTGAACTCGAACCCGGCGACGATCATGACCGATCCCGAGGTCGCCGACCGGACCTACGTCGAGCCCATAACCGCGGACTCGGTCGCGCGCGTGATCGAGCGCGAGCGACCGCAAGCGCTGCTTCCGACGCTCGGCGGCCAGACGGCGCTGAACGTCGCCGTCGAGCTGGCCGAGCGCGGCGTGCTCGACAAGTACAACGTCGAGCTGATCGGCGCGCGCCTCGAAGCGATCCGCCGCGGAGAGGACCGCCGACTGTTCAAAGAGTGCATGCAACAAGCGGGGATCGACCTCCCGCGCAGCGGCTGGGCGTACTCACTCGACGAAGCGCGCGTGCTGGCGAAAGAGATCGGGTACCCGGTTATCGTCCGCCCCTCGTACATGCTGGGAGGCGCCGGGAGCGGCTTCGCCTACAGCGAGGACGGGCTCGACCGGATCGCCGGCGAAGGCCTGGCGCGCAGCCGGATCGGCGAAGTGCTGATCGAAGAGAGCGTCTTCGGCTGGAAAGAGTTCGAGCTCGAAGTGATGCGCGACCTCGCCGACAACGTTGTGATCATCTGCTCGATCGAGAACGTCGATCCGATGGGCGTGCATACCGGCGACTCGATCACCGTGGCGCCGCAACAGACCTTGACCGACGTCGAGTACCAACAGATGCGAGACGCGGCGATCCGCTGTATCCGCGAGATCGGCGTCGACACCGGCGGCTCGAACATCCAGTTCGCCGTCGACCCGAAGACAGGACGCCAGGTCATCATCGAGATGAACCCGCGCGTGTCGCGCTCGAGCGCGCTCGCATCCAAAGCGACCGGGTTCCCGATCGCGAAGATCGCAGCCAAGCTCGCCGTCGGGTATCGCCTCGACGAGATTCCGAACGACATCACCAAGCAAACGCTGGCGTCGTTCGAGCCGACGATCGACTACGTGGTGACGAAGATCCCCCGCTTTGCGTTCGAGAAGTTCCCCGGTGCCGACCCGACGCTCACCAGCGCGATGAAGTCCGTCGGCGAAGCGATGGGCATCGGGCGCACGTTCAAGGAGTCGCTGCAGAAAGCGATCCGCTCGCTCGAGCAAGACCGAACCGGTCTGAACGGCGACGGGAAGGACCCGGTGGGTTCTCCGTCCGAGCTGCTTGCGCGCGCAGCGCACCCCACGCCCGACCGCATCTTCGCCGTCGAGGCGGCGCTGCGGGCCGGTGTTCCGGTCGAGACCGTGGCGGAGAAGACGGGGATCGACCCGTGGTTCCTCGCCCAGATCTCGCAGATCAGTGCCGAACGGCATCGCCTCGAAGGTTCGACGCTTTCTGAAGACGTTGTCAGATCGGCGAAGCGCATGGGTTTCTCCGATGCCCAGATCGCTCACCTCTGCAACGTCTCGGAAGAGTCGGTTGGAGGCCTCCGTCGCTCGTGGGGGTTGCGGCCCGTGTACAAGTCCGTCGACACGTGCGCGGCGGAGTTCGAAGCGCAGACGCCGTACTTCTACTCCACCTACGAAGACGAGTCGGAGATCCCGGCCGACCGGAAGCCGACGATCATCATCCTGGGCGCCGGGCCGAACCGGATCGGGCAAGGGATCGAGTTCGACTACTGCTGTGTCCACGCGTGCTTCGCGTTGCGCGACGCCGGCTACGACGTCGTGATGGTCAACTGCAACCCGGAGACCGTCTCAACCGACTACGACACATCGGACCGGCTCTACGTCGAGCCGCTCACGTTCGAGGACGTGATGGAGATCGTCGACGTCGAGCAGCCGATCGGCGTGATGGTGCAGCTCGGCGGACAGACGCCGCTGAAGCTCGCGCGCCCGCTGGAGGCCGCCGGCGTGCGGATCCTCGGAACGGCGCCGGACGCGATCGACGTTGCGGAAGACCGCGGGCGTTTCGGCACGCTGCTCGCCGAATTGGAGCTGCCGCACGCGCCG
>VAWS01000039.1 GCA_005884515.1 Actinomycetota bacterium
TCAGGTCAAGCTGCCCCGCATCATCCGCCGGCACAAGACGAAGAAAGAGTTCACCGACGCGCTTACCGGCGCGAAGATCACGCGGATCGACCGGCGGGGGAAGTACATCCTGTGCTACCTCGATAACGGCCAGGTTCTCGTGATGCATCTCGGGATGAGCGGGCGCATCGAGCGGTCTACCGGTCGCAAAGCACCCGAGAAGCACACGCACGTCGTGCTGAAGCTGCAGACCGGCGGCGAGCTGCGCTTCATCGACATGCGGCAGTTCGGCGAATTGTTCGTGACGGCGGGGGATGGCCTCGACGGGGTGAAGGAGCTTCAGCACATCGCGTTGGACCCGCTCGCCGACTCGTTCACGTGGCAGATCTTCAGCGAGATCGTGAGCTCGCGGAAGATGAAGCTGAAGACGTTGCTGATGGACCAGAAGTTCATCAGCGGCATCGGCAACATCTACTCCGACGAGATCCTGTGGGCGGCCGGGCTCCGCTACGAGCGTCCTTCCGACCAGCTGACCTCGCAAGAGATGCGGCGGCTCTATCGAGCCATGCAGGAGGTCCTCCAAGAAGGCATCCGCCACGGCGGCGTGACGCTGGAAGACGAGACCTACCGGAACCTCTACGGCAAGCAGGGAGAGTTCCAGGAGCATCTGAAGGTCTACGGTCAAGAAGGGCGGCCCTGCCGCCGCTGCCGCACGCCGATCGTGCGCGATCGGTGGGGGAATCGCTCTACGTACTATTGCCCGCAGTGCCAGGTTTGAGGGGCCGGCGAAGGGTTCGAAAGTGGAATAGGCCGGCGTTACCATGGTCGAGAAACCCCATCGAATGAGGACCCGATGACGTCATCGCCGAACGGTTCCGCCGATCAGGACCGGCGCCCGCCGCCGCTCGTCGAGCCCGCCGAGGGCTTGACCAATCAAGAGATCCGTCGCTACTCGCGGCACCTCATCATCCCGGACATCGCCATGGACGGGCAGCGCCGGATGAAGAACGCCAAGGTGCTGTGCATCGGCGCCGGCGGGCTCGGCTCACCGGTCGCGATGTACCTCGCGGCGGCAGGCGTGGGAACCCTCGGCCTCGTCGACTACGACGTGGTGGACGAGACGAACCTCCAGCGTCAGATCATGCACGGCCAGTCGGACGTCGGCCGGAAGAAGCTCGACAGCGCGGAAGACTCGATCAAGGAGATCAACCCGTTCGTCAACGTGATCAAGCACGAGACCTTCGTCACGTCGGAGAACGCGCTCGACCTCTTCCGCGGCTACGACTTGATCATCGACGGATCGGACAACTTCCCCACGCGGTACCTCGTGAACGACGCGTGCGTGCTGCTCGGCAAGCCGTACGTGTGGGGATCGATCTACCGGTTCGACGGACAGCTGTCGGTGTTCTGGGCGGAGCACGGACCGTGCTATCGCTGCCTGTTCCCCGAGCCGCCTCCTCCCGGGATGGTCCCGTCGTGCGCCGAGGGCGGCGTGCTCGGCATGCTCTGCGGGACGATCGGTTCGCTGCAGACGACCGAAGCCGTCAAGCTCATAACCGGTACCGGCGATCCGATGATCGGCCGGATGCTGATCTACGACGCGCTCGAGCTGAAGTTCCGCGAGCTGAAAGTGCGGAAAGACCCCGAGTGCCCGGTCTGCGGGAAGAACCCGACCGTGACGGAGCTCATCGACTACGAGGCGTTCTGCGGCGTCACGCCCGATGTTGCCGAGTTCGCGTCGCAGGTCTCGCTCACGCCGCGCGAGCTGGCGGATCTGATCGACTCCGGCCAGGACGTGACGCTGATCGACGTGCGCGAGCCGCACGAGTGGGAGATCGTCCATTTCGACGACGCGAAGCTGATCCCGGTCGCAGAGGTGATCGAGCGCGCGAGCGAGATCCCTCAGTCCGGCAACGTCGTCGTCTACTGCAAGGTCGGCGCGCGCTCAGCCGAGGTGCTTCGCTGGTTGCACAGCGTCGGCCTCACGAACACGAAGCACCTCGCCGGTGGGATCGACGCATGGGCGAACCAGATCGACCCGAGCATGCCGAGATACTGAGCGACGTCTGCGCGCGTGTGCTCGTGAGCGGCCGCGTCCAGGGTGTCTTCTTTCGGTACTCATGCGCGCGTGAGGCGGCTGCCAACAGGCTGCGTGGAACGGTTCGGAACCTGCCAGACGGCCGCGTTGAGGCGGTTTTCCAAGGAGCGAAGCCCGCGGTTCAGCGACTCATCTCTTGGTGTCACGACGGCCCGCCGACTGCGCGGGTCGCCGACGTGACCGTCTCTTGGGAACCTCTGGACGACGAGTTGCCTCACTTCTAAACAGGACCCAGGACCTAGAGGGATTCGTGGCGATTTCGCCTCACGGAGTTCCACGAAATAGGCAGAACATGCCAGGAGAAAACGGACTAGACCCCTTCCCAGGTCTCGGGGCCTCAGTTATAGTTCTCTCGTGAATCCGGGAACGGCACCTCCGATCCCGCGTGTCTGCCCTTCGACCCTCAAGGGGGACGTATAGATGGCCAAGGCGTTGTACGGGTTCCTCGGTGAACCACGTGCTTCCATGCTTCTCAAGCAAGTCGCAGAGCTCCAAGCCCGAGTACGGGATCTCGAACGGGCGCTCGAGGCCGCAGAGGCCGAAGTGATCGCGCTTCGCGCGATCGCCGAGTCGAAGATCGAGACCACCAAGCTCGAAGAGGTCCGCGCACTGGCGTAGCGGCGCGGTCCTGAAAGACAGCGGTCACCCCGGCGTTGGGGTGGCCGTTTCATTTCGCGACACAGTCACCGCGCGGCGTCGCTCCTCCCGAGAAGTGCTCATCGTCGCTGTTAGCATGAGGCGTGTTTCTCAGGCGCCTCGTCATCAGGGGCTTCAAGTCGTTCGCCGATAAGACCGTGTTCGACTTCACCCCCGGAGTGGCGGTCATCGTCGGGCCGAACGGTTCCGGCAAGTCAAACCTCGTCGACGCGATCGCGTGGGTCTTGGGGGAGCAGGGCGCGAAGACGTTGCGCGGCGGGAAAATGGAAGACGTCATCTTCGCCGGCACGCCGAAACGGCCGGCGCTCGGGCGCGCAGAGGTCGAGCTGACGATCGACAACTCGAGCGGCGTCTTGCCGATCGACTTCACGGAAGTAAGCGTGCGACGCACCCTTTTCCGAACGGGTGAGAGCGAGTACGCGATCAACGACGTTCCGTGCAGGCTGCTCGACGTCCAAGAGCTTCTTTCCGACTCGGGGATCGGCCGTGAGCTCCACACGATCGTCGGGCAAGGGCAGCTCGACGAGATCCTCGCGGGGCGTCCGGAGGACCGGCGCGCGGTCATCGAAGAGGCTTCCGGGTTGCTGAAGCACCGGAAGCGGAAAGAGCGCGCGGTGCGCAAGCTCGAGCGCGTCGATGCGGATATCGAACGTCTCGGCGACGTGATCGCCGAGCTCCGTCGACAGATCCGCCCGCTCGAGCGACAAGCCGAGGTCGCGAAGCGCGCATCCGAGATCGAAGCGGAGCTCCGCGAGGTAAAGCTGAAGCTGTGGGTCTTGGAATACTCATCCGTGACGGGTGAGGAGGACGCCGAAGCCGAACGCCGCGCGGTCGAGTACCGGCTCGCCGCGAGCCGCGACCGGCTCGACGCGCTTGCCGGCCTCGCGTCGGAACGAGCGACGCACCTCGACGACCTGGCGGCGCGCGAACCGCGCGACGAAGCGCCTTCCATCGAGGAGATCGCGCGCGCGGAAGAAGCGCTGGCCGAAGCGAGAGCAGCGCGCGAGCGGGCGGAAGAAGAGGCCCGCCACGCCGAGGCGGAGCGGCATACCGTTCAGACCGCGCGCGAAGAAGCGTCACGCGCGCGCGAGGAGGTCGTGCATCTCCACGGCGAGCGCGCCGCGCTACGCGCGGCGGTTGAAGCGGCCGAAGACGAGCGCACGCGGCTGCTCGAGCATCGCGGCGTTGCACAGAACGCGGCCGATCGCTCGCAAGGAGGGTTGGCGGAGGTTCGTCAGGAGCTCGAGCGCTTGGACGCGGACGAGACGATGCTCGGCGCGAAGCTCGACGACGCAGAGGCCCGCGCAACGGCACAGCGGCGGGCGGTCGAGGAGATCGACGCGCGCGCGCTCGCCGCCGAGCGCCGCATCGAAGCCTTGACGGCGCGCAGGGAGATGCTGATCCAAGAGGTGTCGCGCGCGCACGACCCGGCCGCGCTGCTCGAAGGCGTGCACGGCATCGCCGGTCGCGTGATCGACCAGGTGCGCGCAGCCGAGGGGTACGAGCGCGCACTGCGTGCCGCGTTGGGTCCGCTGTCCGACGCCGTGCTTGCGACGTCGCGCGCCGATGCGATGGCCGCGCTGGAACGCTTGAAGCGTGACGGCGGGCGCGCCTCGATCGCGGTCCCAGGCGCGTCGATCTACGCACCCGTTCCAGTCGGTGTTCGTTCGTTGCTACACGTCGTTTCCTCGGTCGGACCACACGCCGACCTCGTCCGGGGGTTGCTGTCCGGCATCGCGCTCGCAGATTCGCTCGCAGAGGCCGCGGAGCTAAGCCGCGCGCACCCGGGGATCGTGGTCGTGACCGCCGAAGGCGACCGGCTGGGTGCGAACGTGGTGACCGGCGGCGCGCGCGAAGAGATCCGCGATCCGCGCGACGAGCTGCGCAGTCGCGACGACGAGCTGGCGACGGCGACCGACGAGCTCGGGGTCATCCGTCGCGAGCATGAGCACGCCCGCGCCGAGCTGCACGTCCTTGAGACTGAGACCGAAGAGATCTCCGAGCGCCTGAATGCGCTCGATGCGCAGGTAGCAGGAGCGACCGAACGGCTCGCGCAGCTGGAACGAGAATCACACGCGACCGCGCGCGAAGACAGCGTGATCACCGGCCGGCTCAGCGAAGTCGAAGAGCGGCTGCGCGAAGACACGGAGAAGCTGCGTGCGGTGGAGTCCCGGCTCGGCAGGGCGGTCGCGTCGGAACCGGAAGTGGATCTGCAGACGTTGGTTCAGATCGAGCGGCTCGCAGCGGAGCGCGCGCTCCACCTCGGCGAGTCGACCGAACGCGAGCGTGCGGCGGTCGCATCGCTCAATGCGTTGCAAGCGCGTGAGCAGCGTGTCAGCGAGATGCGCGCGCAATGGGAAACGGGTCGCACGGCCTGGACGACGGGTGCGGCGCGCGCCCGGGCCGTCGCCGAAGCCGCCGGGAAGCTGTCCGCGCGCGCGTCTCGGTGGGTGGAGGACGCGCGCGCGCAACGGTCGGAAACGGAGGAGCGCCGGCGCGCGCTCGAGGCGTTGCTCGTCAATCTGCGCAAAGAGCGTCGCGACGCCGAAGCAGCGCTCGACGAAGCGCGGACGCTGGCGCATCAGTCGGATCTCCGGCGTGCCGAACGTTCGCACCGAGTCGCCTCGCTCGTCCAACGCGCGCGCGACGAGTATCAGATGTCGCCGGAAGAAGCGCTCGAAGCGGTCCGGCCCGATCCCGAGGAAGCGGACGAGCTCACGCGGCGGGCGGCAACGTTGGACCGCCGCCTCGGCCTGCTGGGTCGCGTGAATCCGATCGCGATGGAGCAGTACCAAGGCCTCGTGGATCGGCACACGTTCTTGAGCGATCAAGTCAACGACCTCAAGCGGAGCCGACGCGACCTCACGTCGGTCGTCGCCGAAGTCGACCAGAAGATCGTCGAGATCTTCGGCGCGGCCTTCCAGGACGTCGCGCGCGAGTTCAACGGTGTCTTCGCTCGGCTGTTCCCGGGCGGCGAAGGGCGGATGGTTCTGACGGATCCCGACGACCTTCTGAACTCGGGCGTCGACGTCGAGGCGCGCCCGGCCGGCAAGCGCGTGAAGCGCGTTTCGCTACTATCCGGCGGCGAGCGCTCGCTGGTCGCCGTCGCGCTGCTGTTCAGCGTGTTCCGTGCGCGCCCTTCGCCGTTCTACCTCCTGGACGAGGTCGAGCCCGCGCTCGACGACGTGAACCTGCACCGCTTCCTCGAGATCGCAGCCGAGTTCCGCGACCGTTCGCAGCTGCTCATCGTCACGCACCAGAAGCGCACGATGGAGATCGCCGACGTCCTCTACGGCATCTCGATGGCCGGCGAAGGCGTCAGCAAGGTCATCTGCGAACGGCTCGAAACGCCGGACGGTGCTCAGTCCGAGCAGCCTGCCGGCGCAGACGCGTAGGTCGTCCCGCGCCTTGGTAGTCTGCCCGCTCGTATGACGCCACTCGCCGTCTCGATCCTTCCGATCCTCATCCCCGCGATCGTCGTTGTGCTCGTGCTCGTCGGCTTCGTCGGCGTTCGGTCGCGCCGGCGGGTTCGTCCGGCGCCGCCGGCCGAACGGGTCGCTCCGCCGGAGGCGGTCGCGCCGCCTCGAGAAGTCGAAGCGCCGGCTCGAGAGGTCCAGGCGCCGCCGCGGGTTCCCGAAGCGAGAGCACCCGAGGCGCCGGAGATCGAGGCACCGCCGCCTCCCGAACCTCCGCCGCCGGTCGTCGCGCCGCGGCGGCGGGTTCGATCGATCGGTGCTTCGCTGGCGAGGCTGTTCAAAGGCACAGCGCTCACCGAGCAGGAGTGGGAGGAGCTGGAGGAGGTCTTACTGCGAGCGGACGTCGGCGTGGCAGCGACCCAGCGGATCGTGGGGGCGATGCGCTCGCGCAGAGACGTCGCCGACGGGATGGCCGCTCTCAAGGACGAGCTTGTCTCCGCGCTAGGTCATCCCGATCGGTCGCTGAAAACGAAGCCCGGCGGAACAACCGTCTGGCTGATTACCGGCGTCAACGGGGTGGGGAAGACGACGACGATCGGCAAGCTGGCCGCGCAGCTTCGGGATGAGGGCCGCTCGGTCGTTCTGGCGGCGGCCGACACGTTCCGCGCCGCCGCCGACCAGCAGCTCGAACGGTGGGCAGAGCTGTCGGGGGCCGACATCGTGAAGCACGCGCCGGGTGCGGACCCGGCGGCCGTGGTGTACGACGGGGTCGCCGCGGCCAAGGCGCGCGCCCGGGACGTCCTGATCGTGGACACGGCCGGCCGGCTGCAGACGAAGAAGAACCTTATGGAAGAGCTTGGAAAGATCCGCCGGATCCTCGACCGCGAAACGGGCGCGCCGGAAGAAGTCTTGCTGGTGCTCGATGCGACGACCGGCCAGAACGGCGTGGCTCAAGCACGCGCCTTCGCCGAGGTGGCCGGGATCACGGGGATCGTCCTGACCAAGCTCGATGGCACCGCGAAAGGCGGCATCGTCATCGCCGTCCAACAGGAGCTGGGCATCCCGGTGAAGCTCGTTGGATTGGGCGAGGGGATCGGTGACCTGGCATCCTTCGACCCCGATGGTTTCGTGGACGACCTGCTGGGGATAACTGCGTGAAGGCCTCACGGCCCCGGGGAGACTTCACGGGCAGGTAAAGGGACGTTCCGTCCAAACCGATGACGATGGGGGAAGAGACAACAACCTTTATGCGCCCGTTGCGTGTCGTCATCGCGGACGGCGGGGGAACAACCCGCGCCGTCCTGCTCGGCCTTGCGAACGATTCCGGATTCGAGCTGGTCGGCGAGGCCCCCACCTGGGACGCAGTCGTTGAGCTGGTCTCCAGCCGAGCAGCCGATCTCGTCCTCGTCTCGGGAGGCCCGGACTTCGCGCAGGGCTTGTCCGTCCTCGCCGGTGAGGTGGCGACCGCCATCGTGGCGCCGGACGCCCAGTCGGCGAAGGAGTTCGCGGACTGCGGCGCGTTCGTCGTCTTGACGCCCGCCGTCGAACCGGAGGTCATGGCCGCGATCGGCACGAGCGCCGTCGCACGCGCGGGCGATCTGAGGGCGGCTCGCCAAGAGGCGGAGAACCTTCGAGGGATGCTCGAGACGAGGAAGGTTGTCGAGCGCGCGAAAGGTGTCCTGATGCGCCGCCTCGGCGTGACGGAAGACGCGGCGTATCGCCGGATGCAGAAGGCGAGCCAGGACGAGAACCGCAAGATGCGCGAGATCGCGGAGTCGATCCTCAGCGCCGAGCGGCTTTACGGCGACGGCGATCAGCCGCTACAACCCGAAGCCTGAGTTTCCCCCCAACGCTCCACGGCTGCGTCGATAACATGACGTCGTGTTCGACACCCTAAGCGAACGGATCGAAGGGATATTCGGCCGCCTCCGCAGCCGTGGCCGTCTTTCCGAACAGCAGATCGACGAAGTCCTTCGCGAGGTCCGGCTCGCATTGCTCGAAGCCGACGTGCACACCGACGTCGTGCGCGCGTTCGTCGGTCGGGTGCGCGAGCGCGCGATGGGCGAAGAGGTACGCAAGGCGCTCACGCCGGCGCAAACGATCGTGAAGATCGTCAACGACGAGCTGGTCGAGATCCTCGGCCGCACGACGTCGCCGCTGACGTGGTCGCCGAAGCCGCCGACGGTCATCATGCTCGCCGGCCTTCAAGGTTCCGGGAAGACGACGGCGGCGGGGAAGCTCGCGCGGCTGCTGAAGAGCAAGGGCAAGCGGCCGCTCCTCGTCGCTTGCGACCTCCGGCGTCCGGCAGCGGTCGAGCAGCTGAAGCTGCTGGGAGACGAGGTCGACGTTCCCGTCGTCGCGCGCACGGGCATGACCGCCGTCGATGTCGCCGCGACCGGCGTGGAAGAGGCGCGCCGCTTGATGCGAGACGTCGTGATCGTCGACACGGCCGGCCGTCTCCACGTCGACGAAGCGATGATGAGCGAAGCGGCGGCGATCCGCGATCGCATCCAACCGACCGAGACCTTGTTCGTCGCCGACGCGATGACCGGCCAAGACGCGGTGAACGTCGCGACGGCGTTCCTGGAGCGAGTCGATTACACGGGGATCATCCTCACCAAGCTCGACGGCGATGCGCGCGGCGGAGCCGCACTCTCGATCGCGCAGGTGTCCGGCAGGCCGGTCAAGTTCGCCTCGACGGGAGAGCGCCTGGATGCGTTCGAGCCGTTCCATCCGGACCGACTTGCGTCCCGGATCCTCGGGATGGGCGACATCTTGACGCTGATCGAGAAGTCGGAGGAAGCGTTCGAGGAAGACGAGCGCATCGCCCTCGAAGAGAAGATGCGCAAGGCGACGTTCACGCTGGACGACTTCCTGAAGCAGATGCGGCAGCTGCGCAAGATGGGACCACTGAGCAACCTGCTCGGCATGATGCCGGGCATGAAAGGCGCGCTGAAAGACGTCGATCTGGACGAGAAAGAGCTGAGCCGGGTCGAGGCGATCATCCAGTCGATGACCCCGGGAGAGCGCGTCGATCCCGGCATCATCAACAACTCCCGCCGACAGCGCATCGCGCGCGGCTGCGGCAGGACCGTGTCCGACGTCAACGCGCTGGTGCGTCAGTTCGATCAGGTCAAGGTGATGATGCGCGCGATGGCCGGCGGGGGTGGCTTGCCTTCGCTCCCGCACGGCATGGGGCCGCAGGGCGCCATGCCTCGGGCAGGCCGTGGAAAGCCGAAGAACCGTCCGCACCGGCCGAAGCAGCACGCGAAGGGCAAGAAACGGAAGCGCAAGTAGGTATGTAGCGTGCGCTCGGATCGTCGGGTACCCTTTGCGGGCCGTGGTACGAATCCGCCTTCTTCGAACGGGCAAGCGCAAGCAGCCCTCGTTCCGTGTTGTCGTCGCCGATCAGCGATCGCCGCGGGACGGCCGTTTCGTCGAGATCTTGGGCAACTACAACCCGCTGACGAACCCATCGCAGATCGAGCTGGATGAGGAGCGCTCCCTCCACTGGCTCGCCAAAGGCGCCCAGCCAAGTGCGAGCGCGACGGCGCTGCTGAAGCGAACGGGGATATGGCAGAAACACAAGCAGGCGACGGCGAAGAAACGCCCGGCGTAGAAACGCCGGCCGCCGCCTCGTCCGAGCCCGACCTCGTGGGTGACACCCTCGGATACCTCGCGCGCTCCCTCGTTGCGAATGTCGACGACGTGCGCGTGGAACGGCTGCAGACGGAGCGTGGTCTCGTCTACCGGCTGCACGTGAACGCGGAGGACATGGGCCGCGTGATCGGACGGAGCGGTCGCATCGCGCGCGCGCTGCGCCAAGTCACCCGTGCAGCTGCCGCGCGCGCAGGGGTCCACGCGATCATCGAGATCGCCGACTGAGACGTGGAGCCCGAGCGGCTCGTCGTCGGCCGCATCGCGAAAGCGCACGGGATACAGGGTGAGGTCGCGATCGACGTCTTGTCCGACGAGCCGGCCCGGTTCGCGCCCGGCGCTCGCATGTTCGCCGGCGATCGCGCGCTAACAGTTGCAACGTCGCGTTCGCACCACGACCGGCTGCTCGTCCGGTTCGACGACGTACCGGACCGTTCCGCAGCGGAAGCGCTGCAAGGCGAGGAGCTGACCATCCCCGCCGACGAGGCGCGCGCGCTCGACGACGAGTGGTCGTTCTTCCCGCACCAGCTCGCCGGTCTGACCGTGACCGACGAGGACGGCCGTACGCTCGGCACGATGGATCGAGTCGATGAGAGCCCGTCCGCCGATCTGTGGGTCGTGCGCGCGCACGGGCGCGAGGTTCTGGTGCCGGCAGTGCGCGACATCATCATCCGCGTCGATCTCGACGCACGGACGATCGTGTTGCGGCCCCCGGAAGGACTGTTCTGATGCGGATCGACATCGTCACGATCTTCCCCGAGTACTTCACCGGGCCCCTAGACGCGGCGCTACTCGGGAAGGCGCGCGCGAAAGGGTTGCTTGACATCAGGGTGCACGACCTGCGCGCGCACACCATCGACAAGCACCGCACGGTCGACGACGAGCCGTTCGGTGGCGGCCCTGGGATGGTGATGATGGCGCAGCCGTGGTTCGAAGCAGTGGAAGCGATCGACGGCTGGGAGCGAGCGCGCCGCGTGTTGCTGACGCCGGCCGGGCGTCGGTTCGACCAACGCGCCGCCGAAGAGCTGAGCAGCGCCGACCACATCGTGCTGATGTGCGGGCGCTACGAAGGGATCGATGAGCGCGTGGCCATCAGGCTTGCGACCGACGAAGTGTCGATCGGCGACTACGTCCTCGCCGGTGGGGAGTCGGCGACGCTCGTCGTCGTCGAAGCGGTGACGCGCCTCGTGGCGGGGGTTGTAGGGGAGCCCGCCTCGCTGGTCGGGGAGTCGTTCTCGAGCGGTTTGCTCGACTTTCCGCAGTTCACGCGGCCGGCGGAGTTCCGCGGCATGCGGGTTCCGGACGTGCTGCTTTCGGGCGATCACGCCGCGATCGAGCGCTGGCGGCGCGACCAGGCGCTCGAGCGGACGCGCGCGCGCCGGCCCGACCTGCTCGGCGGCTAGCCACTGTGCGAAACGGGGGGTCAGCCGGTAGCATTAGCCCCCGGCCCGGACGGGCAACCGACATCCACCTGGAGCACCGATGAACAAAGTCGACCTCATCGAGCGGACGCGCCTGCGCAAGGACATCCCGCCGTTCCGCCCCGGCGACCAGGTGAAAGTGCACGTCAAGGTGCGGGAAGGCGGCCGCGAGCGGCTCCAGGTGTTCGAGGGCGTTGTGATCGCACGGCGCGGCGGCGGTCTTCGCGAGTCGTTCACGGTTCGGAAGATGTCCTTCGGCGTCGGCGTCGAGCGCACGTTCCCGATCCACGCGCCGGCGGTTGCGAAGCTCGAGGTCGTGCGCCACGGCAAGGTGCGCCGCGCGAAGCTGTACTACCTGCGCGAGCTCTCGGGCAGGCGCGCGAAGATCGAAGAGCGCCGCAGCCGTATCCAGGAGTGGAAGCCGGAGGCCGACGTGCCGGAAGAGCCGCCGCCCGAAGAAGCGACCGACGCAGCCCCGGCGGAGGCGACGGAGAACGAGCAGCCGGAAGCAGCCCCCGAAGGCGAGGGTCCGGCCGAAGCCGAAGCGCCCGCCGAAGCCGAAGCGCCGGCGTCACCGGAAGCGGAGGCAGCTGCGCCTGCCGACGCCCCCGAGTAGCAGCGCCGTCGTCGCGCGTCGAGCTCGATGAGCGGAGCGGCCGGCACCGAGACGGGTCTGCAATCGAGCTGGCCGGGCGAGCCGGCCGGGAAACCCCCGGAGAAGCGCAGCAAGCTCGCGATCTTCCGCGAGCTGCCGGTGCTCATCGTGATCGCATTCGTGCTCGCGCTCTTGATGAAGACCTTCTTGGTCCAAGCCTTCTACATCCCATCGGAATCCATGGAGCCCACGCTTCACGGGTGTACCGGCTGCAACGGAGACCGGGTGCTCGTGAACAAGCTCGCGTGGCGGCTTCGCGCTCCGGCGCGCGGCGAGATCAAGCGGATCATCGGGCTGCCCGGCGAGACGGTACAGGTCACCGACAAAGGCGTGTACATCACGCCGGTGCACGGGAAGCGATTCAAGCTGTTCGAGCCGTATATCGCGCGCCCATCGAATAACGGCACGCTCGTTCCGTGCGGCAGGTCCAGGTCGTGTCCAGAAGGGAAGACGCAGGCGCCGATCAAGGTTCCGCCGGATTCGTACTTCGTGATGGGGGACAACAGGGAGAATTCGGCAGACAGCCGGTTCCGGAACCCACCGTGGATCAAACGATCGGATCTCGTGGGTAAAGCGTTCGTGAAGATCTGGCCGATCGGACGGATCGGGATCGTGCACTTACCTGCGTACGCGGCGAAAGGTGCGGCCGCCCCAGGTGCCTCACAGCCTGCGCCCGTGCTCCCGATCGGTGCGGTCGCGCTCGGCCTTGGCGCGATCATTCGACGCCAACCGTCGTGAGACGCCGCTCCGTTTCCATCGTGGTGCGCGCGCTAGAGTCTGCACACGATGGATGACGCGCAGGGCACGCCGCCCGAGTCCGAGCGAGACGCGCCCGTCGCGACCGGTCCCGTCGCTCCGCCGGCCGGATCAGAGCCGGCGGTTCCGTCCTCGCCGGATCCTCGGCTAGAGACTCCTCTGGCGGGTTCGGCGCCGCCGTGGGTCGGGTCGCCAAATCAAGATGAGATCAAGCCGAAGAAAGAGAAACAGGGGAGCTTCCTCAAAGAGCTTCCCATCCTCATCATCATCGCGTTCGGGCTCGCGCTTCTGATCAAGACGTTCCTGTTGCAGGCGTTCTATATCCCGTCGGAGTCGATGCTCCCCACCTTGCAGGTCGGCGACCGCGTGCTCGTCAACAAGCTTGTCTATCGCATCCATCCGCCGCGCCGCGGTGACATCATCGTCTTCATCGAAGACCCGGGACCAAAGAAGGCGTTCTGGGGTCGGGTGCGTAGCTTCTTCACCGAGGGTCTCGGCGTCACGAAGCCCAAGTCGCTGGACTTCATCAAGAGGGTGATAGGGCTACCCGGGGAGACGATCCAGATCACCAACGGCGTGGTCACCATCCAAACCCCGGAGGGGAAACCGTTGACGTTGAACGAGCCGTACCTGGACTCGGACCGCGATACGAGCTCGTACGGACCGTTCAAGATCCCGCTCGGCACATACTTTGTCATGGGGGACAACCGCGGAAACTCATCCGACAGTCGCAGCCGGGGGCCGATCAAGAAGAAAGCGATCATCGGACGCGCCTTCATCCGGATATGGCCGGTCGGCCGGTTCGGCTTCTTCCACCGGCCGAAATATCCGAGCGCCACGGCCGCGGGACTCATGTCGATGGCTCCCGTGCTGGTGCTCGGCTCGGGGATCGTCGTGCGTCGCAGGCGGGCCGCCTAGCGCGCTGGGTATCGTCCCGGGCCCGCGGTATCCTCCGGCCGATGGTCATGCTCGAACCGGACGGACGCATCGAACGCCGGCTCCGCGACGCCGGGTTCGGGCTAGTCGCCGGTGTCGACGAGACCGGGCGCGGCGCGCTCGCCGGACCGCTGGTCGCGTGCGCGGTGATCTTGCCCCATGACGCCGAACTCCCAGGCCTCCGCGATTCGAAGTTGCTGACGCCGCTCGCGCGCACACGGCTCTGTGCCGAGATCCAGCGTCAAGCGGTCGCGATCTCGCTCGTGCGAGTGCCGTCGACCTCGATCGACCGGCGGGGGTTGGGTCGCCGCCGCATCGGTCGTCGCGAAGGTCACGCGCGACCGGATGATGGTCAACCTGAACCGCCGCTTCAAAGGGTACGGCTTCGACGAGAACAAGGGATACGGGACGCCGGAGCACTGGCGCGCGCTCGAAACCCTGGGCCCGTCGCCGCATCACCGGCTGACGTTCACCGGCGTCGGGCAGATGCGCCTGTGGGCGAGCGGCGACGAAGAGTTCCTGAGCGAGGACGCGGAGGTCGAGGCGTGAGCGTCGACGATCTTGAGAAGTACGAAGCCGAGATGGAACTCGCGCTCTACCGCGAGTACCGAGACGTGCTGCCGATGTTCACGTACGTGATCGAAACCGACAAGCGCTTCTACCTTGCCAACGGCGTGAAGCTCGAGCAGCGCACGGACGGTTCCGACACGTATTTCGAGCTCACCCTGACCGACGCGTGGGTGTGGGACATGTACCGGAGCGCGCGTTTCGTTTCGAACGTGCGCGTGCTGACGTTCAGCGATGTGAACATCGAGGAGCTGAAGCGCTCCGAGGTCCCGGATTCGCCGGAAGGCTTGGAGCGCACCTGACGCGGCCGCGATAGCATCGCGCCGATGGGTTACAACCCGCTCCGCCGGTATCGAGGCACCAAGGTGCTCGACATCACGCTGCTCGTTTCGACGGCTGCGGTGATCGTGCTGCTCGTTCTCTGGGCGTCTCGCTAGACGCTCGCACCGTTCCGCCCAGATTTCTTCAATCCTTTCGTCGCGCGCGCGCCGTTCGCGCTGCTCGCGCTATCGAGCCCGTCGCCGCGCGGGGTTACCGTCGTGCGCGCCATGGAGCGCAGGGAGCTTGGACGGATCGGCGAGTCGCTCGCCGCGAGCTACCTCGCCGGGTGCGGGTGGGACATCGTCGATCGCAACGTCCGCTACCGCGAAGGTGAGATCGACATCGTCGCCGCGCGCGGCGGGATCTTGGCGTTCGTCGAAGTGAAGACCCGTCGGTCGGTCGCGTTCGGATCTCCCGCGGAAGCCGTTACGTGGCGGAAGCAGCGCCGGATCCGGGCGCTCGCGTCGCGTTACTTGGCCGAGCACCATCCCCGCGCGCACTCGATCCGGTTCGACGTGGTGGACATCGCGCGCGGCCGAGGTGGGTTCCTCGTCACGCATCTCGAGGGGGCGTTCTAGGTGATCGCCAAGACGGAGAGCGTCGCTGTGGTCGGGATGGACGGCCATGCGGTGGACGTCGAGGTCGCCGTCGCCCAAGGCCTTCCCGCCTTCACGATCGTCGGTCTTCCCGATCCTTCGATCCAGGAAGCGCGGGAACGGGTGCGCGCGGCGATCCAGTCGTCCTCGGAAACCTGGCCGCTCAAACGGGTCACGGTCAACCTGTCGCCGGCTCACCTGCGGAAGGCGGGCAGCAGCTTCGATCTCGCGATGGCGTTGGGCGTCCTTGTTGCAGAGAAGAGGATCCAGCCGGACCGCCTTCGAAACGTATGCGTCTTGGGCGAGCTGTCCCTGGACGGCGGCGTCCGGCGCATCCGCGGCGTGCTTCCGGCTGCGATCGCCGCAGCAGAAGCCGGCGCGCGCGCCGTGATGGTACCGACCGAGAACGCGGCGGAGGCATCGCTGGTGTCGGGCCTCGAGGTGCTTCCCGTCGCGCACCTGGCGCAAGCGATCAGGTTCCTCCGCGGAGAAGGCGACGTCGACGCGGTAAACGGACAGGCGCGCACTGCGGAGAACGGCACCGGCCTCGATCTCTCCGACGTTCGTGGGAACGTCGTTGCCAAGCGCGCTCTCGTGATCGCTGCGGCCGGCGGCCACAACCTGTTGATGGTCGGTTCGCCCGGCGGCGGGAAAACGATGCTCGCGCGCCGGTTGCCCGACATCTTGCCTCCGATGAGCGAGCAGGAGTCGTTCGAAGTCACGCGCGTTGCATCGATCGCCGGCCTGCTGCCCGACGGTGGTTCCCTCGTGGCGCATCGGCCGTTCCGCGCGCCGCATCACTCGGCGTCGATGACCGGGCTGATCGGCGGCGGAAGCGGCGTGCCGCATCCGGGCGAAGTGACGCTCGCGCATCGCG
The DNA here is from genome assembly GCA_005884515.1 of Actinomycetota bacterium. GTDB lineage: Bacteria > Actinomycetota > AC-67 > AC-67 > AC-67 > AC-67. The sequence continues at coordinate 15,937 of VAWS01000039.1, forward strand.
GCGTTCTCTTCTTAGACGAGTTCGCGGAGTTCCGGCGTGAAACGCTGCAAGCGCTTCGTCAGCCGCTCGAAGACGGGATCATCCGCATCGTGCGCGCGCGCTCGTCCGTGACGTATCCCGCGCGCTTCCAGTTGATCGCGGCCGCGAACCCGTGCCCGTGCGGGTACGACGGCGACGAAGTGAAGGGTTGCTCTTGCCTGCCGGGACCGAAGGACAATTACAAGAGCCGGTTGCGAGGGCCGGTGATCGACCGCATCGACCTTCAGTGCACAGTCGCCCGCATCAAGCGGAAGGAGCTCTTCGAGCTTCCTGCAGGTGAGACGTCGGAGGCGGTGGCGGGGCAGGTTGCCGCCGCGCGCGAACGCCAGGGGCTGCGGTACGGGCGGCGCGGCCCCCGCTCGAACGCGGACGTCCCTCCGCGCGAAATCGACAAGGCGTGCCGGTTGCAAACGGCCGCGCGCTCGACGGTCGAGGCCGCGATCGAGCGCCAGTCGCTGAGCGCGCGCGGTGCGCATCGCGTGATCAGGGTCGCGCGAACCATCGCCGACCTCGGCGCGGTCGACGAGGTCACGAGAGATCACGTCGAGGAAGCGCTCGACTACCGCGTATCACACTCGGCGACGTGAGCGAAGGAGCGGCACACCGCCTCGTACCCGGTGACGACGAGTTCCCGCCCATGCTCGCGACCATCGATCCTCCGGTCGAGCAGCTGTGGGTGATCGGGGAGCGGCTCGGCGCGCTTGGGCCGCCGGTTGCGATCATCGGCGCGCGGGGACCGACCTCGTACGGGCTCGACGTTGCACAGAAGCTCGCCGCCGAGCTCGCGTCGCTCGGGATCTGCGTCGTGAGCGGGATGGCGCGCGGCATCGATGCCGCCGCGCACGAGGGTGCGCTGAGCGCGGGAGGCAAGACGATCGCGGTGCTTGGAACCGGAATCGATCGACCGTATCCGATGGTGAACCGTCCGCTGTACCGGCGCATCATCGATTCGGGCGCCGTGATCTCCGAGCTTCCGCCGGGAGCCGGCGCGCGCAAGCACCACTTCAAGGCGCGCAACCGGATCATCGCCGCTTTGTCTCTCGGGACGATCCTCGTGCAGTCCCGCGGCGAACGAAGCGGGGCGATGACGACGATCAAATGGTGTCAGGACTACGGCCGCGACGTCCTCGCCGTTCCCGGCGACGTCCGGTCGGAGCTGTCGACCGGACCGCACCAGCTGCTCCGTGAAGGCGCGGCGCTGTGCGCGAACGCAGGGGATGTTCTCGAAGCGCTATCGCAGCGCCTTGCGGAGGCCGGCATGTCGCGTTTCGGGTTGCTCGAATCGAAGATCTTGGACGCTTTGAAGCTCCGCCCGGCGAATCCGGACGGCCTTGCCCGTCTCCTGGGCGAGGACCCGCTCAGGGTCGCGAGGGCGTTGGGACGGCTCGAGCTCGGAGGCGCCGTCGCGCGCGAGCTGGGCGGGTACCGGCGGGCCTGACCCGTGGCTCCTTGACCCCCGGGAGCCGCCCGCCGATAGTGAGGCGAGAACACCCCGCTCATCACGAGGAGCGTTCGTGGCAGCAACCGCGGGGGTCAGCAGGTCTGGGGACGCCGTTGAGGATTTCCTTCGACACCTCGGCGGCGAGAGGAACCTGTCCCGGAACACTGTCGCCGCATATCGGCGCGACCTCGCTCAGTTCATCGAGTTCTGCGCGCGCCTTCACGTCGACCCGTTGCGGGCGGACGCGAAGGCGATCCGGCGTTTCCTCGCGCAGCGGATGACGCTCGGCGACGCGCGCACCAGCATCGCGCGCAAGGCATCGTGCCTCCGCACGTACTACCGGTTCGTCGTTCGGCGGAAGCTTCGGCCGGACAACCCCGCGGCGCTCGTGACAGCGCCGAAACGCGCGCGCACGCTCCCGCAGATCATCAAGAAGAATCAGGTGGAGACGCTGCTCGAGCTCCCCCCCGACGATGATCCATTCGGGACGCGCGACCGCGCGATCCTCGAGATCCTCTACGGCGCCGGGGTCCGCGTCGGGGAGCTGGCCGCGCTCGATCTCGAGGACGTGGACTTTGCCGCGCGACGCCTCCGCGTCTTCGGGAAGGGACGGAAGGAGCGCCTCGTTCCTCTGGGGGAGGACGGGATGGACGCGGTCCGGCGCTACATCACCCATGCGCGCGGCCGGACGATGCGGGAAGGTTCTCCGCCCGCCGCGCTGTTCTACAACCGCAAAGGTCGCCGGATCGGACAACGGGACGTGCGCGCGATGGTCGAGAAATATGCCAAAGAGGTCATCCCGGGAGGAAAGGTGTCCCCGCACACCTTCCGTCACACCTTTGCCACGCACCTCCTGGAAGGGGACGCCGATCTCCGCAGTGTCCAGGAGCTGCTCGGGCACGTGGACGTCAAGACCACCCAGATCTACACTCACGTTTCGAGAGAGCGTCTCCGGAAGGTCTATGACCAAGCGCACCCACGGGCGCACTAGCGCCCCCAGCGCTCGCGGGGCGGCGACGGATGGGGAGCGGCGGACGGTCGCAGAGCTCTCCGACGAAGCCACCGAGAGCTCGACGCTTGCCGCCCTGTGGAAAGAGTTCAAAGCCAGCGCGGACCCGAGCGTGCGCGAGCGACTCATCCTGAACTACTCGCCGCTGGTCAAGTACGTTGCCGGCCGCGTCTCGGTCGGCCTTCCGCAGAACATCGAGCAGGCCGATCTCGTCTCGTACGGCATCTTTGGCCTGATCGATGCGATCGAGAAGTTCGATCCCGGTCGCGACATCAAGTTCGAGACGTACGCGATAAGCCGGATCCGCGGAGCGATCATCGACGAGCTGCGCGCGATCGACTGGATCCCGCGCTCGGTCCGCTCGAAAGCGCGCGAGGTCGAGCGCGCGATCGGCAAGCTCGAGAACGATCTGCGACGGCCACCGACCGACGGCGAGCTGGCCGACGAGCTCGGCGTCTCGATCGACGATCTGCAAGACATGCTGAATCAGATCAACCTCGTGTCCGTCGTCGCGCTCGACGAGCTGTTATCGCCGGGCGGAGAGAAAGGCGAGAAGGTTTCGCTCGTGGACACGCTGGAAGACGAAGACGCTCCCGATCCCGTCATGACGTTCGAGAGCGAGGAGACGCGGCAGATCCTCGCGAAGTCGGTGAACATCCTTCCCGAACGCGAGCGGCTTGTGATCACGCTGTACTACTACGAGGGTCTCACGCTCGCAGAGATCGGCAGCGTGCTCGGCGTCACGGAGTCTCGTGTGTGCCAGATGCACACGAAAGCGGTGCTCGAGCTGCGCAACAAGATGAACGCGGAGATCAGCGACTAGCCGTTCCTCCGTTTCCGCTCGTCCTTTGTGCTCGGAGATCGCCGTTCTAGCGTTCACTCATGCGGAGAACGCTTCTGTGTCTCGCTTTGCTTTCGTTCCTGGCCGCGCCGGGTGCGCGCGGCGCATCCCTCGATCTCGTCCAGCCCGCCCCGGGGCCCATCACACGTCACTTCGAGCCGCCGCCGACGCCGTACGCCGCCGGCCACCGGGGTATCGACTTCGGCGCTCCGATCGGAACGAGAGTGGTTGCAGCGGCCGCCGGCACGGTCTCCTTCGCGGGACAAGTGGCGCGAGCAGCCGAACCTTCATTTCGGGTTGAAGTCCGGCGCCGACTACCTGGACCCGGAGCCGTTCCTACTGGCATCGATCCGACGGAACATCTGGCGCGTGATCTGGCTCGCACCGATCCCCTGAGCGGTCCGTTGTTGGGCCGCGCGCGCGGCTGATACGATGCTCGAGCCCTGAAGAGGGCAAATACACATGCCTGCCGATCGGTTCGCCACGGTCCCCGCAGGGGGCGGCGGTTCCGACAAGACGCAGGCAGCGGAAAAACCGAGGAGGACGCATGGCGTCTGTCGTAACCATGAAACAGCTGCTGGAGGCCGGGGTTCACTTCGGCCACCAGACCCGGCGCTGGAACCCCAAGATGAAACGGTTCATCTTCGGCGAGCGCAACGGCATCTACATCATCGACCTCGAGAAGACGGTCGTCGGGATCGAACAGGCCTACGCGTTCGTGCGCGACACGGTCGCGTTCGGCGGGTCGATCCTGTTCGTCGGCACGAAGAAGCAAGCCCAGGAGCCGATCGAACAGGAAGCGAAGCGGGTCCGAATGCCCTACGTGAACCAGCGCTGGCTCGGCGGCATGCTGACGAACTTCTCGACGATCTCGAAGCGCCTGGCCCGGCTCCGCGAGCTCGAGGCCATGGAGACGACCGGCACGTTCGACGTGCTGCCGAAGAAGGAAGTGCTCAAACTCCGGAAAGAGAAGGAGACCCTCGAGAAGAACCTCGGCGGGATCCGGGACATGACCCGCCTGCCGAGCGCGATCTGGGTGGTCGACACGCGCAAGGAGCACATCGCCGTCAAGGAAGCTCGCAAGGTCGGGATCCCGGTCGTGGCCATCATCGACACGAATTGCGACCCCGACGAGGTGGACTACGCGATCCCGGGGAACGACGACGCGATCAGGGCGGGGGCGCTCCTTACCCGGATCGTCGCCGACGCGATCGCCGAGGGCCTGGGCTCCCGGAACCCCGACATCGTGAAGTCCGCCAGCGTCGCCCCGACGCCTGCTCAGGAAGCCGAGCCACTCGCGGAGTGGGAGCTCCAGCTGCTCGCGGAAGAAGAGGAAGAGCGGCGCCGCAAGGAGATCGAGGAAGAAGAGCGCAAGCGGATGCGTTAGCACGCATCCAACCCAACGACGAAGAGAAGGAAACGACTGTGGCAGAGATCAAAGCGGCCGACGTCAAGGCGCTCAGAGAGGCAACCGGCGCCGGCATGATGGACGTGAAGAAGGCGCTGCAGGACGCCGACGGCGACGCCGAGAAGGCAAAGGACCTGCTGCGCGAACGCGGCCTTGCCAGCGCGAAGAAGTACGGCCAGCGAGCCGCCGAAGAGGGCGTCGTCGAGGCATACCTTCACAAGCCGGACCCGCACATGCCCGCGAAGCTCGGGGTGATGATCGAGCTCAACTGCGCGACAGACTTCGTCGCGAAGACCGAGCGGTTCCGCGACCTCGCGAAGCAGATCTGCATGCACATCTCGCACGCGCGCCCCGTTTACCTGACACGGGACGAGGTTCCGGACGCCGAGGTGGACCGCGAACGCGAGATCTACGTGAAGCAGGCGCAGGCGGAGGGCAAGCCCGAGAAGATCATCCCTAAGATCGTCGAGGGCAAGCTCGAGGCCTTCTATGCGGACGTGTGCCTTCTCGATCAGAAGTGGATCCGCGATGACTCGAAGACGATCGGGCACATGCTCGACGAGGCGTCGTCGGAGCTGAAGGAGCCGGTGAAGGTTCGTCGGTTCGCCTACTTCAAGGTCGGCGCCTGATGACCCAACGGCAGCGGTACCGGCGGGTATTACTCAAGCTATCGGGGGAGATGCTCGCCGACCCTGCTAAGGGCTACAACATCGATCCCGGCGTCGTGCACGGCCTCGCACAAGAGCTGCGGGGGGCGCGCGACCTGGGGATCCAGATCGCCGTCGTCGTGGGCGGAGGCAACATCTTCCGCGGGACCTCGCCGCAGGCGCAGGGGATGGACCGCGCGCGCGCGGACTACATGGGCATGCTGGGCACCGTCATCAACTGCCTCGCGTTGCAAGACGCGCTGGAGAAGATCGACGTGCCGACGCGCGTGCAGTCGGCGCTGCAGATGACGCAGGTTGCCGAGCCGTACATCCCGCGACGCGCGGTGCGTCACCTCGAGAAGGGCCGCATCGTGATCTTCGGCGCAGGCATGGGGACGCCGTACTTCTCGACCGACACAACGGCGGCCCAGCGCGCGCTCGAGACGGACTGCGAGGCGATCTTCAAGGCCACGAAAGTAGACGGGGTCTACGATTCCGACCCGAAGAAGAACCCGAACGCGAAGCGGTACGACGAGCTGAGCTACATCCAGGCATTGAACGAGCAGCTGGGCGTCATGGACGCGACGGCGATTTCGCTCTGCATGGATAACAAGCTGCCGATCGTCGTGTTCGACATGCAGGTGGAAGGCAACATCAAGCGCGCGCTTTCGGGCGAGCCGATCGGCACGCTCGTGCACGCGGGCGGCTGACGAAGGAGCGGCGACCTGATGATCGACAAGGCGCTGAAGCAGGCCGAAGACAAGATGGCGAAAGCCATCGAAGTGACCCGCGACGAGTTCGTCGGCGTGCGGACCGGGCGCGCGTCCCCTGCGCTCGTTCAGCGTCTGACGGTCGACTACTACGGGGCGCCGACGTCGCTGCAGCAGCTCGCCGGGATCTCGGTGCCCGATCCGCGCAGCTTGCTGATCTCGCCGTACGACCGGTCCGCGATCTCGGCGATCGAGAAGGCGATCATGGCGAGCGATATCGGGATCACACCGTCGAACGACGGCGCAGCGATCCGACTGAACTTCCCCGCACTCACCGAGGAGCGACGGAAGGAACTGATCAAGCTCGTTCGCGATCGCGCGGAGCACGGCCGCGTCTCGATCCGGAACGTGCGGCGTCACGCGAAGGAAGAGATCGAGCGCGACCACAAAGCCGGTGACGTCTCCGAAGACGACGTGCGCCGCGCGGAGAAGGAGCTGCAGAAGGCGACCGATCGGTTCGTCGGCGAGATCGACGAGATGGTGCAGCGCAAAGAAGCAGAGCTGCTGGAGGTCTGAGCATCTCCGCGGCGCAGGGTTGGCCGGCCTCTGAGCCGCAGGAAGAGCCGGCGGCCCCCGCCGGCCGCAACCTTCCCATCGCGATCGTCACGGCGCTGGTGCTCGGCGGCCTGATCTTCGGGACTCTCTTCACCTCGCGGATCGCCTTCTTCGTGTTGGTTGCAGTCGCCGTCCTCGCCGCGCAAGCGGAGCTCTATCGCGCGCTGCGCACGCGAGGCTTCAAGCCTGCCGATGCGGTTGGTCTGCTCGCAGGCGCGGGGATCTTGATCGGCTCCTACAGCCGTGGGACCGCGGCGCTGTCGTTCGGCCTCACGATGAGCGTGATCGCCTCGTTCTTGTGGTTCCTAGCCGATCCGAAGCGCGAGCACGTTGCGGAGAACATCGCCGTGACCCTCCTCGGGGTCGTGTACGTCCCATTCTTCGGGGCGCACGTGATCTTGATGACCGGGCTGCCACACGGCGCTGCGATCACGATCTGCTACATCGGCATCGTGGCGGCCAGCGACATCGGCGCCTACGCCGCGGGCTCTCTGTTCGGGAAACACCCGATGGCGCCGACGGTCAGCCCCAAGAAGTCGTGGGAAGGCGCGGCCGGCGCGACGGCGTTCATGTTCATCCTCGCGCTGACCGTCGGCCCCCACATCGCGCCGTTCACGCTCGGAAGCGCCCTGGCGCTCGCGGCCGTCGCGGCCGTCGTCGCGCCGCTCGGCGACCTCGCGGAGTCTCTGATCAAGCGCGACCTCGGCGTGAAGGACATGGGCACGATGCTGCCGGGCCACGGAGGGGTGCTCGACAGGATCGATTCCCTCCTTCTGGTCGCTCCGGCGGCCTACTGGCTGATCCGCGTGGCCGTTTTCTGACCTAAGCGGATGACCTTCCCCTCTGGCAGGATATCTCGGTGAAGCGGATCTCGATCCTCGGCTCGACGGGTAGCATCGGCACGCAAGCGCTCGATGTCATCCGCAAGCACCGGAACGAGTTCGAGGTTGTCGCGCTCGTCGCCGGGCGGAACGCCGAGCTGCTGGCCGAGCAAGTAGACGAATTCGCGCCTGCCCTTGCGGTGCTGGCCGACGCCGTGCCTCCGGCCGGCTCGTACTTCTCGACCGGCGCGGAGGCCGTCGTGGAGGCTGCCACGTACAAGGGCTGCGACCTCGTCCTGAACGCATTGGTCGGCTCGCGTGGCTTGCTGCCGACGCTCGCGGCGCTGGACGCTGGGAAGACGGTCGCGCCCGCAAACAAGGAGTCGCTGATCGCCGGCGGCGACCTCGTCACGCGGAAAGTCCGGCACGCGCCCGAGCGGCTGCTCCCCGTGGACAGCGAACACTCAGCCCTTTTCCAGTGCCTCGCCGGGAACCGGCTGAGCGACGTGCGCCGAGTAATCGTGACGGCGTCGGGCGGTCCGTTCCGCGGCCGAACCTACGAGGAGCTGAGCGCCGTCGGCGTCGAGGAAGCGCTGGCACACCCGACGTGGCGGATGGGCCGCAAGATCACCGTCGACTCTGCGACGCTGATGAACAAGGGCCTGGAGGCGATCGAAGCGCATCATCTGTTCGGCATCCCGATGGATCGCGTCGAGGTCGTCGTCCATCCGCAATCGATCGTGCACGGCATCGTCGAGTTCCACGACGGATCGTGCATCCTGCAGGCTGCGAACGCCGATATGCGCCTCCCGATCCAGGTCGCGCTGGCATGGCCCGACCGCTTGCCCGAAGGTGCCGAGCCGCTCGAGTGGTCTTCGCTCGGCTCGCTCGACTTCGAGCCGGTCGATCGGTCGACGTTCCGTTGCCTCGACATCGCGTTCGAAGCCGCTCGGAAGGGCGTCACCTATCCGGCCGTCATGAACGCGGCGAACGAGGAAGCGGTTGGCGCGTTCCTCGATGAGCGGCTGGCATTCACCGGGATCCCCTCGATCGTGGAAGACGTTCTCGCGGCCCACAAAGCGGCGCCGGAGCTCACCCTCGAGGCGGTTCTCGACGCCGAGCAGTGGGCGCGCGCAGAAGCACGCAGCCGTATCGAGGCGTGTTCGTGACCACCCTCGGCATCTTCGTCTTCATCGCGGCGATCCTCTTCTCGATCGGGCTGCACGAGTTCGGTCACTTCGTCACCGCCAAGAAGTTCGGGATCAAGGTGGAGCAGTTCTTCATCGGGTTCGGCCCTCGGCTCTGGTCGGTCCGGAAAGGCGAAACCGAGTACGGCGTGAAAGCGCTCCCGGTCGGTGGCTACGTGCGCATCGCCGGCATGAATCCTTTCGAGGAGATTGCGCCCGAGGACAAGGATCGCGTGTTCAAGTCGAAGAAGCCTTGGCAGCGCGCGATCGTGCTGAGCGCGGGTTCGTTCACGCACTTCGTGATCGGTCTGATCATCATCGCGGCCGTCCTCGCCGCCGTGGGCAGGCCCACGGACACGCCGACGACGACGATCGCCGGCATACAGCCTGCCTTCGACGGTCATCCTTCGCCGGCGCAGGTCGCCGGCCTTCGGGCGGGCGACATCCTCGTGGCCGTCAACGGGCACCGGGTAACGAAGTGGCAGGAAGCCGTCGACATCCTCCACGCCGTCGGGCCAAACCGCGTCGAGATCACCGTCCGGCGGAAAGGCATGCTCGTCACGACCACGACGGTCTTCCGGAGCGGGGCACGACGTCGGCGCAGCGATGCTGGGCAGCCTCGAAGCGATCGGGCATCTCTTCCAGCCGTCGACCCTCGGCCGCATCTTCTCGCAGGCCGCCGGCCGGCAAACACGAAGCGTTGAAGATCCGACGACGGTCGTCGGTCTCACGAGCCAAGCCGGCGGGCTGCTCGGTCACGGCGATATCGGAGCGTTCTTCTTGCTGATCGCCTACTTCAATATCTTCGTCGGCGTGGCGAACCTGCTTCCGTTACCACCGCTCGACGGCGGGCATCTCGCGGTTCTGGCGTACGAGAAGATCCGGCGCCGCGACGTCGATATGCGGCGGCTGGTTCCGATCACCGTGACGGTCATCAGTATCTTCGGGAGCCTGTTCCTGTTGCTGTTGTACCTCGATATCGTCCGGCCGCTCCCTGCGATCCCCGGATAGGCGCCCGGCGCGGCCGCATCCCCGCGCCGCTACACTTGATGGTGTGATCGAGCGCAGGAAGACCAAGCAGATCAACGTCGGCACCGTTCCCGTCGGCGGCGACGCGCCGATCAGCGTCCAGTCGATGTGCACGACGAAGACCGCCGATTTCAACGCGACGTTGCAGCAGATCGCGGCGCTGGCGGCGAGCGGCTGCGACATCGTCCGCGTCGCGGTTCCCGACACCGACGACGTCGAGGCGCTCCCGGTGATCGCGCGCAAGTCGACGATCCCGGTCATCGCCGACATCCACTTCCAGTGGAAGTACGCGCTGGCCGCGCTCGAAGCCGGATGCCAGGGGATCAGGATCAACCCGGGCAACATCAAAAAACACGACAAGGTGGCTTTGATCGGCCGGGAGGCCGCCGCGCGAGGCGTGCCCATCCGCGTCGGCGCGAACGCCGGCTCGCTCGAAAAAGACATGATCGCCAAGCACGGCGGCCCGACGCCCGAAGCGATCGTCGAGCAAGCGATGAACGAGGTCCGGCTGCTCGAAGACGTCGGCTTCACGGATATCAAGATCAGCGTGAAGCACAACGACCCGCTCACGATGATCGAGAGCTACCGGATGATCGCCGCGCTGTGCGACTATCCCTTGCACCTGGGCGTGACCGAAGCGGGGACGCCGACCAAAGGCATCATGAAGTCGTCGATCGGCATCGGGACGCTGCTCGCCGAAGGCATCGGCGACACGATCCGGGTATCGCTC
>VAWS01000040.1:0-6988 GCA_005884515.1 Actinomycetota bacterium
TTGATGTTGCGTTCGGCGACCTGCTCGTCGGTGTGCGGCGGCGGCTGCGCTCCCGGCTGGAGCGGCGCCATCAACATCTCCTTGGTGAAGACCAGCGCTTCGCGCGACGGACGCGAGAGCTCGTACTCGGTCGTCATCGTGAGCGCGCGCGTCGGACACGCTTCGATGCAGAGCCCGCAGAAGATGCAGCGTGCGTAGCTGATCTGGTAGTCGATCGCGTACCGCTCACCCGGCGAGTAGCGCGCGCTCGGCGTGTTGTCGGCCCCTTGAACGAAGATCGCGTCGGCCGGGCACGCCCACGCGCACAGCTCGCATCCGATGCACTTCTCGAGGCCGTCTTCGTAGCGGTTCAGAAGGTGGCGCCCGTGAAAGCGCGGAGAGGTGGGCTTCTTCTGCTCCGGGTACTGGGTCGTCACGGGCCGGCGAAGCATGTTCCGCGCAGTAACGGAGAGCCCCTTCAGGATCTCAACGAGCGCCACGGAACCTCCTCGGCATGGGCATGAGCTTCGTGGGGCTGAGCGTCCCGCGCGCACGGAACGTGTACCACGCGACCCACCACAGGAACAGCACCGCGAACGCAAGTCCGATAGCGGCGGCCAGCGTCGAGCGGCTCACGTACTGGGGCAGAACGACCATCAGCGCCGTGACCATGACCCAGACGACCGACACAGGGATGAGGATCTTCCATCCGAAACGCATCAGCTTGTCGTAACGGAACCGCGGAAGTGTCGCGCGCACCCAGATGAACAGGAAGACCATCACGCCGAGCTTCCCCAAGAACCAGATCACCGGCCAGATCGGCCGCGCGAACGGGATGATCGGCCCGCGCCACCCGCCGAGGAAGAGCGTGACCGCGATCGCAGACGTGGTGATCACGTGCAGGTATTCCGCGAGGAAGAACATCGCGAACTTGATCCCCGAGTACTCGGTGTGGAACCCGGCCACGAGCTCGGTCTCGGCTTCGGGGAGGTCGAAGGGTGCGCGGTTGGTCTCGGCAAGGCCCGCCACCATGAAGATCAGGAATGCCGGCAGCTGAGCGAAGATGAACCAGTGAGGGATGACGTGCCCCCACGTCCCGGCCTGCGCGTTCACGATCCCTCGCGGCGACAGCGTCCCGGAGTACATGACGACCGCAACCACCGACAGCCCCATCCCGATCTCGTACGAGATCATCTGCGCGCTCGATCGGACGCCGCCGAGGAGCGGGTAGACACTGCCGCTCGACCACCCGGCGAGGACGACGCCGTAGACCATCAGGCTCCCCATCGCCAGGAAGAACAGGATCCCGACGTTCAGGTCCGTCAGTTGCAGCGTGATGACGCGATGACCGATGCGTAGGTCCTGGCCGACGGGGACGATCGCGAAGGACATGAACGCGGGGATCATCGCCGCGAGCGGAGCCAGCAGGTACGTCCCGCGATCGACGCCGGCCGGCCGGATGTCTTCTTTGAAGAACAGCTTGATGCCGTCGGCCAGCGCTTGGAGCAACCCGAACGGCCCGACGCGGTTCGGTCCGATCCGTTGCTGCATGAATGCAACCACACGCCGCTCGGCCCAGATCGTGAACATCACGCTGACCAGAAGGAAGCCGAATGCAACCACGACCTTGATCGCGTCGATGATGATGTCGAGGCCGTCCATCAGCCGCCCGCTTTCTCGACCGTGACGGCTTCTCCCGCGCGCCCCGCGAATCCCGCATGGGCGGGAACGAAGACGACGCCGCGCGCGACCGCATCGGTCACGAGGACCGGCGCGCGCACTTCACCCAACGGGGCGTGGACGACGACGGGCTCGCCGCTCGTCAGGCCGCGCGCGTCCGCGGGGTTGATCTCGACGACGACCGGTGCCGCCGTCTGCGCCAGCGCGTCGGCTCCCTTCATCATCGTTCCGTCGTCCAGGAGCGGCCGGTGCGTCGCGAGCACCAACCCGTCGGCGGAGGGCCTCGCGAGCTGACCAACCGTGACGGCGTGCGCGGCCGCAGGCTGCACGAGGAGCGCTTTGATCTCTTTCCGCAGCGCCTCGAGCGTCTGTGGGAACTCGCCGCCGGCCGCGTTCGCGATCTGCGCGAGGATCTCGTAGTCGGCCTGCGCCAGGCCTGCAGGAGGCACGGCCGCTTTCACGGGCCGGGGCCGCCCTTCCCAGTTCAAAACGGTGCCGTTCCGTTCGTACGCGGCCGCTGCGGGCAGGACCACGTCGGCGCGGCGAGCCGACTCGGTTAGGAACATATCCAGCGCGACGACGAACGGCGCGTCGTCCAGCCCGCGCGCGGCCTGCTGTCGATCAGCGAAGTCGGTAGCGGGGTCCGCGCCGGCGAGCAACAAGACCCCAAGCTCCGGCGCGGTGCGAAAGATCGCGCGCGCATCTCGACCGCGCCTGGAGGGCGGGTCGATCCCCCACACCTCGCCGAACGCGGCCCGGTCGTCCGTACTTTCGACGGAGCGGCCGCCGGGGAGCAGAGCCGGGTGCAACCCCGCCCACGCCGCGCCGCGCGCGCCGGCCTTGCGGGGGATCCAGCCGAACGTGCCGTCCACGGCCTTGGTGATGTTCCATGCGAGACCGAGCGCGCCCGGAACCGCCGCAAGGCGCTCGCCGACAAGAATCACGACCGACCCGTGGACGCCTTGAAGCGCGGCGGCGAGCTCCTGCATCTCGGACGTCGGGTCGACGCCCTGCATCGCCGCCCGCGTGGATGGGTCCAAGCCGCTGTTTCCGCGCGCTTCGAGCGCGCGCGCGACGCCGGCGAGAAGCGTCGCCTCCTCGCCCGGACGGCACGCTGTCCAGCGCGCGCCCTGCACGTTGCCGGCCGACCGTCGCGCGCTTATCTCGCGGACCGGCACGCCCTTGCGGCCGGCCTTGCGCACGCGGAGGAAAACGATCGGCGATTCTTCGTGCAGATCGACGCCGATGGTCACGATGAGCTTCGCCGTGTCGATGTCTTGGTTCGCCGCCGTGATCGTCTTTGGCAGAGCGGCGAGCACCGCATCCTCGTCCTCGCCGCCGAGCACCCTGCGCGCGTCCACGTCGTTCGTACCGAGCACCGTACGTGCGAAGCGAGAAAGAGCGTACGCGTCCTCGTCCACCAGCTGCTGCCCGGCGATCACCGCCGATCCCTTTCCCGCCTCGCGTGCGGCCGTGATCCGGTCCGCGACGACCTGCACCGCTTCCGCCCACGAGACGGCGACGAACTCGCCGTTCTTCCGGACGAGCGGCTCAACGACCCGCTCGGGGCTCTGCGCGTACGGGTGCGCGAACCGGCCCTTGTCGCAGATCCACTCGTCGTTGACCTCGTGGTCGTCCTTCGCCAGCACGCGGACGAGCTCGCCGCGTCGTGTCTGCACGGTGATCCGGCACCCGCTCGCGCAGCGATTGCACGTCGTGTCGGCGCTTGCCATGTCGAACGGGCGCGCGCGGAAGCGAAACGTCGACGACGTAAGCGCGCCGACGGGGCAGATCTGGATGACGTTCCCGCTGAAGATACTCTCGTACGGCTCGTCCTCGAAGATCGCGACCTGCTCCAGGGCGCTGCGCTCGAACAGCTCGATGAATGGGTCGCCCGCGATCTGGTCGCTGAACCGCGTGCAGCGCGCGCACAACACGCAGCGCTCGCGGTCGAGCTTCACCAGCGGGCTGATCGGAACCGGCTTCGTGAACCGGCGCTTCGGGTCGATGTACCTGGAGCTACCGGGCCCATATGCAAGGGCTTGATCTTGCAACGGGCACTCGCCGCCCTTGTCGCACATCGGGCAGTCGAGCGGGTGATTGATCAGAAGGAACTCGAGCACGCCCTCCTGGCCGTCGCGCGCGAGCTCGCTCGTGAACTCCGTTTTGACGACCATCCCTTCGGCGACGGGCGTCGTACACGCGGTGAGCGGCTTGCGCTGCCCTTCGACTTCGACGAGGCACTGCCGGCACGCGCCGAGCGGATCGAGCAGCGGGTGGTCGCAGAAGCGGGGGATGTACTTCCCCATCTCTTCGGCTGCGCGGATGATGAGCGTGCCCGCCGGGACCGAGACGTCCTCACCGTCGATCGTGAGGTTGACCGGCGCCTGCTCAGCGGTCAAAGGGGCACCCACCCTTCGCGATGTGCTGGCGGTACTCGTCGGCGAAGAGCTTCGTCGTCGAGGTCACCGGCGCGATCGAGAAGTCACCGAGCGCGCAGAACGATCGCCCGATGATGTTCCCTGCGACGTCGTTCATGATCGCGATGTCCTCTTCGCGGCCCTGTCCGTTCTCGAACCGCTCGAGCGTGTTCACCATCCAGTACGTGCCTTCCCGGCACGGCGTGCATTTGCCGCACGACTCGTGCGCGTAAAAGCGCGTGTAGCGGAGGGCTGCTCGCACCATGCAGACGTCTTCCGCGAACACGATGATGGCGCCCGTGCCGAGCAGCGAGCCGGCGGCCATCACCGACTCCCAGTCCATGTTCGTGTCGAGCTTGTCGGGACCGAAGAACTGCGTGGACGAGGCGCCACCGGGAGTAAATGCCTTCAGCTTCTTTCCGCCCTTCACACCGCCGGCGAACCCTTCGATGAGATCGCGCGCCGGCGTGCCGAACGGCACCTCGTAGTTGCCGGGCCGCTCGACGTCGCCCGAGAGGCAGAACATCTTCGTCCCGGGTGACTTCTCGGTCCCGAAGCCTTTGAACCAGTCTGCGCCGTTGGTGATGATGTGCGGCACGCACGCGAAGGTCTCGACGTTGTTGACGACCGTCGGCTTGGAGAACAGACCGTGCGTCGCCGGGAACGGCGGACGGAGGCGCGGCTGCCCGCGCCGGCCTTCGATTGCCTCGAGCAGCGCCGTCTCCTCGCCGCAGATGTACGCGCCGGCACCGCGGTGGATGATCAGGTCGAGGTCGTACCCCGATCCCATGATGTTCTTCCCGAGGATGCCTGCCTCATATGCCTCTGCGGCTGCACGTTCGAGCTGCCGTGCCGCGTACGCGAACTCGCCGCGGCAGAAGATGTACATCTCCGTTGAGCCGATCGCGTACGCGCCGACCGCCATCCCTTCGATCAGCTGGTGCGGGTCACGCTCCATCAGCTCGCGGTCTTCGAACGTGCCGGGCTCGCCTTCGTCTGCGTTGCAGACGAGGGAGCTCGGGTCGACAGCGCCTTGCGCAGAGCCTCGTATCCGCCGGTTCTGCGGTAGCCGTCGAGGCGCGCACCGTCGGGCGCATCGAACCGTTGCGTCACGACTTTCGTCTCTTGGAGCGTCGACGTGCTCATCGCGGCGCCTCCGCCCCGGACAAGCGGTGGTTGACCGGACCGAACTCCTCAGGCACCTCGCCGCGCGCGCCCGGTGGAGGCACCTCGCCGGCGCGCAAACGGTTCACCAGTCCGACGGCGTCGTCGACGCCCATCCGCTCGTAGTTTTCGTAGTTCACGCTGAACACCGGCGCGCCGTCGCACGCACACAGGCACTCGACCTCTTCGAGCGACACATCGCCGGACGTTTCTCCACACGAGATGCCGAGCTCCTGCTCGAGCCGCTCCTTCAGCTGCTGCCCGCCGGCGAGCGCGCAGGACGGGTGCGTGCACACACTTACGAGCCAGCGTCCCTGTGGGTCGCGCTTGAACATCGTGTAAAAGGTCGCGACGGCACCGACCTGCGCGCGCGTCAGCCCGAGGAGATCTCCGATCACGCGCATCGCGGTCGCCGACACGTACCCTTGCTCGGCCTGCGCGAGGTACAGCATCGGCAGCAGCGCGCTGCGCGACTGCCCCTCCGGATAGCGCGCGGTGAGCTTGCGGGCTTCCGCGTGGAACCGCTCAGAAAGCGGCGGCGCGTCGGCATGATCGTGCGCCTTGCCCATCAGCGGCGTGTCCATCCAGCGCCCTTGGATGTCCGTCACCGATCGACCCCTCCCATCACGGGATCGATGCTCGCCACCGAGGCGATCACGTCCGCGATCAAGCGCCCACGGACCATGTGCGGCATGGCTTGCAGGTTCACGAAGCTCGGGTCGCGGCCGTGCACGCGCCACGGTTTCGTGCCACCGGTCGACACGATGTGATATCCGAGCTCGCCGCGCGGCGACTCGAGCGGGACGTAGACCTCTCCCGCCGGGACATTGAAGCCTTCCGTCACGAGCTTGAAGTGATGGATCAAGGCCTCCATCGACTCGCCCATGATCTTACGGATGTACTCCGGCGCGTTGCCGAGGCCTCCCTCGCCGAGCGCAAGCTGGGCGGGCCACGCGATCTTGCGGTCTTCGACCATCACGGGACCGTCCGGTAAGGACTCGATCACTTGGCCGACGATCTTGGTCGACTCGCGCATCTCTTTGACGCGAACGAGGTACCGCGCCTCGCAGTCGCCCGCCGTTTTCGTCGCCACGTCGAAGTCGTACTTCTCGTAGCCTGAATATGGCGTCTGCTTGCGCAGATCGTGCGGGACGCCGGCCGCGCGCAAGAGCGGTCCGGTGACACCGAGGCCGAGCGCGACGTCGGCCTCCAGGATCCCGACCCCACGGTTACGGTCGATCCAGATCTGGTTCTCGGTCAGAAGCTCTTCGTACTCGTCGACCTTGGCCGGGAAGGCGTCGACGAACGCCTTCACTTTCTCGAGCGTGCCGTCGGGCAGGTCAGTCGAGAGGCCGCCGGGGCGGATGAACGCGTGGTTCATGCGCAAGCCCGTGATGAACTCGAAGATGTCAAGGATCTGCTCGCGCTCGCGGAAGCCGTAGAGCATCATCGAGAGCGCGCCGAGCTCCATGCCCCCGGTCGCCAGCCACACCAGGTGCGACGCGATCCGGTTGAGCTCCATCAGCAACACGCGGATCGCTTGCGCGCGCGGCGGGGGCGTCGCGCCGAGCAGCCGCTCGACGGACATGCAGTACGCGGCCTCGTTGAAGAACGACGCGAGGTAATCCGCGCGCGTGACGAACGTGACGCCCTGCGTCCAGTTGCGGACCTCGGTGTTCTTCTCGATCCCCGTGTGGAGGTAGCCGATCACGGAGTGCGCGTTGACGACCGTTTCCCCGTCGAGC
>VAWS01000040.1:6994-15705 GCA_005884515.1 Actinomycetota bacterium
CTGACTCACGAGAGCCTCCCCGGGTAGCCGGTTGTGGTCGTCGGCTGCTTGCGGACGTCCGGCGGCGGGATGAACGCACCGTGATACTGCACGTTCGTTCCGCCGAGCGGGTAGTCCTTGCGCTGTGGGTAGCCCTCCCACTCGTCGGGCATGAAGATCCGCCGCAGGCTGGGATGGCCCTCGAAGGTGATCCCGAAGAAGTCGAAGACCTCGCGTTCGTGGAAGTTCGCGGTCGGCCACACGCTCGTCACCGTCGGGCACCGCTCGTCGCCCTCGGGGATCCACACCCGCATGCGCAGACGATGCGGGTGGGACGGCGACGACAGGTGATATGCGATCAAGAACCGGCGCTCGGACGGATTCACGCCGAGGTAGTCGACCGCGGACAGGTCCGAGAGCAGCTCGAACGGCGCATCGTCACGGAGGATCTTGCTGAGGTCCGCGATGCGGTCGCGCGCGACCTCAACGGACACTTCGCCGAACGCCTCGGCCGGCTCGGACACGGCCATGGGAAACCGTTCACGAGCGTGCGTGACGATAGACGCCAGGCGATCGTCCATGCTCAGCTGCTTTTCGCGAAGTGGCTGGCGCGGATCTGCTCGTGCAGCTTCAAGATGCCGTCCATCAGCATCTCCGGTCGCGGCGGGCATCCCGGAACGTACATATCGACGGGAACGATCTGGTCGACGCCTTGCACGATGGCGTAGTTGTTAAACATCCCACCCGAGGTAGCACACACGCCCATCGAGATGACCCACTTCGGCTCTGCCATCTGGTCGTAGATCTGCCGAAGCACCGGCGCCATCTTCTGAGATACGCGCCCCGCGACGATCATCAGGTCGGCTTGGCGCGGCGACGCGCGGAAGACCTCCATCCCGAATCGCGCGAGGTCGTAGTGCGCAGCACCCGTAGCCATCATCTCGATCGCGCAGCACGCGAGGCCGAATGTCGCCGGCCACAGCGAACCCGTTCTCGCCCAGTTGACGAACTTCTCGACGGTGGTCAGGAGCAGGCCGCTCGGAAGGGATTCTTCGAGACCCACCTACGCACCGATCCTCTCGGTCGGTCGCGCGCGCTCGAGGATCATGCGGCTGACCGAGTGACGGATCGAGCCTTCCTCTTCCCAGTCGAGCCCGCCCGCGCGCCAGATGTAGAAGTAGGCGACGAGTAGGAGGAACACGAACGTTCCCATCTCGGCCAGCCCGAAGAGACCGAGCTCCCGGAAGATCACCGCGAACGGATAGAAGAAGATGACCTCAACGTCGAAGATGATGAACAGCATCGCGATCAGATAGAACTTGATCGGGAAACGCTCGCGCGGCGTGCGCTCGGGCACGATGCCGCACTCATACGGCGCGAGCTTGGCCGGCGTCGGGTTGAAGGGTCCTACCTTCGACGCGATGAAGATCGAGGCCACCGCGAAGAGCGTCGCGAGGCCGAGCATAAGCAGGATGGGCAGGTAGTCAGAAAGCACCGTTCACCCCTGGAGACGGCGAGGGCCTCGGGCTCACGATAGGAACAGCCGCTCCGCGCGTGCAAACCGGAGCGCGCTTCACGAACGCACTCCGAGCCTTCACGAATGCACCATCCGGTCGATCGCAGGCGCGTTCCGAACCATCAGGTTGATCAACCGGTCGGAGGCGGCGCCGTCGCGGGGATCGGTGAGGTTCGCGAGGATCTTGAACGCGAACCGCATCAACCACTCGCGCTTGAGACCGTGCTTCGTCAGCGCGCCCATGACGCGCGCGTTGCCGATCAGCTTGACGAAGGTCCGCCCAAGGATGAAGTAGCCCTCATAGGCCTCGCGCAGCCGCTCGGGATACGCACGAAGCGCGCGCGGATCGCCTGCCCGCAAGGCATCGTCGGCAACGTCGGCGGCGATGGCAGCCGTCTCCATCGCGTACGCGATCCCTTCGCCGTTGAACGGGTTGACGGCCCCGGCGGCGTCCCCCACCAGCATGAGGCCGGGGCGTGCGAGCGGCGTGCGGTTGAAGCCCATCGGCAGGGACCCGCCGCGGATCTTCCCCACTTGGTTCTCTCGTGTGAGGCCCCACTCGGCCGGCAGCCCGGCGACCCAATCCCAGAGCAGCTTCTTGTAGTCGACGGCTTGGAAGTGCTTGGACGTGTTGAGCAGCCCGAGTCCGACGTTCACGGTCCCATCCGGAACGGGGAAGATCCAGCCGTATCCAGGCAACAGGTCGTTGCCCCGCCAGAGCTCGAGGTAGCTTTCGAGGTAGTTGTCGTCCCACCGAGGACTGGTGAAGTAGGTGCGGACGGCGACGCCCATTGGCCGGTTCTCGATCCGGTGGATGCCGAGCGGGATACCGAACCGGTTCGCGACGCCGTCGCCGACGATCACCATCGGCGCGCGCACCTCGCCTCGGTCGCCGTTCTTGTAGGAGACGCCTCCAACAATCCCGCTATCGTCGACGAGCGCCCCGGTGACTTCGGTTTCTTCCCAGACCTCGGCGCCTGCCTTGCGCGCATGGTCGAGCAGCAGCGAGTCGAAGTCGAGCCGCGTCTGGACGAGGCCTTCGTGAGGCCAGGCGTTGAGGTCGGGCCAGGGCAGCTCGAGCGTGACGCCGCCGCCGATGATCCGCAGCCCGTCCGCGCGCGCCCAGGCCGGGCCGTCGGTAGAGACGCCCATCTCGTGCAAGCACTTGACCGCGCGCGGCGTGAGACCGTCGCCGCAAACTTTCTCGCGCGGAAAGCGAGCTTTATCGATAACGACCACGCGGCGACCGCGGGACGCGAGGTAATAGGCGGCCGTCGAGCCGGCCGGACCGCCGCCAACGATGGCAACGTCGAATCGATCGGTCACGCGCCGCCTCTCCGCCGGTCCTTCGGCTTGTGAATGCCTTCACAAGAAGCCTACGACCGGCCGGATTGGGAATCAAACGAACGATGAACATCCCCGCAGATGTCCCGCGGCGAGGCGCCCGCACGCCTACAGCACATCCGGTACTTCGTTTCGTTACCCTTTGACCCCATGCTGCGCCTCGCAACCGTCCGCGCGCGCCCCGGAAGCCGGGCTCCGGCGCTGATCCTGCTTGTCGTATCGGCGGCGGCGAGCGCGGGGATCGTAATCACCGGGAAGCACATCCCGCCGTGGTCGTTCGGGTTCCTGCTGGCGGTCGCAGCGGGGTCGTTTTTCTTCTTGTTGCACCGGGAGACGAAGCGGCCGGCGCTCGCGTGCTGGATGGTGTTTGCCGTAACGGCGGTCGTGATGACAATCTCGGTTGCCGTGCCGCCGCGAACGTCGAACGACGTATGGGCGTACGCGATCTACGGTCGGATCGTCACCGCGCACGACGCGAGCCCGTACGTCCACCCCCCGCGGGACTTCCCGAACGACCCGTACTACCTGCGCGCGCGCCGCGGTTACCACGACATCAAGTCGGTGTACGGCCCGGTGTGGACGGGGTTGTCGGCCGGCGTGATGGAGGTTGCCGACGAGAACAAGCTGGCCGCGCGCTTGATGTTCCAAGGGATCGCGGCGCTCTCCGTTCTCGGCGCGCTCGTTCTGCTGTGGCGCAGGACGAAGGATGCGGCGGTGCTCGCGTTCGCAGGTCTCAATCCGGTCGTCGCGGCGAGCATCGTGAACGGCGGTCACAACGACGCTCTCGTCGGGCTTGCGGTCCTCGGCGGAGCGTTCGCGGCGCCGAGCTCCCCCATCCTCGCCGGATTGATCCTCGGCGCCGGAGCTGCGATCAAAGTCGTCGGCCTGCTTCCGCTCGGCGCGGTCGCGTTATGGGCGTGGTACCGGCGCGGACTGCGCTACGGAGCGACGATCGTTTCGAGCGGCCTTGCGGTCGTCGTCGCCGGGTACGCGCTGGCGGGAGGCTTCACGGCGCTGCGGCCGCTCGGTCGCGGGTCACGCCTGATCGTCCATCACTCGGTCTGGTACTACCCGCGCCAGTGGATCGCCGCCCTACTGCGCGCAGGCGGCGCCACAAGAGCGCACTCGAAATCAGGAGCCGCGCACGATATCGCGATCGTCGGCACCGTCTTCGTGCTGTGCATCATCGCGATCGTCGTGCTCGCCCGGTTCAGGAAGCAGCGGCCCGAACGCCTTGCAGGCGCGAGCCTCGCCCCGTACCTGTTCGGCGCCCAGTACGTGTTGCCGTGGTATCCCGGGTGGGTGTTGCCGTCGCTGGCGACGAGCCGCAGGACGTTGCTCGCGAAGCTGGTCGCCGTGCAGTCGATCCTTTTGTTCGTCGTCGATCCCGACCGCTTCTACACGGTGCACGGGTTTTCGGGAGCGGTCGATCACGTCATCCAGCGCTACCTGATCCCGGCGTTCGAGGTCGTCGTCATCGGCGCGCTCGTGGCGAACGGCGTATCGCGGCTGATGCGGAAGAGACGTCGGGTCGAGCGCCCCGCCGCGCCGGCACAACGTTTCGAAGAAGAGGCTACGAGCGCAGCGCCGGGATAACGTCGCGCGCGAACCGATCGACGGCCTCGCGCGCGCGCTCCGCCGGCGTGCCGGGCGGCGCGAGGATCACCGACGTGAACGTGTCGGCGAAGCCGAGCGCATCGATCTTTTCCAGCGAGGGCCGCATTTTGGCGACGACTTGCTCCGGGGTCCCGACGATGCACGTTGCACGGATCTGCTCTTCGAACGGCTCGACCGCCTCGCGCGCACCCGACACGTCGCGCGCACTCTGGCCCCAGGCCATGTAGGAGCCGCGCACGTGCATCACGCCGTCGCGGATCGAGCGCCACGCGTCGTCTTCATCGTCGCCGAGGCCAACATTCTGGAACGAGCCGAAGCGGTAGGGCTGCTCGGGATTCAGCTCTTTCCGCATCGCGAGCAGGTTGGCAGCGAGATCGGGCAGCGTGTCGAAGGTCGCCGACGACGGCGGGAAGTAGCCGTCGCCGAAACGAGCCGAACGCCGTAGCGCCGCTTCCGCGTTTCCGCCGAGCCAGATCGGCGGGCCGCCGGCACGCGCGGGCTTCGGCGTGATCGAGATGTCTTCGTACTGAAGGTGCTCGCCTTCAAACGTGAAGCGGTCTTGGGTCCAGGCGCCTTTCAACACCTGCGCGAACTCCCCAAGCCGCTTACCGCGACCCTTGTGCTCGGCACGGAACATCCGATACTCCTCAGGCGCCCACCCGAGACCGAGGCCGAGGTTCAGCCGGCCGTCGGAGATGTTGTCGACGACCGCCGCATCCTCTGCGATGCGCAGTGGTTCGTGGAACGGCGCAAGCAGTACTGCGGTCCCGACTTCGATACGCCGCGTGCGCGCAGCAACGGCAGCAAGGAACGGAAGCGTCGCCGGGATGTAGCCGTCGTTCGCGGCATGGTGCTCAGCGAGCCAGAAAGAGTCGAACCCGACCTCTTCGGCCAACGCGGCAAGCTCGAGTGTGTCGGCGTAGAGATCCGCGTGCGTTCGGTTATCCCAGGGCGGGATCTGCAGCGTGAACTGGCCGAGCCCGAACCGCACTTACTTCACGCCGGCGTACGAGTGCAGTCCGGCGATCCAGAGATTCACGGCGTAGTAGGTGAACATCACGCTCAAGAATCCGAGCGTCGCGATGGCGGCGGCGCGACGCCCCCGCCATCCAGCCGTTGCGCGCGCGTGCAGGTATCCGGCATAGATCACCCAGGTGATGAACGCCCACGTCTCTTTCGGATCCCACCCCCAGTAACGGCCCCACGCCTGGTGCGCCCAGATCGCGCCGGCGATGACAGCGAATGTCCATATGGGGAACGCGAACTGGATCGTGCGATACGCGAGCGTGTCGAAGGTCGCCGCGCTCGGGAAGCGCGCCAAGAACCCGGTCGCGCTGCCCTCAGGCGCCGGCGCGTCCTCCTCGGCGACCAGATCGGACGGCGAGCCTTCTTGCGTGGTGGTTCCTCCGATGTACGCCGCGCCGACGGTACTGCCTGCGTAAGCGGTCGCAGCCTTCCGTTCGGAGCGGTCCTTCACGAGGTACAAGACCGTGAAGATGAACGAAAGGGCGAACAGGTTCGACCCGGTGATGGCAGCGATGACGTGGATCTTGATCCAGTACGAGCTAAGCGCGGGAACGAGCGGGCCGGCAGGCGCGTAGACGAGCCGCGCCGACGCGAGGGCAAGAACGCCGCCGCCGAGGACGAAGCCACCGACCTGCCTCAGCCCGAGTCGGCGGTCGATGACCAGTAGGTAGGTCATCACCATCAGGAACCCGAGCATGTTCGAGTACTCGAACATGTTTCCCCACGGCACGCGCTGGACGGAGAGGCCGCGCGTCGCGATCGACGCAGCGTGCGTCAGCGCGCCACCCCACGCGACGAGCGTCGCCACCGACCCGACGCGCGCGTTCTTATACGCAAGAGAGGCGAAGAACAGGAGCATCGCCCCCGCGTACACCGTGAGAGCCAGCCAGAAAAGCGTGTCGGACAGGCGGGCGAGTTCTGCGTTAACCATCGGGGGCTCCGATCCGGTGCAGATCTTTGTCGAGGTCGCGCACGAAGGTCTTGAATTCTTCCTCGAACGCCGCTTTCCGTTGCATCGCTTGCCCGGCGATCTCCAGATGCGCGACACCATTGTGGGGTGCGGCACGCACCCAGATCCGCCGTCTCGAACTATATAGGGCGGGTATCAGGCCGACCAAGATGAGAACGGCGGCCAACAGCAAGATCGGCGCTCCGGGATTCGATGCAAGCTCGAACACGCTGTACTTCTTCAGTCCCGTCAAGGACACCTCTATGCCGTTCGGGAGTGTGGAGACTCCTCCCATCCCGATCGCACCGCTTTCCGCAGGCGTCATCCGAATCGTGTCGAGCTCGTATACGGACTGAGCCGTCGTGAGTCCGAGATCGCCGACGTACTGCTGGAAAGCGAGCACGGGCCGGATCGCCTGAGGGGATCCTGCGACGACGTTGCCGTTGGCGTCACGTTCGAAATCGGGCAGGAAGCTCATGTCGAAACCTGTCTGCAGCGGAGTCGTCTCGGGGATCTTGGCCACCCCATGCCAGAGACCTTGCTGGGGAAGGAAGATCGTCGGCCCGTCGAACAAGACCTTCCCGTGCTGCGTGATCTTGATGACCGGCGCCCACCCCCACGAGATCTGGTAGATACGAACGCCCCGATACGTGAGCGGATGGTTCACCTGGATCGTGGGACTCTCGATCAGCTTCCCGCCATCGAACAGGCGCACGGAAGACTTGTACGTCTTCGGCACGCCGTCCGGATACCACTGCACATCGAAGCGATCGAGCACGATCTGGAAACCTCGGAAGTGCTCGTTGAAGTACCGGCCTTCGGTAATCGAGTCGTAATCGATATGCGTGTCGGTGAATCGCTCACCCTCGATGACGGCAACTTGGCCGGTGAAGCCGAAGAGTTTCCCGATCGACATGCCGAGCAGCAGCACGAGGAATGCAGTGTGGAACAGCAAGCTTCCGCCTTCGCGAAGGTGACCCTTCTCCGCCGCGACCGTACCGTCCGCGCGCACGAGGCGGAACCGCTTGCTGCGGAGAACGCGCTCGGCGCCGGTGAGCGCAGCATCGGGCGTGAGCGCAACCGTCCCGCTTCGATACTGAGGTTGCACCGACAACGTGCCTTCGGTGCGTGGCCGCGCGCGCAACACACGGACGAACGCGCGCCACCGAGGCAGGATGCAGCCGATCAGGCTGATGAGCAGCAGGCCGTAGATGCCCATGAACCACCACGACCCGAAGACGTCGAAGAGTCCGAGCTTTTCCGCGATCGGCGCCCATCCTCGGTTCCGCGTGATCCACTGGCTCACCGTGGCCGGGTTGATCGGCCGCTGGGGGAACAAGCTTCCCAGCGAGGCTCCGGCGGCAATGAGAAGGAGGAGGATCAGCGCCGTCCGCATCGTGCGCAGCTGTCGCCATGTGGCGCGCGCGATCGCAACGATGGGATGAGGGCGGCGGTTCGTTCTCGTCGTCATCTCGTTTCACGGGGAAGGATGCTCGAAAGGGTACGCCGGGCGCGCGCGCACGGCCACACGCGCATCGCGATCAATGGTCGTGTTCGGCGCTGGGCGCGCGCTCCGTGGGAACGAGATCCATCCCGCACGTGGGGCAGCGACCCGGGCCCCGCTGCCGAACGTCCGGGTGCATCGGGCACACGTGCTCTTGGTCCGAGCCGCCCGGCGCCGCCGGCGGGTTCCCCATCATGCGAAGCATCGCGGGCCCACCGGTTCTTAGGAATCGCACGACAAGCGCCGCTGCGATGAGCAAAAAGACGCTGTTCAGGACAGTTGTGTAGTTGAACGTGATCCCGGCCTCGACGACGCGCGCGTGTCTCACCGATGGGATCAATCCCAGAGCGCCGAACAGCACCTCGACGATCAAGCCGGCGGCGACCATGGTTGCGTAGAACGTGCCCAACAAGAACAGGCTCATCTTCACGCCGTAGTACTTCCGGTAGATGTTGAGGATCGGAAGGATGATCAGGTCGGCGAAGATGAATGCCACGACGCCGCCGAAGCTGATGCCGCCGTTCCACAGCACGGCAGCCAGTGGCACGTTGCCGATCGAGCACACGAACGACGCCATCGAGACGGCCGGCCCGATCAACGGTCCCCACACCTTCGCCAGCACCGGATGGTGAACGAGGAAGAACGACTGCCAAAACGAGTTCGGCACCCACGCCGCAAGCGCGCCCGCGATCAGCAACCCGATCGCGATGTCCCGGTAGATCGACGCCCAGTCCATCACGAAGTAATGGCTGATCGCGGTCCGGCCTTCTGGCGAG
>VAWS01000227.1 GCA_005884515.1 Actinomycetota bacterium
CGACACCGGATTCCAGAGCGTGCGCGACTTCCAGCGCGTCGAGGTCGCCTACTCGCCCTCGTTCCTATCCGAGGGCAAGACCTATCAGCGCGCGCAAGGCGTTGGGATGGGATAACACGCAGACGCACCGGCGTCTGATCGCAGCGGCCTTCCTCGTTGCATTCGTCGCGTGCACGTCGCCGTCCGCGAAGCCCAACGTTGCGGCGTCGCGGTCCCGCACCGCCACTTCGTCGCCGAAATCCACCGTACGCGGAATACCCTCTCCGACGCGTGGGCAACCGCGCGTTACGACGTCATCAGGCGGCATCCTCCCGCCGTCGAGCCAGTACGAGGATGATGCGGCCGTCGGCGCGATGGCACGGATCATCCTGGGCGCATCTCCGGCACGACGGCTCGTCATCGAGATCGCGTACGTCTCCGGACGCCGGCCGTCTCAGCAGGCCGTCGATCATCTGACGACGATCCTGAAGAGAGAAACTGTGAAGTCGGAGGGCGTCGTGGCGACCTTCGACGCGCAGCTCCCAGGAACGAGAAGCTCCTACTCGCTTAACAACATCCTCGCCCTCGAACAACGCTATCGCCGCCTGCATTCGAACGGCGAGGTGGCGACGATCTGGATTGCGGCGTTGAACGGAGACTATGCGGGCGGGAGCGGGACGCTCGGACTGGCTTTCACGGCAACGTCGTTCGCGCTGTTCGAAGATCAGATCCAACAAGCGGCCAACGTGTTCGTGTCCGCGGACTCGATCGAGCGGTCCGTCATCACCCACGAGATGGGGCACCTGCTCGGCCTCGTGAACATCGGGTACCGCAGCCACTACGACCATGAGGACCCCCAGCACCCCCACCATTCGAAGTACCAGACCTCGGTCATGTACTGGGCGGTCGAGGACACTTCCATCGCCACGATCCTGCGCGGCGGACCACCGGACGACTTCGACCAATACGACCGCGCCGACCTCGCGCTACTCCGCGGACGGTAACCGCTCCCAACCGGTACGAATCGGACACGCACTGTCGATTCTTATAGCCCTTTGGTGTCCCCTAATTAGCACCACTCTTCGTCCAGATTTCGCCTGACTCCGCCGATAGATGAAGAGCATCGCGTCATGGCGTTGTTGCCGCGTGTGGCCGGAAAACGGAAAAGGGCGAGCGAGGACGAACGGATGAAGGGTCGGCAAAGGATCGTGGTGGTCGAAGACAACTTCGCCACGCGCACCATGCTCGAGCACACCCTGGAGCTCGAGGGCTACGACGTGGTGGCGCTGGCCGACGCGGCGATGCTCGACGCGCACCTCGCCGCCCCGGTCCCCTCGCTGGTCATCCTCGACGTCATGCTGCCCGGCGTCGACGGCTTCACGGTGCTGAAGAGCATCCGTGCCGCGGAGCCCACGCGCGAGCTGCCGGTGCTGATGCTGACCGCGCTGGACGACGCCGACTCCACCTGGCAAGGCTGGACCGGCGGCTGCGACTACTACATGAACAAGCCGTTCGACACCGAAGACCTGCTCTCCGTGGTGGACAACCTCGTCGCGGGGGTTGCTGCGTGACCTACTCCTTCGCGATCGAGCGGCCGCGCGCGATGCGCGCGCTTGCTGCGTTCGTCGTCGCGCTTGCGCTCGTCGTGTCGGTCACGCCCGCCGTCCAGGCGCTCGGGCGCATGGTCTCGGTCATCGTCGAAGGCTCGAACGCACAGCAAGCGGCGGACCTGACCACGAGCGTTCATGGGACCGTCGATAACTTCTTGCCGATCGTCGGCGGCGTTCAGGCGCACGTGCCGTCCTCGCGCATCGCCGACCTGTCGACCCGCGCGATGGTCTTCCCCGACCGCGCGATGCACCTGCAGGGCAACAACTACGGCGGCAACCTCGTCTCCGCATACCCGTCTGAAGTCGGTGCGACGCAGTCGTGGAACGGCCAGAACACCGGCGCGGGCGTCACCGTGGCGCTCGTCGACACCGGGATCGCGGACGTTCCCGATGTCGCCAACCAGGTCGTTGCGCGAGCCAACTTCACCAACGAGCCGAGCTTCCAGGACACGTACGGCCACGGCACCTTCGAGGCCGGCATCGTCGCGGGCAACGGAGCCGCGTCAGGCGGCCGCTACGTCGGCGTCGCGCCGGACGCAAGCCTGATGTCGGTGAAGGTTGCAGACGCGAGCGGTTCGACGTCGCTCGGCCAGGTCCTCAGCGGTATCCAGCTCGTCGACTTCTCAGCGCAGCAGTTCAACGTGCGCGTACTGCTCCTCCCGCTCGACTCCGCCTCGCCGTTCCCGCCGGAGATCGACCCGCTGTCGCGCGCGCTGCGCACGGTGTGGGCGCACGGCGTCGTCGTCGTTGTGCCGGCCGGTAACGAGGGTCCGGGTGCATCGACGATCGCGTCGCCGGGCAACGACCCGGTCGTCGTTGCGCCGGGCGAGCACCTCGTCTCGCTCCGCGTGCCGGGTAGCACGATCGACCAGCAGAACCCCTCGGCGGTCGTCGAAGGCAACTACTTCAAGGGTTCCGGGACGAGCATGTCGGCCGCCGTGACGGCCGGAGCGGCCGCGCTGCTGTTGTCCGCCAGGCCACAGCTCACCCCGGACGAGGTCAAGGCGCTCCTGATGGGCAGCGCCACGCCGGTCCTCGACGGCGACACCGAATCGGCCGGCGCCGGCGTCGTGAACGCCGCCGCAGCAGCGTCGATGAACGACAGCGATCTGGTCTTGCACCCGCTGCCGGACATGGGCCCCGTGATGCAGCCGTTCACGCCGCCGGGGCTCCAGTTCGACTGGCGCCAGGTCAACGGTCAGGGCGCGTTCTTCTGGGCGAGCAAGAAGTGGAGCTCGCGCCAGGGCCAGACCGATGGCGACCTCAACGCGACTTCGAACGCTGCGCGCCAGTGGGCCGCCCGTTCGTGGGACGCGCGCCAGTGGGACGCTCGCTCGTGGGACTTCCTGATGTGGCAGGCGCGCCAGTGGGCCGCTCGCTCCTGGGACGCTCGCTCGTGGGCCGCTCGCCAGTGGACGGCGCGCGCGTGGGCCGCGAGGGCGTGGGACGCGCGCAGCTGGGACGCACAGTCGTGGCTCGCCCGCCAGTGGACGTCGCGCACGTGGGACGGCCGCTCGTGGGACGGGATCACCTGGGACGGCCGGACGTGGGACGCGCGCACGTGGGACGCGCGCGCCTGGGACAGCCGCACGTGGGACGCGCGCGCCTGGGACGCCTCCGGGTGGAACTCGCGCACCTGGGACGGCCGCACGTGGGACTCCAGAACCTGGGACTCCAGAACCTGGGACTCCAGAACGTGGGACTCCAGAACGTGGGACTCCAGAACGTGGGACTCCAGAACGTGGGACAGCCGCAGCTGGGACTCGCGCACATGGGACGCGCGCACCTGGGACGGCCGGTCGTGGGATAGCCGGTCCTGGGACGACGTGAGCTGGAGCTAGACGTTATGAAACGGGGCCGAGGGAGAACGCCGGGCACCAGCTCGCTCATCGCGGCTGTGGCCGGCGGCGGCGCGCTCGCGATCGGTATCGCCGTCCTCGCGTACCCCCCTCCGCTTCACGGCGGCGTGCTGCGGAAAGCGCTGATCCTCGTCGTCCTGACGGCGATGTCCGAGCTGATCTCGATCCGACTTCAGCACGGTCAGTCGGCGGAGCTGCTAACGCTGTTCGAGCTTGCCGTCGTCGCGGACATGGTGCTTCTGCCCGCGTCGGTCGCCGTTCTGGTGTCGGTGACCGGCCTGGCGCTCGCCTTGATCGTTCAGCGGAAGCCGCCGAAGAAGTTCGTCTTCAACATCGGTCAGTACGCGCTGGGTGTCGTTCCTGCCGTCGCCGTGTACCACGGCATCGGCCACGGCGAGTTCGAGTCGGTGCACGG
>VAWS01000216.1 GCA_005884515.1 Actinomycetota bacterium
GCCGACCACTACACCGACCCGGCGCCCCACACGACCTTCGCGCACCTGGACGCGGTGACGCGGCTCGAGCGGTCGATCGTGGAGAAAGGAATCTACCCGGCGGTCGACCCGCTGACGTCGTCGAGCCGCATCCTCGACGCACGCTACGTCGGCGACGCGCACTACAACGTCGCGCGCGAGGTCCAGCAGATCCTGCAGAAGTACAAGGACCTCCAGGACATCATCGCGATCCTCGGCATCGACGAGCTGAGCGAGGAAGACAAGGTCACGGTCGCGCGCGCGCGCAAGATCGAGCAGTTCTTCAGCCAGCCGATGTTCGTCGCCGCGCAGTTCACCGGCCAGGAAGGCGTCTACGTCCCGATCGCCGACACGATCGAAGCGTTCGGCGCGCTCGTGCGGGGGGATCTGGACAACATCCCGCAGCAGGCGTTCCGCATGGTCGGCGGGATCGACGACGTGATGAAGAAGGCGCAGGAGCTGGGAGTCGAAGAGGCGTAGATGCCGCTCACCGTCCAGGTCGTTACCCCCGAGCGCGAAGTCACCGTCTGCGACGACGCGACCTTCGTGCTGGCGCACGGCATCGAAGGTGACGTCGGCATCCTGCCCGGCATGGCGCCGATGCTGATCGCGCTCGGCGTGGGGCCGATGAAGATCGAGGA
The DNA here is from genome assembly GCA_005884515.1 of Actinomycetota bacterium. Lineage (GTDB taxonomy): Bacteria > Actinomycetota > AC-67 > AC-67 > AC-67 > AC-67. The sequence continues at coordinate 660 of VAWS01000216.1, forward strand.
AGGTGAGCGGGATTCGCAGCTGCTGCTGGACGGCGGCTTCCTTCAGGTCAAGGACGACCGCGTGATCGTCTTGGCCGAGTACGCGATCCTTCCGGAAGAAGCCAACGCGCAGCAGGTTTCCGATCGCATCGAGGACCTGAAGCGCAAGATCACGGCCGAGGCGGAGGACGAACACGCGAAGCGGGAGCTCGCCCGCCAAGAGGCTCTTCACAGGATGCTGCGCATGTGAGGTTTATCCCCGGGTGAGCCGCGTCCGCCCTGGGTACCACTTACAATCGGAGCCCCATGGAACGCTACGTCGTGACCGGTGGCACCCCTCTTCGGGGTAGCGTGCGCGCGCGCGGCGCGAAGAACTCGGCGCTGAAGCTGATGGCGGCGTCGCTGTTGGCCGAAGGCGAGTACGTCTTGCACGACGTGCCCCGGATCGCCGACATCTACACGATGCAGGCTGTGCTCGAGCGGCTCGGCTGCGCCACGGGGTTCGACGACTCAACGATGCGGATCACGGTCCCGGACGGCATCGGCTCCGAGGCGCCATACGACCTGGTGCGGCAGATGCGCGCGTCGATCGTGGTGCTCGGTCCGCTGCTCGCGCGGCGAGGGCATGCGCGCGTCGCGATGCCCGGCGGCTGCAACATCGGGAGCCGCAAGATCGACCTGCACCTCAAAGGCCTCGAGCGCATGGGCGCGACGATCGGCTTCGATCACGGCTACCTCGACGCCGGCGGCGGGCTGCACGGCACCGAGATCGCGCTCGACTGGCCGTCGCACGGCGCCACGGAGAACCTCATGATGGCGGCAACCCTCGCGAAAGGGACCACGATCATCGAGAACGCCGCGCGCGATCCCGAGATCGCGGACCTCGCCGTGTTCCTGACGTCGATGGGCGCGCGCATCGCCGGAGCCGGCTCGCCGATCATCACGATCGAGGGCGTCGAGGAGCTGCGCGCGACCGAGCACGCCGTGGTCCCGGACCGGCTGGAAGCCGGAACGCTGCTGATCGCCGCCGCCGTGACGCGCGGCGACGTGCTGGTCCAAGGCGCGCGCGCCGAGCATCTCGACATCGTGCTTTCGAAGCTGGCCGACGCCGGCGCCGACGTCATCGCGACGACCGCCGGAGTCCGGCTGGTTATGTCCGAGCAGCCTCGCGCGGTCGACTTCGTCACGTTGCCGTACCCGGGGTTCCCGACCGACCTGCAGCCGCAGATGATGGTGCTGTGCGCGCTCGGGTCGGGGACGAGCATCGCCACCGAGAACGTGTTCGAGAACCGATTCATGTTTGTCGACGAGCTCGTCCGCATGGGCGCGGACATCCGTACCGAAGGCCACCACGCCGTCATCCGCGGGCGCGACGAGCTGCAGGGCGCGCCGGTGCGCGCGCCCGACATCCGGGCCGGAGCAGCCTTGGTGATCGCCGGACTTGCGGCGGCCGGCACAACCGAGATCACCGGCCTCGAGTACATCGATCGCGGCTACCAGTCGTTCGAAGACACGCTGTCGTTGCTCGGGGCATCGATCCAACGAGAGTCGGTTCAGCGGGCACTCCAAGCGTGACCCAGAAAGCCTGCTCGAACTGCGGCCACCCCCTCACCGAGACGGCTCGCTTCTGCCCGCACTGCGGCCGGGACGTCACAGCTCCGGGAGGGACGGTGTTGACGGCGGCGCCGCCCCCTCCTGCCCCCGCCGGGGGAGAGGAAGAAGTTCTCCCGTGGCGAGCGGTCGAAGCGATACCGATCTACGTCATCTCGATCGTGGCGACCTTCATCGTTCTGCTACCGATCGGGTTCGCGCTGCG
>VAWS01000217.1 GCA_005884515.1 Actinomycetota bacterium
GCGTCGCGCGCGCGCCGCCGCATGCCGGCGGTGTCGACGAATCGATACCGCGTTCCGCCGATCTCGGCGATGGTGTCCACCGTGTCCCGCGTGGTGCCGGGGACGTCGTGAACGATCGACCGTTCGTCTCCCACGAGGCGATTGAAGAGGGACGATTTCCCCACGTTGGGGCGTCCGGCGATGGCGACGGCAACTTCTGCCCGCCCGCCCGGTTCTCCCTGAAGACCTTTCGCGTGCGCGACGACGATGTCGAGCAAGTCGCCGGCGGCGCGGCCGTGCAACGCACTGATGGGAACGGCCTCTCCCAATCCGAGACGCTGAAAGCCACCGATCTCTCGTTCGCGCGCAGCCGAATCCACCTTGTTCGCGACCACGACGACCGGCACTTCCGCCTTTCGCAGGCTTCGGGCGACCGCCAGGTCGTCGTTCGTCGCCCCCGTCTCGGCGTCGACCACGAATAGGATCATCTGCGCCTCGCGGACCGCGCGCGCGGCCTGCTCGACGACTTTCGCCGTCAGTCCCTTCGCGCGCGGCTCCCAGCCGCCGGTGTCGACGATCGAAAACCGGACGCCGTCCCACTCGGCTTCGTAGGCGCGCCGGTCTCGCGTCACGCCCGGTTCCGGATGCTCGATCGCCTCCCTCCGTCCGAGCAGCCGGTTGACCAGCGTCGACTTTCCTACGTTCGCGCGTCCGACGACGGCGACGAGCGGCCCGCCGGTCATCGGCCTTCTCGACGCTCGCGCACCAGGGCGATGACCTTGTCGACGACCTCGCGCGGGGTCTGGTTGCTCGTGTCGAGCTGCACCGCATCGGGAGCGGGCACCAACGGAGAGACGGGGCGGCTCGAGTCATGCGCGTCGCGGCGCGCGATCTCTTCCGTGAGCGACGGGAGCGACACGTCTTGCCCGCCCTCTGCCATCTCGCGGTGCCGGCGCCGCGCGCGCTCATCGATCGACGCGGTGAGGAACACCTTCACAGGCGCATCGGGTGCTACCACTGTGCCGATATCGCGGCCTTCTGCGACGACGTCGCCTGTCGCGAGGATCTCGCGCTGGTGCCGGACCAGCTCCCGCCGGACCCCTTGATGAGCGCTGACGGCCGAAACCGCCCGGCTGACGCGAGGTGCTCTGGCCTCGCGCCCGACGGGGTGTCCGTCGACGATGAGGCCGTCTGGTCCGAACTCGATCTTTGTGTGCTCGGCGAGCGACGTCAGGGCGGGCCCGTCGGACGGGTCGATCCCGGCGTCGAGCGCCTTCGCCGTGAGCGCGCGATACATCGCGCCCGTGTCGAGATGGGCGAACCCCAGCGCGCGCGCGACGCCACGAGCGACCGTGCTCTTGCCCGCGCCGGCCGGGCCGTCGATCGCGACGACGAACGGACGGCCGTGGACCGCCCGTTGGGGGCGTTCGGTTGTGGGCATCGACCTAGGGTACGACGAGGTGTCGGAGGTCTTGCTCGAAGCCGGGGTACGAGACGGCGACCGACTCCCACCCGGAGATCATCGTCTCTCCCTTAGCGGTCAAGGCGGCCACGGCGAGCGTCATCGCGATCCGATGGTCCCCTGAAACGTCGACGGCAGCGCCCTCAAGCTTCGTCGGGCCCTTCACGATGAAGCCGTCGGGCGTTCCGCGGATGTCCGCCCCCATCCGACCGAGCCCGTCGACGATCGCGGCGATCCGGTCGCTTTCCTTGACGCGAAGCTCAGCGGCGTCGCGGACGATGGTCTCCCCCTCGGCGGCGGTACCGAGGAGGGCAACGAGGGGGAGCTCGTCCAGCGTCGCGACGACATGGCGCCGAACCGCCGCAGGACGTCGAGGATCCCCGTACGTGTCGGATTGAGCCCAACGTCCGTGACTTCGACGGCCGACCCGGGCAGCAACGCGGCTGCCACCAGCAAGAACGCTGCGGATGAGACGTCTCCCGGCACCGTCACCTTGGCGTTTCGGATATTTGTCGATTTAACGATGAGTCGCTTTCCCGACCTGGAGATACGGACACCTAGATACTCCAGCAGGCGTTCGGTGTGGTCACGCGACTGCGCCGGCTCCTCCACGCCGGTCTCCCCTTCCGCCAGCAAGCCTGCCAAGAGGAGCGCCGATTTCACTTGTGCGCTCGCCACCGGCAGCTGGTGAATGACCCCCTGAAGGCGGGTGCCGGCGACCTCGAGCGGAGCATGCTCGCCGCCGTCCTCGCCCCTGATCGTCGCCCCCATCTTTCGCAGCGGTTCGACCACCCGCCCCATCGGCCGGCCGCGGATCGAATCGTCTCCTGTAAGTCGCGCCGAGATCCGGCTCCCCGCCATCTCTCCCAAGAGGAGGCGGATCGATGTGCCCGAGTTGCCAACGTCGATCGAGTCCGTCGGAGCCACCCATGAAGCGATTCCTGAGCTCTCTAGGAGAATCTGGGAGACTAAAGGTTTAGTTGAAGCCTGCAAACTTTCAACATTCACGTGAGACTCGAGGACTCGGACGCCCAATGACTCGATCGCGGTCCTTGAGCGGGCGACGTCTGCCGCCGGCGAGATCCCCTCGATCTCCATGGATCCTTCGCCGAGGGCGCCCACCAGGAGTGCTCGATGAGAGATGGATTTGTCGCCGGGTACTCGAATCGATCCCTCGACTCGTCGACAGGGCGAGAAAACGACCTGCCGACTCATCGACCCATCGATGGATCGCCATGGCGCCACATCGATTGAGCGCCAAATGCATGAGTCGGTATGTCGCTGAATCGACTCATCGATCCATATCTGAATTGACTTAGAGAGAAGTAGATAAAGAGTCTTGGTCCCTTTCCGCTCGTTTTCCCTCCTAGCGAAGCCGGAGGTGAGCTCGGAAAGGCGATCGATCGATAAGAAGATATGTCGATAAAGCTGTTCATCTCTTTGGTTATATCCGACGTCACAATTCGCTCGTCCGCGTTTCGAAGCCTTGATCGCGTAGAGCAGCCGAGACCTTCTCTGCCTGCCCGCGCCCGGCGATCGTCAGGTGAAGCACGCCCCGTCCGCCCTCGCTCGAGTGGGTTATCTGGAGATCCTCGATGTTGATCCCGAGATTTCCGATCGAAGTCGTGACCTGCGCGAGCACGCCGGGACGGTCCGGCACCGGCATGACCACCTCGTACGGCGTGTCGTGAACCTCCTTACCCGGGAGGCTGCGACGGGCTTCGCGCGCCTGCAAGAAGGCGTCGCGCAACTGTCCCTCGCGTCGGCCGATGATAAGTTCACGCAAGCTGAGCAGCTCGTTCGCGAAATCCTGGAGCGTTACCGCGATCGCCTCGCCGTTCTCCTTGCAGATATCGAGCCAGATCTCGGGGTTGCTCGCCGCGACGCGGGTCACGTCCCGGAACCCCCCGGCGGCCAGCGCCAGGAGACCCGCGTGCTCCTCTCCCCTCTTGGCCGCCATGTTCATCAGCGCCGTCGCAGTCAGCTGAGGAACGTGACTGATGACCGCCATCAGCTTGTCGTGCTCGGCCGGATCCAACGCCATGATCCGCGCACCGAGTGTGGCCAGCAGCCCGTGCAACTTCCGATAGGCGTCCGAGCTAGACCGCTCCGTCGGGGTCAGGATCCACCAGGCGCCCTGGAAGAGCGTGGCAGAGGCGGCCTCGATCCCCTCCTGCTCGGTGCCGGCCATGGGGTGTCCGCCGATGAAGTCTGAACCTTGACGTAAGATTTGCTCGGCCTCGAGGACGACTCGACTCTTCGTACTTCCAACATCTGTAACCACACTTCCGGCTGAAACGCCGTCTGCGATGGCGGCGACGCTGTCTGCGATCGCTCCTACCGGGGTCGCGATGAAGACGAAGTCGGCGTCGCGAGCGGCGCCGGCGGCGGTCGCGGCCACGTCGTCGGCGGCCCCTCTCTCTACCGCTCGCTTGGCGGCGGCGACATCCGTGTCGAAAGCGACCACGATGGTGTCGGTTCCGGCCTTGAGGGCCAGACCGATTGAGCCCCCGATGAGGCCGGTGCCGATAAGCGCGACTTTCATTGCGGCAAGTCGGTCCGGAGCGGCGTCGCGCCCTCGAGGTATACGTGTCGCAATGCGGACGGCTCTTTGTCTGTGTACAGATGGATGAGCACGCGGATGCAGAGTGCGACCGCACCCTCGACATCGAGCTCGCGCGCACAAAGCAAGGGAACGTCGCTGATGCCGATGCTTCGCGCGGCAGCCGCCGGGAACTCTGATCGAACATCGTCGGTGGCCGTGAAGATCAAAGACACGAGATCCTCGTGGCCCACCCCGTTCCGGTCGAGGATCGTCCTGATCAAGGCG
>VAWS01000218.1 GCA_005884515.1 Actinomycetota bacterium
GCCGAAGTCAAAGACGAGGACTCGTCCGACGAGCAGGCCGGCGGAGCAAGCCCCGGTACGGGGAAGACAGAAGAACCCGGCGGGCAGGTCGAAGACGAGTCCCCAGAATTAGGAGCTTGATATGCAGAACTATCTAGTCCCGGTGGTCGTCGAGCAGACGAACAGAGGCGAACGCTCGTACGACATCTACTCACGTTTGCTCAAGGACCGCATCATCTTCCTCGGCACCGACATCGACGACAACGTTGCCAACTTGATGAACGCGCAGCTCCTGTTCCTCGAGCACGAGAACCCCGATCAGGACATCAACATCTACATCAACTCGCCGGGTGGCTCGATCACCGCGTTACTGGCCATGTACGACACGATGCAGTACATCAAGCCTGACGTTTCCACGATCGTCATGGGCCAGGCTGCCAGCGCCGCCGCGGTGCTCCTCGCCGCAGGCGCGAGGGGCAAGCGCTACGGCCTGCCACACTCGCGTGTGCTTATCCACCAGCCCTCGGGTGGCGCCGGTGGACAGGCTGTGGATATCGAGATCCAGGCACGCGAGATCCTGCGGTACCGCAGGCTGCTCGACCAGATCCTTGCGGATCACACGGGTCAATCGGTCGAAAAAATTTCGAAAGATAGTGACCGGGACTTCATCATGACGGCGGAAGAAGCAAAGGCCTACGGTATAATCGACGAGGTCATCACCAGTCGCTCTGCATTGGAAGAAGCGTCGAAGGTGGCCGCGGTTGCAGGTGCGTAAGTAGTAAAGACGGAGCCAGATCGGCTCCTGGAGCTGGGAGCAACGGGTGGCGAAATTCGGTGACGGTGGTGACCTGCTGAAGTGTTCCTTCTGCGGGAAATCACAGAAGCAAGTCAAGAAGCTGATCGCCGGTCCCGGCGTCTACATCTGCGACGAGTGCATCGACCTCTGCAACGAGATCATCGAGGAAGAGCTCTCTGAAACGACCGAGCTCAAGCTCGAAGAGCTTCCCAAGCCCAAAGAGATCTACGACTTCCTGAACGATTACGTCATCGGTCAGGACAACGCGAAGAAGATCCTGTCGGTCGCCGTCTACAACCACTACAAGCGGATCCAAGCCGGCGCACACAACACGAATGACGTCGAGCTGCAGAAGTCCAACATCCTGCTCCTCGGCCCGACCGGCTGTGGCAAGACACTGCTGGCGCAGACGCTCGCGAAGATGCTGAACGTGCCCTTCGCGATCGCCGACGCGACGGCATTGACCGAAGCCGGCTACGTCGGTGAGGACGTCGAGAACATCCTCCTCAAGCTGATCCAGGCCGCGGACTACGACGTGAAGAAGGCCGAGACCGGGATCATCTACATCGACGAGGTCGACAAGATCGCGCGCAAGAGCGAGAACCCGTCGATCACGCGCGACGTGTCCGGCGAAGGCGTCCAGCAAGCGCTGCTGAAGATCCTGGAGGGAACGCAAGCGAGCGTGCCTCCGCAAGGCGGCCGCAAGCACCCGCACCAAGAGTTCATCCAGATCGATACGACGAACGTGCTGTTCATATGCGGCGGCGCATTCGCCGGCCTCGAGAAGATCATCGAAGGTCGCGTCGGTCAGCGTGGGATCGGCTTCGGCGCGGATGTCCGCAGGATGGAAGAGAAGGACGTCGGAACGATTTTGACGCAAGTGATGCCGGAAGACCTGCTGAAGTTCGGGCTCATCCCGGAGTTCGTCGGCCGGCTCCCCGTCGTGACGAGCGTTCACCAGCTCGATCGCAGCGCGCTCGTCGAGATCCTGACCGAGCCGAAGAACGCCCTCGTGAAGCAGTACGCGAAGTCCTTCGAGTTCGACGGCGTCGAGTTGGAGTTCGAGCAGGACGCGCTGGAAGAGGTCGCCGAGCTGGCGATGAAGCGCGGGACTGGCGCGCGCGGGTTGCGCGCGATCATGGAAGAGGTGTTGCTGCCGGTCATGTACGAGCTGCCCTCCCGCGAGGACGTGCAGAAGTGCGTCGTCACGAAGGACGTCGTCGAGAAGCTGGCGGCGCCGACGCTCGTGCCGCGTGCGGAAGAGCCGCCGGCCAAGGTGAGGCGCGAGCGGACCGCATAACGCTTTGGTAGGGAGTCACGAAGGCGGCTTCGGCCGCCTTCGTTGCGTCCGGGGAACAGATGGGTAGGTTGACGGCCATGGACCCGATCGAGATCGCAGTCGAGCTGTTCGACCGCGCGCGGGAAGTCACGCAGATCGCCGTAGGCGAAGCGAAACGATTCGCCGCCAGCGAGCAAGGTCGCAAGATCCGCCACAACGTGGCCACCGGCTTGATCGTTGCAGCGCCGGCCGTCGTGTCCCTGCCGGTTCTGCGGCGCACCCGTTTGGGCAAGCTGATCGAGCTTGCCGGTGGCGCAGCCCTCGTCGTCACCGTCGCCGAGAAGATCCGGGACTGGAGTCCGGAAGAGGGTTCCTTCTAGCTTTG
>VAWS01000225.1 GCA_005884515.1 Actinomycetota bacterium
AAGCCGCGATAAAGAAGGCGCTCAAAGGCTGAACCACGTTTCACGTAAGAGCGACACAGGCGGTTCCCGAGGTCTGACCACCGTGTTACCGTGGAGTCGTGACCCCAGCGATCTGGAGTGCTATCGGCATCCTGGCTGCCGGTCTGTTCAGTTCCATCTACTTCTCCGTCCAAAGGATGGACGCGGGATTCGCGCGCCTCGAGGGTCGGATCGACCGGCTTGAGAGCCGTGTGGACCAAGGGTTCGCACACGTCGATGCGCGATTCGACGGCGTTAACGTGCGATTCGAAGCCGTTAACGCGCGCCTCGACGCGACGAACGCGGGCCTCGACGCGCATATCCATCCTCACACGGGCTGACTTCCGCGCGCTAACCGCTCTCGGCTAGCATCCGCGCATGAGACTTCAGGGGAAAGTCGCCATCATCACCGGCGCGGGCCAGGGTTTGGGACGCGCGTATGCGCTGCGATTCGTCGCCGAAGGCGCCAAGGTCGCGATCGCCGACATCAACGATGCCAACGCCGAGCAGGTCGCCAAAGAGATCGAAGCGGCCGGCGGCGAAGCGATCGCGCTGCACGCCGACGTGGCCGACGAAGCCTCGACGCAAGCGATGGCCGACGCCACGGTCGAGAAGTGGGGCCGCATCGACATCCTGCTGAACAACGCGGGCGTCTTCTTCGATCTGGAGCAGACGAACAACAGCCTCGAGTACCTGCGCAAGATCCTCGACGTGAACATGATCGGCCCATGGCTGTGCACGCGCGCGGTCCTTCCGACGATGCGCGCGCAAGGCAAGGGCAAGATCATCAACCAGTCCTCAGGCGCGGCGTGGATGTACGCGGCAGCCGGCTACGCGCTCAACCCCGAGAAGGGCGAGCTTCCGAGCTTCCACTACTCGCTCTCGAAGGCCGGGGTGAACGCCTACACGCACTACATGGCAGCAGCGCTCGGGCAGTTCAACATCAACGTGAATGCGATCGCGCCCGGCGTCACGATGACGGAGGCCACGAAGAAGCACGTCCCCGAGTCGATGATGGGCATGATCAAGATGATGAGCGCGCTCCGGCGGAATCTCGAGCCGGAGGAGATCACCGGCACCGCCGTCTATCTCGCCTCAGAAGACTCCGACGCCGTCACCGGACAAGTCATCCCGGTCGACGCCGGCGTCACGATGCTCGGCTGAGCGTGCCCGACTTCATCGCGATCCCGGAAGGGTACGGACCGCCGTTCCACAAGCTTCTCGGTGTGCGGATGGGCATCGGGCCGAACAAAGAAGGGGTCGCGTGGGTCGAGATCGACCCCGAGAAGCATTACGGCAATCGGTGGGCGCACGGCGGCATGGTCGGCGCGCTCGCCGATATCGCGAGCGGCATCGCGATAGGCCGCATGCTGGAGAACCCGATGAACGCCATCGACGGCACGATCGAGCTCAAGGTGAATTTCCTGCGCAAGGTCGTCGAGGGCGACCTGACGGCGACCGCGCGCGTCCTGCACTTCGGCAAGCGCGTCGCCGTGACCGAGGTCGATCTGACGAACAAAGACCGGTTGTGCGCGAAAGCGATCGCGACGTTCATGCTCCGGCGCGACCTCGATAAACCTCAAACGGCTTCGTAGAGGTAGACCTCGGTCACGTACGGCTGCACGAAATCGCCTTTCCCCGCCAGATCCGGATGGCGTTCGACCAGATCCCGCAGCTTCCCGATGACCTCCGCTTTCGACGCGTCGTCCAAGATCGCGATGAAGCTGCACGAGTTGAACCGGTCGAGGAAGCTCTCGGCCGTCATGGGCTGCGCGTACGTCGCCTTGAAGACGCCGGCCGGCCGGATGAGGTCGCTCTCGTCGAACGGCGGCTGCCACGCATGGATCTCCTCGAGCGCTTCGGCGTGACGGAACCAGTGGAACGCTTGAGCAACGACCACGGCCGCAGCGTCGCCATCTTCGAAGGGCATCGCTTCCGCAGTCCCGTCGAGCGCGCGCGCACCCGGAAGCGCTTCCGACAACCGCCGCCGCATCCGTTCAACCGGCTCGACGGCAACAACGTCGAGGCCCCGCGCGACCAGCGCGCGCGTCATCTTCCCTGTACCGGCAGCGAGATCGACGACCAGACCGTCCGCGTGAAGGTGATCGATCAGCCAGTCGACCGCTGCATCTGGATAGCCGGGCCGGGCGCGCTCGTACACGTCGGCGGCTCTGTCGAACCCGATCGCCGCCGACCGGTGAACGTCTTTCAAAGATCGACCCAGGAAACGTGCTTGAGCTCGGTGAACTCCTCGATGCCGTAGCGCCACTCGCGGCCGACGCCGGACTGCTTGTAGCCGCCCCAAGAGCCCATCGGGTTGAGCATCCCGCCGTTCACGCCGACGAAGCCGGTGCGCAGCCGCTTCGCCATCGCGATCGCGCGCTCTCGGTTCGGTGTGATCACCGCGCCGCCGAGGCCGAACACCGAGTCGTTCGCGATCCGCACCGCTTCGCCCTCATCGCGGTATCGCAGAACGCACAGCACCGGCCCGAAGATCTCTTCTTGCGCGATGCGCATGTCGTTGCGCACGTCGACGAACACCGTCGGCTCGTAGAAGTAGCCCTTCGGGATGTCGGGCGGCCGGCGCCCGCCGGTCACGATGCGCGCGCCTTCGTCGAGCCCGAGCTTCACGTAGTTCTCGACGCGCTGGCGATGCTCTTCGCGGATCAGCGGACCAAGCATCACGCTCGAGTCGACCGGGTTGCCGATCTTCATGCTTTCAACGGCCTTCACGACCTGATCGACCACCGCGTCGTGCATGTGATCCGGGACGAGCAGCCGCGTCGTGCAGCCGCACCCCTGCCCGGCGTGGATCATGCACGACCCCATCAGCCGCAAACCGACGTCGGCGGGGTCGGCATCGTCAAGCACGATCGCGGCCGACTTGCCGCCGAGCTCGAGCTGCACTTTCTTGATCGAATCCATCGCCAGCTTGCCGATCGCGCGCCCCCCACCAACGGAGCCGGTGAACGCGACCATGTCGACCATCGGGTTCTCGGCCAGCTCCTCGCCCACCGGGATCCCGCCGCCGCCGATGACGTTCACGACGCCGGGAGGGATCTCGGCTTCTTCGGCCGCGCGCGCGAGCTCGAACGCGTCCAGCGGGGTCCACGGCGACGGCTTCAGCACGATGGTGTTCCCCATCGCGATCGGCGGCGCGACCTTCCAGCAGTTGACGAAGAACGGATAGTTGAACGGCGTCATGCCGGTGACGACACCGACCGGCTCGCGCACGGCAAGACCCGCCAAGGGGAACGGCTGGGTGTTGGGCTTGAGCGGCTCTTCCCACGGAAAGTCCTCCGCCCAGTCGGCCGCGAGACCGAATGCATCGATCGCCCACGCACCTTGCGCGCTCTTCGCCAGCACGACGGTCGCGCCCACTTCCGCGATGAGCAGCTCGCCGATCTCTCGCTGGCGCGCTCGCAGGATCTCGCCCATGCGGCGCACCCTCGCAGCGCGTTCCGCGACGGGCATGTGCGGCCAGGGGCCTTCGTCGAATGCCGCGCGCGCGGCCGCTATCGCGCGCTTCGCGTCTTCGCGCGTCGGCACCGCTGCGGTTGCGATGACCTCTTCGGTCGCGGGGTTCAGGACCTCGGTGGTCTCATCGCCGGCCGGCTCAACCCACCGCCCGCCGATAAAGAAGCGGTCGACGTTTGCAGTCATAGCCCAACGATACGCGCGATGCGCTCGCGGTGGTATGGCCCGTCGCCGAGGAAGACCTGCGCCGTCTTGATGCGCTTCAGGTACAGGTGCATGTCGTGCTCCCACGTGAACGCGATGCCGCCGTGGCCCTGCACGCCCTCCCCAGCCAGGTGTGCCAACTGGTCCGAACAGTACGACTTCGCGATGTGCGTCGACAGCGCCGCGTCCTCCGCACCGGTCGCCACCGCCCAGCACGCGTAGTACGCGGCCGCGCGCGAGGCTTCGAGCTCGGTCGCCATCTCCGCGCACTTGTGCTTGATCGCTTGGAAGCTGCCGATCGGGCGGCCGAACTGCTCACGCTGCTTCGAGTACTCGACGGTCATATCGAGGACCTTCTCCGCCGCGCCGATCATCTCTGCGCACACGGCCGCGGTCGCGAACTGCAGTCCGGGGAACAAGTAGGGCGCCTCCAGCGGCTCGGCCACGGCGTCGTCGAACGCGACGGAGCCGGCGCTCCGTGTCGGGTCGTACGTCGTCTGGGGCGTGACGCGCGCGCCCTCTTCGACGACGAACCAC
>VAWS01000226.1 GCA_005884515.1 Actinomycetota bacterium
CTCCACCTTCCAGGAAGTGCTTGCTGCGCTTCCCAATGTGCTTGCTAGAGTTTGCGAACCGGCGGGGCGGGTCGTAAAGTCAAGACGTGACCAGCGATCTGAAAGAAGCGGTGAGGGCACCCGTGGACATTGCGCTCGGCAAGGTTCACGACCTGGGTAACTTCATCCGTGACCAGCGCCGGAACGCTCGGCTGTCCTTGCGCAAGCTGTCGAACATGGCCGGCGTGTCGAACCCGTATCTCTCGCAGATCGAGCGCGGCATGCGGCGTCCATCCGCGGAGATCCTCCAAGCGATCGCGAAAGCACTTCGGATCTCTGCCGAGACCCTCTACGTCAAGGCCGGCATCCTCGAGGAGCGCGACGATCCGACCGACCCCGTGACGTCGTTACTTCGCGACCTCACGATCTCGGACAAGCAGAAGCAAGTGTTGATCGAGATCTATCAGAGCTTCCGGCACGAGAACGAGCTGCAAGGCAAAGGGGCTCCCATGCCGGCGCAGACCGCGCGCAAGGTGGCCGCGCTCCGTCAAGAGAAGTCGGGTCACGGAAAGGTGGCCGCGCCGAAACGCGCCGCGAGCGCCAAGCCGAAGGCGAAGCCACGCGCGCAGGCCAAGACGGCCGCGGCTCCCGGCAAGACCAAGACCAAGAACCCCAAGAAGAAAAAGAAGAAGTGACACGGTGATGAAGACCAAGGCGGGGGGACGGAGACCGCAGGCTTTCGCAGCCCTCACCCGGCTGGCTCCCCTTCGTCCTCCCGCCGTCAACGTAGTGAGTTTGCAGAAGGGAGGTGCAACACAATGAGCACAGCGACGAAGAAAGCAACGAAGCCGCTGTACGCAGCGATCGGCGCCGGTACCACCGCACTCGAGAAGGCGCGCGAGCTGCCGCAGCGCGTGACGACGTTGCCCGGCACGCTGAAGTCGTTCAATTCGAAGGTCGACATCCGCGAGTTGCCGAAGCAGATCCAGTCGCTCGGAACGTCCGTGCCACAACGCGCGGGCGAGCTCGTGGACCGCTCCCGGAAGCTCACCGATACGGCGCAGAAACGCGTGTCGAAGCTCACCAAGCGGGCGTCGAAGACGTACACGGATCTTTCGAAGCGAGGCGAGAAGCTCGTGACGAAGGTTCGGAAGTCGGCGCCTTCGAAGCGTGCGGCCGCTCAGACGAAATCCGCGCGCGCGCGGATCAAGGCGGCGGCGACGTCGGTTCGGAAGGCAACGGAAGCGAACATCGAAGCCGTCTCCTCGGCCGTCGACAAAGCGACATCCGAGCAGGCAAGCTGATCATCCCACCGCACCGAAAAGCCCGGCGGCGACGCCGGGCTTTTCGCTGCTACGCTTCGAAGCCATGGAGGTAAGCGTCCGTCGGGACGACGCCGCGCTCACCGATCTTTCCGGCGAATGGCTCACCTTGTGGCGGAAGGATCCCGCCGCGTCCGTATTCCAAACCCCGCAGTATGCGCGCGCCGCGTGGGAGACCGAGCTCGGCGCCGACCAGACCCTCGCCGCTATCGAGATGAAGCGCGGCGGGTTGCTTGTCGGTCTTGCGACGGCGACCGTCGACCTCGACGGCACGCTCCGTTTCCTCGGGAACAAAGAGGTGACGGACTACTTGGGTCCCATCTCCGACGTCGCCGACCGGGACGCGGTTGCGTCGGCCTTCATCACCGCCGTCGATGAGCTGAAGTGGTCGCGCGCGGAGCTGTTCGGACTCACGCACGATTCGGGATGGCCCGAAGCGCTCGCGCGCGCAGCCAAAGCAGCCGGACACGCCGTCGAGGAAGTTCAGCAGGACGTGTGCCCGCGGATCGCGCCCCTCGGAACGTACGAGCAATATCTTGCGTCGTTGGACGGCAAGGGCCGGCACGAGATAAAGCGGAAGGCCAGGCGGCTCGAGCGAGAGGGCGGGCCCTACACGATCCGGCTCTCGGATCGCTCCACGCTCGGAGCCGACCTCGAGCGCTTCTACGAGATGCACCGGTCGTCCACCGGGCCCAAGGGCAGGTTCATGCACGAGGACGTTGCCGTCTTGTTCACGCGAATCGCGCTCGCCTTCGAGCAAGAAGGGTGGCTCCGCTTAACTTTGCTCGAACGTGAGGGGAAACCCCTAGCGGGGATGTTCTCCTTCGCGGCCAAAAAAGCGTGGAGTGTCTACAACTCTGCGTACGATCACACCGAGGGCGAGCTCGCGCCGGGGATGGTTCTCATGAGCGAAACCATCCGGCTCGCGGCTGAGGAGGGATGTGAGGTTTTCGACATGCTTCGTGGTGACGAGCCCTATAAGTACAGGTTCGGCGCGGTCGACGTGCCGTTGATAGAGCTGAAGGTGGACCGGGCATAACGCGGGAAGGGTTGTGGCCCGGCCGGCGTTCGTATCCGCAGCCGGAGAAGGGATCGAATGCAAGAACGTCTTGAGTCACCGAGCGCGTCCCCATCGCCGATCTCGTCGGTTTCCCGGGTCGCGCTCCTCTCCGTTCACACGTGTCCTTTGGACCAGCCGGGCATGGGGGATTCCGGAGGGATGAACGTCTACGTGCGGTCGGTCGCACGACGACTGGCCGAAATGGGCGTCGCCGTCGACCCCGTTCCGAAGGAAGAGCTCGACGAGCATGTGTGCGAGTTCCTCTACTCATTGCTTCGGTTCGAATCGAATGAAGCTGCTTCGTTGGGCATCGTGTCACCGATCTACGACGCGGTTCACAGCCATTACTGGCTCTCCGGCCGGGTCGGGCGTCTTGCGGCGGAGCGGTGGCAGATCCCTCTGCTTCAGTCCTTCCACACGCTTGGACGCGTGAAGAACATCAACCTTTCACCGGGCGACGAGCCGGAGCCGGCCGCGCGCATCACGGCCGAGGAGCGCATCGTAGAGCAAGCCGATTGCATCCTCGCGCCGACGATCGAGGAAGCGCGCGACCTCGTCCGGCTCTACGGCGCCGAGCCTGATCGCGTCCGCGTGGTCACGCCCGGCGTCGACACCGAGGTCTTCACTCCGGGAGATCGGAGCGCTGCGAAGCGGGCGCTCGGCCTTGGTGGGCGGGCCGTCGTTCTCTTTGCCGGCCGATTCCAGCTCTTGAAATCGCCGGACCTCGCAGTCCGGGCTGTTGCGCGCCTGTGCGAGTTGGCGCCGGGCCTCGATCCGGTTCTGTTGATGCTCGGCGGGCCGTCGGGTCGAGCAGGCCTGCGTCCCGAAGACCTCGAAAAGCTCGCTGCGGACCTCGGCATCGCCGACCGCGTTCTCTTGCGGGATCCGGTGCCCCACGACGACCTGCCCGGTTTCTACCGCGCCGCCGACGCTGTTCTCGTTCCGTCGCGGACCGAGTCGTTCGGCCTCGTTGCGCTCGAGGCGTCGGCGTGCGGCACGCCGGTCGTGGCGACCGACGTCGGCGGGCTGCGCACTGCGGTGCGTCACGGCGTCACCGGGTCCCTCGTTGCCGGCCGGGACCCCGAAGAGTTCGCGCGCGCGCTCGCGCACATCCTGACCGATCAGCGGACTGCGACCGCGATGGGACAAGCCGGCGCGCGGTACGCGCGCCGGTACGACTGGCGGCGCGCCGCGGCAGATCTGCTGCTCGTGTACGAAGAGCAAAGCGCCCTCCTCGCAGAAGCTTCCGGTTCGTAGACCGACCGCGCGGCCGGGTCCGGCTATCATTGGCCCATGACGCTGCTCAGCGGCAAGCACGTTCAGCTTCGCCGAGTCGAACCGGACGACTACCCCGCGATCCAAACGTGGCAGAACGATCCTGAAGTCTTCTACTGGATGGACTACGAGCGCGCGTTCTCGCTCGACGACATCCGCCGGTCCGAAGAGCAAGCGTGTACCGAAGGGCACCCGTTCGTGATCGTTGCCGAGGGGAGGTCGGTCGGTCGCATCGGCTTGAACAACTTCAGGCCGCGCGACGAGATGGCGTCGCTGTACATCTTCGTCGGCGACCGAGAAGTGCGCGGCAAGGGCTACGGGATCGATGCGCTGATGGCGCTCATCGCGTACGGGTTTGACGTCCTCAACCTTCGCAAGATCGAGCTCTGGACCCTTG
>VAWS01000124.1 GCA_005884515.1 Actinomycetota bacterium
AGCTTCGGCTGATCTGCGACATGTTCTGGTGATGCTTGACAGTCGCTGCCCGGCTTCGCTCCCCTCCGGTTCAAGGGGGTGGGGCCGGTGCTCGTGGAGCTCAGCGTCATGGAGCAGCGTTACCAAGCCGTGCTGGCTGTGGTGCAGGAAGGCTGGAAGATCGTCGAGGTCGCCAGGCGGATGGGGGTGGCACGACAGACCGTCCACCGTTGGATCGAACGATACGAGCGTGAGGGATTGGCATCGTTGGCCGATCACTCGCACCGGCCGCAGTCCTGCCCGCACCAAGTTCCGCCCGAGCTCGAGGCGCTGATCTGTGAGATCCGCCGCCAGCACCCGGGCTGGGGACCACGGCGGATCGAACACGAACTCGGTCGCCGAAACGTCGATCCGGTGCCGTCGGTCTCCAGTATCTATCGCTGCTTGAAGCGACACTCATTGATCGAGCTTCGTCGCCGGCGTCGTCGCAGGGACGAATACCGTCGCTGGGAGCGAGAGCGTCCGATGCAGCTGTGGCAGATGGACGTCATGGGAGGCGTGATGCTCGATGACGGCACCGAGCTCAAGGTCGTCACTGGCGTCGACGACCACAGCCGCTTCTGCGTGGCCGCGGGACTGGTGCGCCGTGCGATCTCCAAGTCGGTCTGTGAGGTGTTGGCCGCCTCGCTGCGCCGGTACGGCATCCCCGATGAGATCCTCACCGATAACGGCAAGATATTCACCGGACGGTTCGGACCGCGCCCGGTCGAGGTGATGTTCGACCGGATCTGCCGCGAGAACGGGATCTCTCACCGACACACCGCCGTCCGCTCACCGACGACCACCGGCAAGATCGAGCGGTTCCACCAAACCGTGCGTAAGGAGTTCCTCGCCGACCGGACGTTTCGCTCGATGCGCTCAGCGCGGAGAGCTCTGGATCGATGGGTGCACGAATACAACACCACCCGGCCGCATCAAGCCCTGGAGATGGCGACACCGGCACAACGGTTCCGACTCGAGCCGGTCTCGAAGGAGCCGATCTCGGTGCCGGTCGACTCAGCCGAAGAGCATCGCGGCCAGTGGGTCCTGCGCCGCGTCGCCTCCAACGGGATCTTGTCGGTGGACGCCCAGATCGTCTCTGCCGGCAACGGCTTCAAAGGGCAGCTCGTCGACGTCTTCGTCGATGACTCGGTGATCCAGATCTGGAGCCGCAACCACCTGGTGAAGACGGCTGCCCGAGTGAGGAAAGGGCCGGTACGCAAGGTGCGCGCCGACGGCCTTCACGTCAAAGATCAGCCGAACACGAAACGTCACCATCAGGTGAACCTTGACAGGGTCCACGGCGCTGAGGACTCAAAGAGCTCTTCCGTACTTGAAAAGACGTTCGACCCCTGCATGAGCAGTCGCATGCCGGTCATTTACTCGCAGATGGATCACGACCTCCCGACCCGTTCAAGGTCTCGTCGCGGTCTGACGAGACAAGTACCTGGCTGCCCGAGTTGTCGGGAAGCGACGGGAGTAAGCAATTGGAAGACTCTTCACCTTGGGACGACGACGCGCTTCTCGATGCGAGCGCACTGTTGGGCGAGCTGGGAGACGTCGTTCCATCGGCGCCGACCACGCAACGAGAACCAGCTAGCTCACCACCTCAGCCCCGTGCGACCGCAATGCCGGATCGGCCAACTCGATCGGACAAGCAGTCCGAAGATCAGTTGAGCTCGGCCCCTGAGGCTCCGTGGTCATTCCCGGCCACGTGTTCGAACTGCGGGCAAACGAGCCTGCTGGAGGACTGGCAGCTTCAGCGCGCGCAGTGGGTCTGTCCACACTGCGAAGCGACCAACAAGCGCGCCAACGTGGCACCTTCGCGACCTGCACCCTCTCTATCTGAGGCCGGCCCGGAACCGCTTGCGGATCCTCTCGAACGGCGCGCGTTTGCGGCGAAGCCGTCGTCGCGCCGCGTGGGCACAGCGGCGATGCGCACGGCGGGTCTCGTCATTGCGCTCAATGTCGTTCTGACGATTGGCATCTTCGGTTGGGCCAGGGCAACGCACGCAGAGCCCGCGACCGGGATCGCTGTTGCGGTACTCGTCGGCGTCATCTTCTACGTCCTCACGTTCCTGCTCGTGATCGCGCGGATGGACAAGCTCGGCGTGCAGCCCATGTGGCTTCCCGAAGGTGCTTCCCATCCGGTCGCGTTCGGAGCGCTCGTCGGCGTGTCGGCCTGGACGTTGGTCGCCGTCGTCGCGTTCCTCCTAACGGGACACCTCATCATCGACCCTACTGCCGGTTTGCTGGTGGCGGGAGCCAATCCTCTTCACGTCTTGCTAGCCGTCGGGTTGCTTGTGGTCGCCGGCCCTTGGATCGAGGAGTTGCTCTTCAGAGGTCTCGTGCTCGAGTCCCTTCGGCCTCGCGGTACGGCGATCGCGCTCGTCGCTAGCTCAGTTCTTTTCGCCATCTGCCACCTTCATGGGTTCCTCTACTACTCCTTGTGCGGGGCTGTGCTCGGGGGTGTGTACCTGAAGAGCGGCCTCAAGGCGTCACTGTGGACCCATGCTGCGTTCAACGCTTGTTTCGTCGTCACCGCGATCGCCGTCACGCTCGGCCCAGCTCACACCATCTCGCTAAACGGGATGACTCTCCGCGTTCCTGCTACGTGGCGATCGGTCGGCAAGAGCTTTGTCGGCCCGACCGATTTCGCTGCAGCCGGTCCGTCGGGAGCCCAACTGGTAATCGGCCACAGCCCAATGCCGGCTACGAAACTCGTCGACCTGCAGCGAATCGCCGACGATATCAACCAAGGGGCCGGGCCTCAGCTGCCGGGGATGGTTGTGTCTCCCGGTGCCGCCTACAGGATTGATCTACCTGCCGGCGCTGCCGTCGAGGTGCGGGCGACGATCCAACGACACGCCGTACGCGTGGTCCTTCTTCCGACGAATGGACGCTTGTGGACGCTGATCCTGTTTACCGGGGGGAGCGCTCAGGCGGAGACCGACTTCACCAGGATGCTCGGGACCGTGCGCTTTACCGGAGGCCCTTGAACTGCGTCGGGTGCCTCTTATTCGAGCCGCAACTAGGAGAGGGAGCGCAAAACCGGCGAGGCTGCCGCCTCGCCGGTCGTCCGTCAGCAGTCGGTGGTGCTCAGGCGAACTCGTACACCACGGTGATCGTGACCGTCACTTGTTGAACGCCGGCGGCGATGGGGACGTAGGAAGGTCCTGCGATTGACCCAATTACGGCAGGGACGGCCCCTGCAAACACGGGGTAGCTTGGCTGCTGCTGCTCCGTGATCACGACCACCTTGCCGAGCTTCCTTCCGGAGTCGTTCGCGTACTGGTCGGCCTTCGTCTTCGCGTCGGCCATCGCAGCGTCGCGCGCGCTCTTCAGCAAGGCGACGTTGTCCTGAAGATCGAACGAGATCCCGTCGATCCGCACCGCGTTGCCGGCGGCGGTTGCCGACGCGGAGATGGTCTTGCCTGCGTTCTTCAAGTCTCGGATCTTGGCTTGAACGCTGTTGCCAACGTGGTACCCGCGCAGACGCGGCGGGGCTCCCTTCGGGTAGGTGTACGCCCGATCGATCGACAAGCCGGTCGTCTGGATGTCCTTCTGCGCGACGCCGCTCTTGCGGAGCGCGCTCATCACTTTCGCGACGGCCGAGTTGGAAGCATCGAGCGCGTTCTGGATGGTCGACTTGGTCACGTCCACGCTGAGGCTCAGGCGCATGACATCCGGGGTACCCTCGGACTGACCCTGTCCTTGGACCGTGATCCCTTCTTGCCTGCCTCCGCTCGAGGAGACGGCCGGCGTCGTCCCGCTCCCTGCGATCGCGGCGCCGGCTAAACCTGCTCCGACGGCCAACAAGACGACGACCGACACGATGAGCAACCGCATGGATCTGGACATGGCGAGCCCCCTTTGCCTGCGCGCACCGTCACGCGCCTCTGCGTGTTAGACGGTTCCCAGAGGGTGGGAGTTCCGGCCCTATCCCTGAAAGAGTGGATCTCGGCTGCCACGCCTCGACCGCCTCGCTGAAACGCGAAGACCGGTGAGCATGGGCTTCACCGGTCTCGCGTCGTGGGACTGCGGTCGTGGCCTCTAGCTGATCACCCCGCACGCGATGCGCGCGCCGGCGTTACCGGTTGCCGCAGTCAGTGCCGTGGCGTCCGCCGAGTTCGGCGTGTACTGGTTCGCGGCAGTTCCGACCGGCACGTTGCCGAAGTTATCGGCGCCGGCATGGATGATGATCGCCGTCCCACTCCCGGCCTCAAGGCTGGGCAACGTGACGCGATCGGTCACGAAGCGGAGCTTCCCGGTGCCGTCCCCCAGAACGAGCAACGAGGGGAGGTCGCCCGCATGGGCACCGTGTGTCGCCGCGCCCGGGTTGTAGTGACCTCCCGCCGAGGTGAACGCGGGAGAAACGCACGAGCCTATGGCGTGGATATGGAACCCGTGGAAGCCCGGCGGCAGATCGCGCACAACGGCGCGCACCAGCACGACCCCGTCCTCGCTGCTGAGCGTCACCGAACCGACCGGCGATCCCGACGCGTCGCGAAGGAGCGCGTGCGACGTGCTCCCTCCCGCGTGCACCTGTACGGCGCGCACCGCCACGAACGTTAGGATCAGCGTCACCACCGCGACCACCGCCGAAACCTTGCGAATAGCTATCCCCATCCCATCCCCCTTTTCGAACCGTCCACTACCTCTGTCGTTTGAAAGCGCGCAGGCGGTTCACCCGCCCGGGATCGAGGCTCGCCCACAGCAGCGCAACGAGGCAGATGCCGATCACAACGGACAGCCGAAGGGGGGCCGAATATCCCGCGTCGCTGTGGGAGTCGAAGAACTGGAATCGGGATGGCAGCGTCCGTGAAAGACCGACGGTGACGAGGAGTGCGGGCCCGCCGATCAGTCCCCCCAGTCCGTCGGCAACCACCCTTCCTCCGTACGCGGCCGCCGCCAGTGAGAAGCTGAGCATCGCGGCGAACGCGAGCGAGGGGAGCGCGAGCGGCATCTCGGGACCAACGCGCAAGCGCGCGAACCCCAACATCACTCCCCACACCACGGCGATCGGCAGGCAGGTCAGCGTCATCCGCACGCCGCGCCGAAACATCAAAGAGGTCGGTGTCGAGCTGATGGAATCCGTTGCCGGATCGTCGAAGATGAACGCGGCTCCCAGAGCGATCGACACGCCGGCGACGAGAAAAGCCGCAGAGAGGGCTCCTGCCGGAACGTGCGCGCGCCGGCCCGTTAGTCCCACGATCAACACCGCACCCGCGACGCTTGCGATCAGCGGCACCGTGTTGATCGCGCGCAGCTCGTGCACGACAAGGTCGCGTGTCTGGCGCGCGCGTGTCTCGAGCGTCACGAAGGCCTCCTCCCCTTGCTTGTCGCAAGGAGGGACGGAGCCGGTTCAGCAGTCGTTGAAGGCTGGGGGAGGAGCGCCCATCGCAAGGGTCGGTACTTGGAGGTCGAAGATCTGCGCGAGCTGCCGTGTGGTGGTGCGTGGATCTGTAACGATCGTCCACATCGATGCGAGCCGCGCGGAGACTTCGGCGGCCGGACGCTCACTCAGACGTCTCGCATAGCCGGTGTCTTTAAACGACCACGCCACAGGGGGCCCTTCCTGACAGGGCGTCAAGGTATAGGTCGTTCCCCGGTTGGCCTGCCGCGCGCGCGTATCCGGTGGTGCCCCGCGGATCCCGGGCGTCGACTGGAGGGTCAGCCACAGTGCGACGACCGCGCGCGCTTGGCCGCTCGAATCCATGAGGCCGAGTGCGGCGATGCGCTCTTTCTCGGTGGGGAGGTCACCGGCTGCCGGATCGGCTGGGTGTGTGCGGGATATCGGTAAACCCACGGCCCACGCCGCCGCCGATTCGGCGAGCACGATCTGGCACCGGGGCTCGCGGCTGTGATTGCACAGGGTCATGTCGGGATGGATGGCCCCGTCGTCGGACCAGGCGAACGGTCCCGCGCTGGGAACAGGGAACGGCAATGCGGCGCGGATCTCCAGTCGCTCCATGCCGGAGATCGCCTCGGCGGGGAGCCGTTGCCGCAGCAGCAGCGGACGCGCGCGCACCGGCGCCGGGACGAGCGCGAGGACGCCGTCGACGGGCGCGCGCCAGCGGTCGATCAGCTCGGCGTACTCGTCGTACGCGCAATAGGTGACCAGACCGTGATGTCGGCACGACTGGAACGCTTCCGGCGTCGCGATCCACGCGGCCGCGCGCGCGTCGCGGGCGGGCGTTTGCGCGCGGTACTGGGCGAACGCTGCAGAGATCGCCAGCGTGGCCGCGAGCCCGAGGGCGCTCCAGATTCGTGGCCCACGTCGATGCCTCGCGATCGCCCCGAACGCGAGCGCCCCTGCGATCCCGAGTAGATAGACGATGTGCCAGCCCCTCGGTCGGGTTTCGACCTCGACCGGCTGATAGAGCGTCGGCATGAAAGGGGCCAGCGGCTTCAAGTGCCCGCGCTCGGCCGAGAGGGCCCCTTCGAGGAAGCCGATCGCGATCACCATGAAGAGAGACGCCGCCGATCGAGGTAGCAGACGCGCGAGAAGGATGCCGACCAAACCTGCGCAGGCCACCAGGATCGGTCCGGTTAGCAACTCCACGACGTGAGGGCGGCCGATCGAACCGAGCGCTCGCGCGGTGATCGTCCAGGCAGCAGCGACGATGCACGCGTACAGGACCGGGCCGGCAAGCGCGAGCGAGTGTGCGATCGTACGTGCGGTCGGACCCACCGGGCAGGAGCCGAATTGCTCCTCGAGGCCATCTCTTCGCCCGCGGAGCACGGCGAGATTGGACGCGATCAACGTCATACCGGCCATCGGGAAGAGCATGAGGGCGACGCCCATGTCGTCGAGGAACAATCGAGAGCCCTGCCCAACCGCGAATAGCGCTGTGCCGCTCAACGCCACGCCGGCGATCACGAGGGGATTGCGCGCGAGCAGCTTGCCTTCTGCGATCGCCAGCGCGCGGACCACGCTACCGCGCGCATGCTCGAGTGTCGGCTCGGGTGTGACGCTATCGGCGGCCTTGCCCCTGGGGGAGCCCTCGCGCAACACGACGATGAGGGCTACACCGAGCAGCGCTGCGAGGACGATGATCACGCAACGTTCTCCGCGACCACCCGGTGACCGACCAACAGGAGGTACGCGTCTTCGATCGTGGGATCGATCAGGTGTGCGCCGGGGGGCGCGACCCCGATGTGGCGGTGCATGCCGTCGCCCGTTCGCCAGGACAAGGTCGCGCGCGCATCGCGTTCATGCGCCGCCCAGACCCTTCCGCGCGCGATCTCGGCCAGCTCGCTCGGCGTTCCCTCGAACAAGATGATTCCTTCATCCATCACGATGACCCGATTGCAGAGTGTGGCGACGTCCTCGGTCTGATGCGTGGACAAGATGACCGTCTGCCGGACGGCGATGTCCGAGATCAGCTCCCGAAAACGCAAGCGTTGCTCCGGATCCAGTCCGGCCGTGGGTTCATCCAGCACCAGCAGCTCCGGATCACCGAGGAGCGTCTGCGCGAGCGCTAGTCGACGCCGCATCCCTCCCGAGAGGGCGCGGATCCTCTTGCGCGCCTGGTCCCCGAGGCCGACCAAGTCGAGCACACGTATGACTTCGGCGTGGCGCGCGCGCCGATCGGTCATCTCCTTCAGGATCGCGACGTAGTCGATGAATGCGAACGCGCTGAACGACCGATGGAAGCCCGGCTCCTGCGGCATATACCCAAGGCTCCGGCGGATAACCGTGCGCGCGAGGGGATCGGTGGGATCGTGACCGAGCAATCGCAACGAGCCCGAGTCCGGCGACATCACCGTCGCCATCATGCGCAGTAGCGTCGTCTTGCCGGCGCCGTTCGGGCCGAGCAGCCCGGTGATCCCCGTTTCGGCCTCGAAGCTGACACCGCCGAGAGCCTGCACGGAGCAGGGCCGTGGCCGCGAGCCAGGCCTGCTCGCCTTCACGGAATGCCGCGATGGTCTGCACGCGCAGCGGACCGGTCGCGACGGCAAGGCTCACGATGACGACGGCCATCCATGCGAGGGCGACGATCACCGCCGAACGAAGCGGTGACAGCCACGTGGAGAGCGCGAGGCATACGGTCGCGAGCGCCACTGCCGGCAGGATCCACGCGGCCGCATTCAGATCAACACGCGGAAGCGCGAAGGAGGCGGCCGCCGCAAGGGCGCTCGTCGTCACGAAAACCGCGAGCGATCGGATCATCAGCAACCGGAGTCCGCGCATGGGCGCCGAAGCTCCGATCTCGTACGTCGGGTCGACACCGCGGCCGTACGCGGTTGCGACGCCGGCCAGTGGGAGCACTGGTGCCACGAGCAAGAATGGCAATGGGTCGCCCGACTTGTTGTGAGACGCAAGGATGATGAACGCAAGGGTGGCCGCGATGCCCGCCAGCCACGAGGTGCTCAAAGCCGGCGTTGCTGCGAGCAGCCGAGCTGTGTGTTCGTTGATCCCGAGGACACGCATCAACCGCTCGGTGAACCGCGTCGCCGGTGCGCTTATCGAGCCGCGAACGCCG
The DNA here is from genome assembly GCA_005884515.1 of Actinomycetota bacterium. Lineage (GTDB taxonomy): Bacteria > Actinomycetota > AC-67 > AC-67 > AC-67 > AC-67. The sequence continues at coordinate 8,508 of VAWS01000124.1, forward strand.
CTCCAGATCGCATCCAAACGCGTGGTGTCTCGTGGCACCCGCATCCGACAGTCGTCGCACGCAAGGATGTGCGCCTCGACCGAGAACGAGTTCGCCGCGTCCAGGGCTCCGCTTGCATACCGTTGAAGAAGTTCGTCTTCCGCATGCCAGCTCATATGAGTCCTTCTCTCAGCTGCGCCTTCGCGCGCATCATCCGCGTCTTGACCGTGCCGGCCGGGATCCCGAGCAGGCGTCCCGCCTCGCGGGTCGTGAGGCCGTCGAGAACCGTCGCTTGCACGACCTCGCGCAACTCGGGCGAGAGCTGGTTCATCGCTCCCGCGAGGTCCCCGTGCTCCACTCCTAGGAGCACCATCTCTTCCGCCGACGGCGCGACGTCGCGTTCTCTCGTGAAGGCGGGCGCGCGCCGCGGTCTGCGGCGAAGCGCGTCGATGAGCCGCCGGATGCCGATGCCCCAGATCCACGCGCCGACCTCGCCTCGCCCGTCGTACGCACCGGGCTTGCGCCAGATCGCAACGAACGTGTCCTGTACCACTTCGTCCACCACGTCTCGATCCGAGCACCGTCGCGCAAGCCGAAGGATGAGCCAGGGGGCGTGCCGGTCGTAGAGGGCCCGCAGCGCGGCCTCCTCGCCGGCTGCCAACGCCGCGAGGAGCTCGCGGTCGTCGCCCGCCCCCCGGTTCACATCTCTACTGTCGCACCTCGGCGCCCGGGCGGTTCTTCCGGCCGCGCTTTGGCTTTCCCTAACCTGTGGATACGGTCATCAGGGGCATGGTGTCCCCGCTCCGTGGGCGGCTTCCGGAGGAACGCGGTAGCCGGACGGCGAAGACGGATAGGGCACGTCCCGCTGCTCGAGGTGTTCCTACTGTGGAGGGTTGACTGGATGTCTTTCGCTGACGAGCGTCTCAAGAGGATCTCGATCGGCGTCCTTATTCTGGCCGCGGGGGCACTCTTCGCGGTCCCGATGAGGGCGCACCTCGTGGCGTCGAGCCAGCAAGGGATGGTTACGGCGACGTTCCGCGCGCAGGACAAGGAGCTCGACGAGCGCACGCCGCTGATGGCAGGCCTGTATCAGCCGAACACGGACATGGACGCGCTGCGCAATGTGCGTCAGGCGCAGGCCCTGTCGGCGTTCGGCGGCGCGTGGAAGAACAAGGGCCCCTTCGGTGGCATCGCCGACATCCCCGGCACCGGCTCGGGCAACGAGCTGTTCCTCCCGGTCGGAGGTATCGGAACCGCAGCGGCGGTCGACCCGTCCGACAAGACCGGCAACACGGTGTACCTCGGGACCCACGGCGGACTCTTCCGCAGCACCGACGGCGGTAAGCACCTCGTCAACATCACCGACGGCAAGGTCATGCGCGACGGGATCGGCTCCGTTGCTGTTGACCCAACCGACCCCAAGACGATCTACGTCGGCACCGGCGTCGCGCTGTTCACATTGAGCGACGACCAAGTTGGGACGGGCGTGTACGTCTCGCACAACCGGGGCGCCACGTTCACGCGCCCCGTGGCGAACACACACGGGTACGGCGTCACGGCGATCACGGTCTCGCCGAACGGAACCGTCTTCGCCGGCACGAACTACGGCTTGTGGCGATCCACCGATCACGGTGCGTCGTTCCAGAAGATCGCTCTGCCGGACAACGCCGCGCACACAGGTCCGGCGGCGCTTCCGCTCGGCAGCTGGGTGACCGCGATCGCGGTCCGGCCCCACCATCCCAACGAGGTCACCGTCGCGGTCGGCTACGCGTTCGGGAAGAAGCCGTTCCCGAACGGCACGGTCGTTGCCCCCGGCAACGGGCTCTACCGCTCGACGTCGAACGGAAAGGCGGGCACGTTCACGTACCTGCCGTCGACGTCGAAGCTCACGAACGCGCTCGCGTCGGACGATCCGATCGGTCGCATCAGTCTCGCGTACGGCACCGCGCCGGGAACGGACAACATCCTGTGGGCGCTCGTGTCGGACGCGGGACGCGCAGAAGGAGACACGCTGCTCGACACGCCCACCCTGCCGGAGGGCTTGAGCCTGACGGGCAACTCCGTTCTGAACGGTCTGTATCGATCGGGAGACGACGGTGGGGGATGGCAGCTCGAAGCGACGGCGCAGACGCTGTCGACGTCGCCCGGCGCGGTTCTCGGGCCGACGTACCCCCTGATCGGCATCGGCTACCAGGCCGACTACAACAACTGGCTCCTGACCGATCCCACGAACCCCGACCGTATCTACGTCGGTCTCGAGGAGACGTTCCAGGGTGACTACCACGACCCGACCGGAGCGCTCCCCGTGCCGACGATGACGTGGACGACGATCGAGAAATACGCGAACCTCTGTGGCTTCCTGACGTACTTCAACACGATCCCCAACAACAACGGGATCGCGTGCCCCGATCCGCTTCCGTTCTACGGCGGCGGCACGACGCACCCCGACCAACACGGCGCCGCGATCGCGAGCACCCCGAACGGCATCCGCCTCTACAGCGGCAACGACGGCGGTTGGTGGGCGCAAGATTCGCACTCGATCTCGGTCGGTGGGATCGGGTTCGACAACAACACCTGGCGTTCGTTGAACTCACCGTCCACCGTTCTGCCGTGGGACGTCACGTTCTTGCAAGACGGAAGCATCGTGCTTGCGTTGCAAGACAACGGCGTCACGCATATCAAGAACGGCAAGGCGTACCAGGTGTGCGGCGGCGACGGCGTGTACGTCTTCCCCGGCGCGAACGCCAACTCCTATTACTGCGGCATCGACGGCCAGACGATCTTGGCCACGAAGGACGACTTCAAGCACACGATCAACGTCACGCCCGGCCTGAACGGCGCTACGTTCTTGTCGCCGTGGATGGTGGACCGGAGCAACCCGAACCATCTGATCGCGGCCGCGAGCGACATCGCAGAGACGACGGCGGGTCCCGATACGAACCAATACGACCCGACGCAGGAGCTGCTCCTCAACAGCGCGTGGAAGACGGTCTTCACGCCGCCCACCGTGCCGACGGGCCCTTGGGACTCCAGTGCCGTGTACACCGCCGGGCCCGTGTCGTACGTCGCGCTGTGCTCGACGTGCCGCCCCAAGCTGGCCGACGGCTCGGTTGCGACGCCCGAGAAGGTGCACGCGGCGATCGCGACCAACGTCGCGCCCAAGTGCAAGGCGGCCGAAGCCAGCACGGCCTGCTGGCACATGGCGAAGGGCAAAGGTCTTCCGCACCAGCAGATCAGCGGCATCGCGGTCGACCCGCACGACCCCAAGACGATCTACGTCACGCTGAGGCAGTACCTGCTGCTCGAGGCCGACCCGGCAAGAACCGGCGTTCAGAAGGTCATGGTCAGCCACGACGCCGGCAACACGTTCACCGACATCACCGGCGACCTGCCGCGCGCCGACGCGCACGCGATCGCGTGGCGCGACGGAGGCTTGATCGTCGCCAACGACGTCGGCATCTTCATCTCGAAGGCGGGGAGCGGGCGCTGGCACCGCCTCGGCACCGGCCTCCCGCAGGTTCCGTTCCGGAGCATGAAGCTCGACCAGACCGGTCGCTACGTCCTGGGCGGCGCGTACGGACGCGGCGCGTGGGTGTTCGACTTCGGCGCGAAGGCGACGATCTCGCAAGCGGTCGTTCCCGGCCACGCGCCGAGAGCGACGTCGGCCTCGACGAGGAGCTCGTCGGCCGGCCCCGCGTCGGGCGGCTCATCTCCGATTACCGGAACGCAGCCGACCGCGGTGGAGGCGAAACGCATCCTTGCGGAGACCGGACTTCCGGCGGCAACGGTTGTCCCGGCTCTATTGATGTTGATGCTCGCGGCTTTCATCACAAGGAGCTTGCGCCGGGTCGCCTGACCCTGCATACCGTTACGGAGTGCGAAGCGGCGCGAGACGCCTACGGAGACGCTCGCGCCGCTTCGTCGGCCGGTTCCTCGTCGTCGCCCTCCTCATCGGCGGGGCTTTCGCGGTCGTCACCCTCTACCGCCACGGCTACATCCGGCCCAACAATCCGAGCCTCCAGGACTATCCCGTCCGCGGCGTCGACGTCTCCTCGTTCCAGGGAACCATCGATTGGCCTCAGCTGGTGTCTGCGGGGACGCTCGGATTCGCGTTCATCAAAGCGACGGAGGGCGCGCACACGCACGACGCCAGGTTCCTCCAGAACTGGACGGCGACGCGTGGGCTTATCGCGCGCGCGCCCTATCACTTCTTCAGCTTCTGCAGCGGGGGAGACGAGCAGGCGCAGAACTTCCTTCGCTTCCTGCCCGACACCGGCGAGCTACCGGCCGGCGTCGACATCGAATTCGCAGGCAACTGCCAGCACCGCCCGTCGTACGCCGTCATCCGGGAGCAGCTGAAGATCTTCTTGAACGACGTCGAGTCGGTCACGCGCCGCAAACCCATCATCTACGTCAACCGCACGTCGTACGCGCGCATCGTGGAGGGGTACTTCTCCGGGTACCCGCTGTGGATACGAGAGGTGATCACCGGACCGCCCGTGGGCTCGTTCCCCGCGCTCACCTTCTGGCAGTACGCGGGGAACGGCCGCGTGGCCGGCGTGGGCAAGCTGATCGACCTCGACGCGTTCGTCGGCACGAGGAGAGACTTCGAGCGGCTGCTCCGCCTTGGTCACCCGTGACGCGGTCTCAGATGCGGCGCAGCTCTTTGTTCTGGAACTGGAACACGCGTCCGTCGTCGAGCACGACCTCGACGTAGCCGCGCTCGCCGGCGAAGCCCGGCGTCACCCATTGGATCGTGCCACGCGCGCCGAGCGCGTCGTCGGGGATCTCGCCGTCGCGGATCTCGGCGATCTCGACGCGCTCTCCGACCTCGAAGTCCTCAGCCATGATCGAAGCCTACTTCGTGCCGAAGTATCCCGAGCCGCCCTCGCTCCAGGCCGACGCGAACAGGGCGTCGTACGCGAGGCCCCAGGGCGGCCGAAGGAAGCCGAGCGCGCGCACATCTTCGAACCAGTTGCCGAAGGGCGAGTGCCGCGCGAACGTGCCGCCGCCGATCACGCGACAGATGCGGAGCAAGCACGACTCCGCGAGTCCGGCGACCGTCTCTTTCCCCATGAGGACGTCCCGGTGGGGGAACGACTTGGTCTCGACCGCGCGGAGCATCCCTTCGTACGCTTGCTCGGCGAGCCACGCCTCCGATTCCGCGCGCGTCCACTCCAGCTGCTCGTACGGTCGGAGCCCGTGCGGATCCTTGCCGAGTTGCTTGCGCGCGGCCTCCACTGCGGTTTGCACGATGCCGAGCACGACGGCGGTGAACAGCGAGCCGACGAACGGCGCGGCCGCGTCGGATAGCGCGCGCCAGTTCCCCGGCCACGCGAAGCGGGTGGCGGGGAACTTCTCGAACGACATGCCGTGGCTCTGCGTCGCGACCATGCCGTGGCCGTCCCACTCGGCGACGAGCTTGATCCCTTTCGAGCCGTCCCACGGCACGCCGCGAACGTCGAGGAAGAACCAATCGGGTTCCGTCTCGCCGTCGGGGAGGCCGGTCGTCAGCATGAAGGACGTGACGCCCGACCCAGATCCGAAGTGCTTCTGCCCCGTCAATCGGTAGCCGTCGCCGTCGCGTGCGGCGGCCGACTTCGTCTTGCCGACGTCGCCGCCGGACCCCGGCTCGGAGGTGATCGTTCCGAACCACTCGCGCGGAGCTTGCTCGAAGATCCACGCGCGCTGCGCGCGCCATGCGTCCGAATGGTCCGCCGGCACGTCGGCAGTGGCGAGCCAGAACGACAGCACGGCCGGATGCATAGAGGAGACGAGCGCGACCGACGAGTCTCCGTGGGCGAGCGCCCGCAGGATCTCGGCGACGTCGCGCGTCGATGTTCGGACGTCGCGCCAGATCCCGCCCGCGTCGGTAGGAATGCCCGTCAGCGTGAAGCCGGCGTCGCGTAGTGCCGTGAAGTCCGCCGGATCGAGCGAGCGGCGCTGCTGGCGGGCTGCTCGATCAGCCGCGAACGATTCTGCGATGGTGGTGACGCCTTCGAGAACCTTGGTCGCGTCCACAGCTACGGCGCGATGTTCTGGTTGTAGCGGAACATGTTGTTGGGGTCGAACGTGCGCTTGAGCTCTACCAGCCGGTCGTATTTCGGTCCGAACGTGTTGCGCACGCGGGTGGAACCTTCATCGCCGATGAAGTTCAGGTACGCGCCCTTCGACGAGAACGGCGCAAGATCTTGCGCGAGCTTCGTGTTCCACCCGATGTTCTTTTCGTCGTCGGCCGGGTCCTCCCACGCGGAGATCAAATGATAGAGGAACGCATGCTCACGGCCTTGGAACGCGTTGTCGACTTCCGGCGACGGGCCGACGTTGATCAGCTGGATCATCGAAAGGTGGCTTCCTTTCTTCGGACCCGCTTCCGCCATCACCTC
>VAWS01000125.1 GCA_005884515.1 Actinomycetota bacterium
AAAGTCGTGTCCTTCGAACCGTCCGCCCCCATGAACTGGATCTTGGAGCCCTTCTCACGCAACTGCTTCATGATCAGCGAGGACTCGGGAGAGTAACCGCCCCAGTAGAAGATGTCCGCACCGCTCGTGATGATCTTGGAAACGAGCGAGCTGTAGTCCTTCTTTCCAGGGTCGACGCCCTCGAAGCCTGCGACCTTGCCCGGGTACTTGGCGTTGACGCCATTCTTTACGATCGTGGCCAAGCCTTCTCCATACGCACTCTTGTCGTGCCCGATGAATACCTTCGTCTTCTTCAGGTACTTGAAGATGATGTCCGGTGCGGGGCCGCCTTGCGCGTTGTCATTGCCGACGCTACGGAACCAGGTCTTGCCGGAGACACCCGCGATCGCGTTGAGACCCGGGTTGGTCGCAGAGTGGTCCACTTCCGGGATCCCGGCCTGGCCGAAGATCGGGTTGACGGCGAACGACTCACCGGAGAATCCAGGCCCAACGACCGCAACGAGGGAGGCATCGTCCTTCAGCTGGTTCGCGATCGGTGTGGCCTGATCTTTGCTTCCTTGGGTGTCCTCAGGAAGGTACGCCAGTGTGACGGGCAGATCGCCCCTCGCATTGGCCTGTTCGACCGCGAGTGCGGCCCCTTGGGACGCGTGGATCTCAAGCTGCGCATTGTCACCCGTCAGCGCGCCGAGAAATGCGATCTTCAGCGTCTTCTTCGTTGTGGCGTTGTTGGACTTGCTGCTGCACGCAACACCGGCCATCAAAGAAAGCATGGCGATGACCGCAACCAACCTCGTTGCCCGCTTCATCCGGCCTCCCTTTCCGTGGTGACGAAAAGAACGCCGTTCAGGACGATCTTTCCGCCACCATCCGTCTCCCCCAGTGTGGCAAGCCCGGATTCTATGCGCGGACGAGCGCAATAGGAAGGACACTGAATCGAACGGGGTGGAGCCCACCCCAGGCCTGCCGCGCTACGGAGACGGCGTCACCGATCCGGACAGGATCGCCTCGGCGACCTCGCGCATGCTGAGCCGGCGGTCCATCGCCGCTTGCTGGAGGAAGCGGAACGCGTCGCCTTCGTTCATCCCATACCGGTCGATGAGGATGCCCTTCGCGCGCTCGACCTGTTTGCGAGACTCCAAGCGCTCGGTCAGGTCGCCGACCTCGTCCGCCAAGGATGCCAGCTGTTGGTACCGGCCCTTCGCGATCTCGATCGCCGGCAAGAGGTCCTGCTTCTGGAACGGCTTGACCAGAAAGGCCATCGCGCCGATCTGCGCCGCGCGCTCGACGAGCTCGCGCTGCGAGTAGGCGGTCAGGATCAGAACCGGTGCAAGCCGCTCCTCGCTTATCTTCTGCGCGGCGGCGAGGCCGTCCATCACCGGCATCTTGATGTCGAGGATCACAAGCGAGGGCTGCTCGTCGCGCGCAAGCTGAACCGCCGCTGCGCCGTCGCCGGCTTCGAGGACTTCGTAGTCCTCTTCTTCGAGCATCTCTTTGAGGTCCATGCGGATGATCGCGTCGTCCTCCGCGATGAGGACGCGGGTCTTGCTCTTTGGGTCGGTCATGCGCGACATGCTACGGCATCACGGGACGGGCCCCGTCATCGGTTTCCGCGCTCGTCAAGCATGCGTTCGAGCAGCCCGTCTTGGTCCGCGCGCAGCTGCTCGAGCCGCTTCAGCGCGTCCGCGCGCGAACGCACGATGCGGGCCAGGTCCCCACTTGCCTCTTGCGATTCCCGGTCGGCGAGCGGCGTCTCGGAGACCAGCGCCCGGATGCGCGCGTCGTCTGCCACCTCGGTCTGGAACGCGATCTGCTCTTCGAGGATCCCGATCTCTGTTTGAAGGGTCGCGATCTCCGCGGAGAGCGCCCGGAGGCGCTGGGCGATGTCCACGGCGCTATTCGGCGTTGGTGCCGAAAGCCAGCTCGCCCATCTCGTCGTCGCCGACGGGCGGCTCGGCCCCGATCAACGGCTCGGCCGCAAATAGGGCGGCCGCGGTCGCCGTGCGCGCGTCGCCTTTCTTGTCGAGCGCCCATCCCGCGGCCTCGCACAGCAGCGCGGCTTGATACGTGCGGGCCATGCCCCACGCGATGCGACGCGCGGCCTCTTCCGTTGCCTCTGCCAGCATCGTCTTCAGCTCGGTGGCCGCAGCCGCCACCGTGCGCGCCGTGCCGGCGATGAGCGGGTGGTCGTAGGCGCGCATCTTCGCGTCGACGTCGGCGAGGAACGCGCCCGCGACGCCGGGCGCGCGCAGTGCGCGCAACACGTCGAGCGCCATCACCGACGTCGTCCCTTCCCAGATGCAATTGACGTGCGCGTCGCGAAGGATGCGGGGCAAGCCCGTGTCTTCGACGTAGCCGGCACCGCCGAACGACTCGATCAGGTTGCTCGTCGCCCACACGCTGCGCCGGGCGATCGCCATCTTCGTGAGCGGGATCACGACGCGCGCAAGGTCGACGTCGCCGGAGGCGTGCTCGATCTGACCCAGCAGCTGTGCCGCGCGGTAGCCGAGCACGTTCGCCGCTTCGTACTCGGCTGCGATGCGCGCGATCCAGCGCCGGTGCACCGGAAGGTCGCGGAGCTTGCGTCCGAAGGCCTCCCGCTTGTTCGCGTAGTCGCGCGCGAGCATCAGCCCGCCGCCGATCGCCGAGAGCGAGCCGATCGCAGCCCAGATGCGTGTGATGTTCAGCATCGCCGCGACCTTCGGAACGCCACGGCCGATCCCGCCGATCGCGCGCGCGGCCGTGCCGTCTAGATCAAGCTCCGCGGTCGGCAGCGCTTTCGTCCCCAGCTTGTCCTTTAGTCGGCGCACCCTGATGCCGTTCCACGTCCCGTCCGGGTTGCGCAGCTCGAGCAAGAACAGCGACAGGCCGCGGCTTCCCTCGCCGGCGCCTTCGGGGCGCGCGAGCGCGAGCGAGATGTCGGCCGTCGTAGCCGACGTGAACCACTTCGTGCCGCGCAAGGTCCACCAGCCGTCGCCGGCGTCGCGCGCGACCGTGCCGGTCCGGCCGACGTCCGAGCCGCCTTCTTTCTCGGTCATCCACTGGCCGGACGTCCACGCGTCCGCGCGCGCGGTGAGCTTCGGCACGTACGCCTTCGCAAGCTCCTCGTCCTCGTTGAGCAGAACACGCACGGCCGCATCCGTCATCGACAGCGGGCAGCCTGCCGTCGCCGAGGAGGGGTTCCAGAGATCGATTACGCCGAACTGAACGACGCGCGAGTGCTCGCCGAACTCGTCCTCGTACGGGATCGCGACGAGGCCGGCGTCTTGGCCGATCTTCACCAGCTGCAGCCACGCGGGATCGACGTCGATCCGGTCGACGCGGCGACCCCAGGCGTCGATCGGCACGTGGACCGGCGGGTGCGTTTCCGCGTGCTGAGCCAGCGCGCGCAGCTCGCCGAGCCCGCGCTCCCCCATGTCGTCGAAGAGCGGCGACGTGTCCGCGAACACCTCGGGCGGCAAGATCCGCTCGAGCGTGTTGCGCAGGGTGGTGTCTGCGCGGAACCGGTTCGACGCCTGCGGCGCTTCTTGGAGGAAGGGGTCCATGTCATCGCTGAGGCTAGCGGCCTCGATGCGCGCGAACAAGACGCGCCGTGCTGGCTAGGCCCGTTGCGAGAGGTCGACCCGCACAAAGACCGGATCGATCCCGACCATCCTCGGCCCACTGCGCGCGTACGCATTGAACGTCGCCGCGAAGCCGGGGTCGTACGGGTGAACCGACGCGGTCCCCTCCCGCCACCGGCCGCCGACCTTGACTCGAACGGCGGGTGTCGTCTCGAGGTTCTTCACCCACGACGAGTGCCGGCCGTGGACTGCGATCAGCCACACCGCGCCCTCTTCTTTCGGCCCGCGCGCGAGTGGCGTACGCCTCGCCCGGCCGCTGCGCCCACCGGTGGTCTCCAGCAGGACCCACCACGGAGCGATGCCCGAGAGCGGGCGAGCCAGCGGGTTGACGACTCGCCAGAAGCGAACGAGCCTCGGCCGCCGCTTGCCCTGAGCGGGGCCCGGTTCGGAAGGCATCACGACAACTCCTATCATGAGTCGCCAAGCGGTATCGGTCTAACGCAGACGGAGGATGCATGTCTACGGTCCGCATCGACAAGCCGAACGACGACATCTCGATCGTGACGATGGATCGTCCCGAGGTGTTGAACGCCATGTCGGTCGAGCTCTGCGACGACCTGCTCGCGACCCTCGACGCCGTCGGCAAGGACAACCGATGCCGCGTGATCGTCCTGACCGGCGCGGGACGCGGGTTCTGCTCGGGGTTGGACCTCGACGATCACGGCGTGCTCCCGAACATCGACCACCTCACGATCCCGCGCCTCGGGCCGCTGGCGATGCGCCACTACAGCCGGCTCACGCCCGCGCTACGCAAGGTGCCGCAACCGGTGATCGCAGCCGTGAACGGCCCGGCGTACGGCGGCGGGATGTGCCTCGCGCTCGGCGCGGACGTGCGCATCGCAGGCCGCTCGGCGGAGTTCAACGCGACCGGATTGGTCAACGGCCTGACGAGCGGCGAGCTCGGCGCGTCGTGGTTGCTCCCCCGCTTGATCGGCGCGTCGCGCGCGAACGACATCATGCTGACCGGGCGCATCGTCGGCTCGGAGGAAGCCGAGCGTATCGGTTTGGTCAGTCGCGTCGTGCCCGACGAAGGGCTGATGGACGAAGCGGTCTTGATGGCGACGGCGATGTCGCGCTTCAGCACCTACGGCTTGCAGATGACGAAGCGCGCGATGTGGGCCGGGCTGGAGATCCCGCACCTCGACACCGCGATCGAGTTCGAGGACCGCAACCAGCTGATGCTCGGCTACACCGACAACCTGCCCGAGGCGATCCGCGCGCGAAACGAGGGGCGCGCGCCCGTGTACACCGACGTGCCGCGCGACCTGACGATGCCCGACACCACGGATTGGACGGGCGAGCAGCCGTCCTAGCGGCGCGTGTCGCTCCTCTGCCCGAGAATAAGAGCGAGCGAGCCGGAGGTGCCGACGATGGCCAAGCACGACGTGAGGTTCCAGGTTCCGTGGCGGGGTCTCGGCAAAGAAGACGTGACGTTCCGGGTTATGGCCGACGACGAGCTGCTCGGCACGTTGAAGGTGTCGAAGGGCGCCGTGGTGTGGTGGCCGGGGAACGCGAAGCTCGGCTACAAGATGACCTGGGCCCGCTTCGATCAAGCGATGCGCGAAGGGCACCGCGGCCGGCACGACTAGCGCTCTCTATACTGACCCGGCCGCCGGGGTGGCGGAATGGTAGACGCGGCGGACTCAAAATCCGCTGTCCGCAAGGACGTGGGGGTTCGAATCCCTTCCCCGGCACAAAGCGAGGCCCTCTCCCAATCCGGGGGATATCGGGGTACGGTGCGCAGGGAAGGTCTTCGAGCTTTCGAGGCTGGAGCGGTGGCGAAGACGCGCACGGATCACCTCGCCGCGACGCGGAGGCGTCTCGACTTCGTCGGAACCGTCGCGAACGGTTTCGGCGCAACAGAGGTGCTTGTCTTCCTGCTGTTCCTCGCGCCCAATACGCTCAAGCACGGCGAGCTCCGCGACGTGGCGTGGAGAACGATCCCCGTGTTCGTCGTCTACATGGCGGTCACCCTCCCAGTCGGCAGGCACTACATCCAGAACCGCCCGTTACGGGCCATCGAAAGTTGGCTCGGAGAGGGCCGGTCACCGACGCCCTCCGAACGGAACGTCGTTCTTTCGTATCCTCGGAATTGGGCACTCTTCTCGTTCATCCCGTGGGCGATCGCCGCGATCTTGTTTCCTCTCATCAACGTGAGCGCGGGGATCACGATCACTGCCGGTATGGGCGCGACGATCTTCCTCGGCGGTTTGACCTCGTGCTCGCTGCAGTACCTGGTCGTCGAGTGGATCATGCGCCCCCTCACCGCGCGCGCCCTCGCCGACGGGCAGCCCCAGCGCTCGACGGGTCTCGGCGTCGGCCTCCGGCTCGCGATGGCATGGACGCTGGCGACCGGTGTGCCGGTCCTCGGCGTCCTCGTGCTCGGAGCGCTCGACTTCACTGGGTCTCGCTTCAGCCGCACGCGCCTTGTCGCGGCCATGATCTTCCTCGCGCTCGTGGCTCTCTCCGTCGGCATGACCGCGATGCTGCTCGCTGCGCGCGCGGTGGTCGGTCCGCTCCGATCGATCCGGCGCGCGCTGGCCGACGTCGAAGCAGGCGACTTCAGCGCGCGCGTGACGGTCGACGACGGCAGCGAGATAGGGCTGCTCGAATCAGGATTCAATCGGATGGCCGCCGGACTGGCGGAACGCGAGCTGCTGCGAAACGCTTTCGGTGCGTTCGTCGATCCGAGCCTCACCGAACGGGTCTTGCGCGAAGGAACCGACCTCGCCGGTGAGGAGGTGGACGTCTCTCTCCTGTTCATGGACGTCCGCGGATTCACCACCTATGCCGAGCGAGTGGGCGCGCGCCACGTGTTCGCGCGACTCAACGAGCTTTACCGCGACGTCGTCCCCATCGTTCTGCGTCACGGTGGGCACGCGAACAAGTTCATAGGCGACGGCCTACTTGCCGTCTTCGGTGCGCCCGACCGCCTCGAGGATCACGCGGATCGCGCCGTCGCCGCGGGCCGCGACATCGTCGACGCGGTCAGTACGGCGAACGGCAGTGAGCTGAGGGTCGGTGTGGGGATCAGCTCCGGCTCGGTGGTCGTCGGCACGATCGGCGGTGGTGGTCGCGTGGAGTTCACGGTCATCGGTGATCCCGTCAATACGGCGTCGCGCGTTGAAGAAGCGACCCGGGAGACCGGCGACGACATCCTGATCACCGACGCAACCCTGCGACGTCTCGCCGATGCGAAGGCATGGGTCGAGCGTCCCTCGATCCAACTGAGGGGGAAGGCCGAACCAGTGCAGGTCTTTGCTCCCGCAGCCTCGGAGCGCGGCTCGTCGCCGGCCGCCGCGATCAGCGTTGCCGGTTCGAAGCGCCGGAGCCGCCGAAGCTGATCGCGCGCGCGGTCGATGCGGCGAGCGATCCCGCCACGAGGTAGAGCGCCGGCAGCCAGATCGGGACTCTGAGAACGAGCGGCGTCACCGTGTAGTTGAACGCGCCCGTCCACGTCAGCAGGCTCTCGTAGACGGGCCCGACGACGGCGAGCGCCAGCGAGACCGCAACGAACATCCCGCGATCACGATGGACGAGGATCATCCCGGCCCAGATCGCGCACAGCGCTATCAGAGCGGGCCATGGATGCCCGTGAAGGAGTCCGGTGACGGCGTACGCGGCCACGAACGCCGCTGCATCGGCGATCAGCGGGACAGCGTCCTCCGATTTGCGCCCGGCGCGATGCGTGAACAAGATCGCCGCGAGCAGGATCGCGACCACCGCGAGACCGAATTGCGGAGCAACCCACCAGGGCTGGCCGAAGAGATCCGGATGCGCGTAGCGAAGCACGTGCGATCGGACGTGGATCTGGTCGAGCAGCGTGCCGCCGATGCCGCCGGCGACGAAGGCGAGCAGAGGAAGCAAGCGCGCGCGTTTCACGTTTCGTGAAACCTAGTCGGTCTCGTCCAGACCTTGGTTCATGAGCGGGGGTACGCCCGTTGGTCGAGACGTGCTGCGCCTCGGCGGGATCTGTCTGGTCAGCGGGTCAGCGCCGGAGCGGACCGGGCCCGCTTCGCACGCGGGATCGTCGCTCGAGCCCGGCGGCGCCCGCGTCTCCTCCGCCAGTACCAGAATCCGGCGATCAGCAGGATCACAACGGCAAGGAGGACCCACGGACTGATCACCAAGACTCGCTTCGACATGTCGATCTCGCGCGTGCTCGACTCCGTGTCTCCCGGGTAGAAGACGCGAGCCGTGAGCGTGACGAATCCGATCGGCCACGAAGGTTTCCCGGTGACGAAGAACGTGCGGACGTGCCCCCGCGGGATCAATGACTTGTCGATCCGGTTCTGACCGGCCGCTCCCCCAGCCGGTGACGAGGAGGAGTCCACCTCGCCCCAGAAGCGCACTTCCGTTGTGCCGACGTTCCGGATCATGAGCTGGCCGCGCACATGGCTGCCGATAACAACGCCGGGGATGGCAATGTGTGCGAAGACCGAGCGGTTGAGCTGCATGCTTGCCTGCAGCTTCCGAACGCGCGGCCCGGGTACATCGA
>VAWS01000126.1 GCA_005884515.1 Actinomycetota bacterium
GAGCGACTTCGATATGTACGCGACGCTGCCGATCGGTTCGATCGACGAGCCAAGGCTTCCCGTCGCGAGGTCCACGCGCTGACCCACGCCGGTCGCGCAGTGTGCCGCAGCGCCGATGTAAGGACCGCCCCCGCCGTCGTAGACCCAGTTGGCGGTGCAGAACGAGTTGCCGAACTCGAGGGACGACCCCGGTTGGATGACCGGTGCGGACGTCGCAGGCGACGCGCCCACGATTGCTCCGACCGCAGCAAGCAGGACCCCGGCGAGCGACGCCGACGTGAGATGAATCAGCCTCTTCCCCATACCCGCGACTCCTTGGCGAACGACCCTCAAGGGGTCGTGATTCGGTTATGCCGCGGGTGCGCCTCTGATGGAGGGGGCGGAGCGACGTGCTCGTGGAAGACCCCGTGATACGGAGCTCGCACGAGCCACACGACAAGCCACACGATGGCCGCGACGAGCAGCGCCCAGAAGATTATGTGCACGATCTCGAATCCCCAATCGACCCGGTGGACCGGGTAGCCGGGAAAGAATCTGCTGGCCATGTCAACGCCTCCTATTCATCCGCGTTCCATGGAACTCCGCCGAGGTTAAGGAGCGCTAAGAGAAGGCTCTGCGTCGGTTGAGAGTTCTAGGCCTGCTCCGCGGCCTCTGCTGAAGCTTCTTCGGGCTCGGTCGGACCTTGTTTGGGCTCTGTTGCGTCGGGTCGCACGGCCACCGGTAGACGCACGATGAAGCGCGCGCCCGCGCCCGGCGCGGTTTCGACGGACACGCTCCCGCCGTGCGCCTCGACGATCGCGGCGACGATCGCGAGCCCGAGCCCCGCGCCGCCGTTCTCGCGCGCGCGCGCCGGGTCGACGCGGAAGAAGCGATCGAAGACCTTCGCCGCATGCTCCTCGTCGAGGCCGGGTCCCTCGTCGGCGACCTCGAGCACAGCTTCCTCGCCGTCGCGACGGAGGCTGACGTGCACCGGCGTCGCCGGCGGCGTGTGCTCGAGCGCGTTCGACATCAGGTTCGCTGCGACCTGCCGCAGCCTTGTGTCGTCTCCCTCAACGGTCACCGGCTCATCGATCGAGATGGCGATCGGACGGTCGGGTTGGACGACGCGTGCGTCGGCGACGGCGTCGGTCGCCACTTGAGCCAAGTCGATCGGTTCGCGATCGAGCTTCGGCCCTTGGTCGAGCCGAGCCAGCAAGAGCAGCTCGTCGACGAGCACGCCCATGCGCGCGGACTCGTCTTCGATCCGCAGCATCGACTTCTCGAGGTCGTCGGGTCGCGAGCGCGCGCCCCGGCGGAAAAGCTCCGCGTACCCGCGGATCGACGTCAGCGGCGTGCGCAGCTCGTGCGAGGCGTCGGCCACGAAGCGGCGGAGGCGCGCCTCTGACGCGCTCCGCTGAGCGAACGCGGTCTCGATCTTCTCGAGCATCACGTTGAGCGCGCGGCCCAGCCGTCCCACCTCCGTGGTCTCGTCGGTGGTCTCGATGCGTCGGGAAAGGTCACCCGCTGCGATGTCCTCGGCTGCGCCCTCCATCTCTGTGAGCGGCCTCAAGCCGACTCGGATCAACCACCACGCCGCGCCGCCGGCAGCTGCGATGACGACGAGCGTCACGATGAGCTCCACAAGGAGCAGCTTGTGCAGGGTTGCCTCCACGTCGGCCAGTGAGATCGCGATGATGCCGGTACCCGGCACAACGGTGCCGTCCGAGACTTGGAAGTTCCCTCCGACGGCAATCGCTCGATAGCGGCCGTCCGCTCCCGTCGCTCTCGCTGTGAACAGCACGTAGGGAGACTTGCCATGATAGGAAGTTGAACCGGGGAGTCCTTCGGGAACCTGTGGTCGAGCGTCTACGGCACCCAAGTCGCGTCGAGGCGATCAGTTGCGAGTCGATGCGAGAGACAAGCGAGTTACGGAGCAGTCCATAGGTCGCGCCGTCGGCGACAAGCAGACCGAGGACCACGAGGATCCCGGTCGCAAGCAGTAGCCGGCCGCGCAGTGACATCGATCTCACGCCTTGGGCAATCGAAGGCAGTAGCCGACGCCCCGGATCGTGTGGATCAGCGGCGGGTCGAAGCGGTCGATCTTCTTCCGCAGATAGCTGATGTAGGTCTCGACGACGTTCGCATCGCCGGCGAAGTCGTAGTGCCAGACGTGATCGAGGATCTGCGCTTTCGACAGCACGCGCTTGGCATTCAAGAGCAGGTATCGCAGGAGCGTGAACTCCGTCGGGGTCAGCTCGATCGCTTCGTTCGCGCGCCACACCTCGTGGCTCTCTTCGTCCATCTCGAGGTCGGCGAACTGCAAGCGACCGGTTGCCGTCTTGTCGGGACCGTTCGCCCGCCGGAGCACGGCGCGCACGCGCGCGACGAGCTCTTCCAAGCTGAACGGCTTCGTGACGTAGTCGTCGGCGCCCATCGTGAGGCCGCGCACTTTGTCCTCCGTCCCGTCCTTCGCCGTCAGGAACACGACGGGGATCTTCCCACCGTTGTCGGCGAGCTGGCGCTGGACCTCGAACCCGTCGAGGTCGGGCAGCATGATGTCGAGCACCACGAGCGCCGGCCGGAACGCGGTGACGGCCTTGAGGGCGTCGCGGCCCGTGGCTGCCGTCTGAACCTCAAACCCTTCGTACCGAAGAACGGTGGCGACCAAGTCGGTGATGTTGCTTTCGTCGTCGACGACGAGAACGCGGGTGCGCTCGGCGACGTCGGCGGTGGCTTGCTGGCTCCCGGGGGTCATCTCTTCCTCCTTGCGAGTGAACCCATTATCCGTCGCGGAACTGAGGACTACCTGAGAACGGCCTGGGGCTCCTCTGAGCCTCAGGCCTTCCCAGTTGCGGGCACGATCAGCCGCTCGAAACGGCACTCAGCGTCACGGTCACGGTGTGGCGCGCGCCCGAGCGAACGTAGGTGACCTGCACTTTCTGTCCCGGCTGGTGCGTGCTCAGTCCGGCGATCAGATCGTCGAACGACGGGAGCGCCTTGCCGTCGAGGGCGACGATAACGTCACCCGCGCGCAGCCCGGCCTTGGCGGCCGGGCCGCCGCTCACGAGGGACTGCACGAGTGCGCCGCCGGAGTTCGGCGCGTTGTCGCCGGAGATCCCGAGGAACGGCCGCTGTGCGTGGCCCGTCTGGATGATCTGGTCGGCGTCACGCTTCGCGATGCTGATGGGGATGGCGAAGCCCACGCCGACGTTGCCACCGCTCCCGCCGAGGATCGCGGTGTTGATGCCGATCACATCGCCCTTTCCATCGGCAAGCGCGCCGCCGGAGTTCCCCGGGTTGATCGGCGCGTCGGTCTGGATCGCGTCGGTCAGGTTCTCGCCTTGTCCGAGGTTGATGTTGCGGTGCAGCGCGCTGATCACGCCCGCCGTCACCGTGCCCTGCAGGCCGAACGGGCTCCCGATCGCGACCGCCAGGTCGCCGACGCTCAGGTCGCTCGTCGATCCGAACGTAGCCGGCGTCAGACCGGTCTTGTCGATCTTGATCAGGGCGATGTCGTCGCCGGGAGACGCGGTGCCGATCAACTTC
Organism: Actinomycetota bacterium; assembly: GCA_005884515.1. Lineage (GTDB taxonomy): Bacteria > Actinomycetota > AC-67 > AC-67 > AC-67 > AC-67. The sequence continues at coordinate 3,526 of VAWS01000126.1, forward strand.
GCCGGGAGCCGCTGACCGGTGCTGAGCGTCACCTCGATCGAGGTTGCGTTATCGATCACGTGGTTGTTCGTGATGATGTAGCCGTCGCTCGAGTAGATCACGCCGGAGCCCGTGCCGGTTGCGCTCTGACCGAACGGTCCCGTCGTGCCGCTCACATCCACGCGAACGATGCTCGGCATGACGCTTTGCGCGACGGACGCGACGCCGGTCAGCAGATCCTGTTTCACGGCCGAGCCCGTCGCGGACACGCGCTCGATCGTCACCCCGCTCTTCCGGGGAACGGCGAACGCGCCGATCGCTCCGCCGAGCAGCCCTGCGATCAACGCCGAGATCAGGATCGCGCGCCACGGTGTGCGCGAGCGCGGTGGCTCGTACGCAGCCGGCGCGGGGCTCCATGCGGGGATCGGAACGGTCTCGGGCGGGTAGGCGCGCGCCGCAGGCTCCGTGACCGGGTCCGATGCTGCGCCGGGGGGATGCTCCCAGACGTGCTCCACCGGCTGCCCCGATGAAGTGAAGCTCGGCTCCGAGACGTGCTCGACCGGCTGCTCGGACGATGGCGGATTTGGCTCCGCCGTGTCACCGGTGTTCGTTTCGTCGATGTGGTCGCTCATCGCGGTGTTCCCTCCATGCCCACGGCTCTCGCCGAACGTATGCAAAGAGAGAATCACCCGGGCATGGGGCGGCACTGTGGGGCGCCTTGGATCTTGCTGTGAATCGAGCTTCGCCGCATTCTCGGCGAACGCCCAGCATCAGTTCATGGTGCTCCCAGGCGTGGGTGGTTGAGTGACGGAGTCCGCCCGGCCAATGGGTCTCGGCGAAACAGTGTGGCTACTTTCCCCCAGCCCGCGTCCGTCGCCGTCGAGACCCGGCCGGGTCCCTTATTTGTTAGATGGCTTTGCGGTAGCGGCGCACGGCGAGCGGCCCGAAGAGGACGACGATACCGACGCCCCATGCGATGGTCTGCAACACGTACGACGTCGTGGACGTTTGCGATATGACGCCTGCGATGTGAGGACCGAGCGCAAGCCCACGGACGGCGGATGCAGTCACGGAGACGGGCTGATGCGTCGCGAAACCTTGAAGCCATCCGGGCATGAACTGCGGCGAGACGAAAACGGATGACGCGAACACAAGGGGGGCGAGGATCGGGAAGGCCGCAGCTTGTGCGCTCTCCGGATCGCCGACCAGGAGGCCGATGCTCGCGAACACCCACGAGAGCGCGTAGCCGAACAGAAGAACCAACGCGCACGCCGCCAGGAAATCGAGGACGCCGCCGTGGATACGGAAGCCAACCGCGAACCCAACAGCGACCATCAAGATCACAACGAAGACATTGCGCCCGAGGTCGGCAAGTGTTCGTCCGACGAGCAAGGCAGAGGGTGCCATCGGCAGGGAACGGAACCGCTCCATCAAACCACTCTGCATGTCGGTGGCCAACCCGATCGCGGTTCCCATAGATCCGAAGACGACCGTTTGCACGAAGATCCCCGGCATGAGGTAGTCCACGTACGGGATGTTGCCCGGCACTCGCAGGGCCTTCCCGAACACGAAGCGGAACATGAGGACGAAGATCACCGGCTGGATCGTCGAGAAAACGAGGTATTGGGGAACGCGCGGAAGCGCGCGCAGGTTCCGCCACGCGATAGCCATTGCATCCTTGATCGGACCGACGATGAGACTACGAGGCTCGTCGACCTGGGTCTGATCTGCCGTGGATAGAACGGTCATCGTGCACCTCGTGCTTTGACGGGCTCGGGGGGCGTCTCCGCCGCCGCATCCTCGGCGTGATGTCCCGTGAGGAGGAGGAATACGTCGTCGAGGCTCGGCTCGCGCACGCCCAACGTTGCGGGAGGCAAGTTTTCGGTGTCGAGCTTGCGCAATGCTTCGATCAGAACGGTTGGACCATCCGCCGCGAAGCGAACGATATTGTCCTCTCGATCGGGCTTCGTTTTCAGTTGGCGCGAAAGCGTCTCTTGCGCAGCGATCGCGCTCTTCCCCTCCGGCCAGCTCATCTCGATGACTGTGCTGCCGAGGCGCGCCTTGAGCTTCGTGGGCGTGTCCTTCGCGATGACCTGCCCGCCATCGATGACGGCGACTTCTTTCGCAAGCAGGTCCGCTTCTTCCAGGTACTGCGTCGTAAGCAGAACCGTCGCGCCTTCGTTCGTTAGCTCGCGGATCGTGTCCCACAGCGCGCGTCGGCTCTGTGGGTCCAAACCAGTCGTCGGCTCGTCCAGGAAGAGCACGGGCGGGCTGTGCATCAGTGCGGCGGCGACGTCCAAACGACGACGCATCCCGCCGGAATACGTCTTGATCGTACGGTCACCTGCGTCGGAAAGATCGAACCGCTCGAGCAGCTCGTCCGCGCGCGGCACGTACCGCTCCTTCTGCATGTGCGTGAGCTTGCCCATGAGCCGCAGGTTCTCGCGCCCGGTGAGGTTCGGGTCGACGGCCGCGAACTGGCCCGCCAAACCGATCCGGTACCGCACCGCCGCAGGCTCCTTGACGACGTCCTTCCCGAGGACGACCGCGCGCCCGCCGTCTGGTCGCAAGATGGTTGAAAGGATGCGGAGCGCGGTCGTCTTGCCGGCGCCGTTCGGGCCGAGCAGCCCGAAGATCTCGCCGCGTTCGACCTGGAAATCGATCCCCTTCAGCGCTTCGACGTCGCCGAAGCTCTTCTTCAAACCTTCAACGATGATCGCTGGTTCGCTCATGGCGCGTATAGTGCCAGATGTATTTTGAGCGTGTCAAGTTTCTGAATCCTTAAACTATTGGACTACTAAAAGAATCTTCGATACCATGGCGGGCGTGAGCCGGGTATCCAACTCCAAAGAGGCAGTTGCCGCCGAGGTGTGGCACCTCCTCGGCGAGATGTTCCAGAAGCAATTCCGCGGAGCGGCAGCCAAGCTGCAGGAGATCGGCCTGACCCCAGGGCACCTCAAGGTGCTCATGCTGCTGTCGTCGGGTGAAGCCATGACGATGGGCTCCCTCGCGCAAGGCATGTCCTGCGACGCGTCCACGATGACCTGGCTCATCGACCGGTTGGAGGAAGGCGGCCTCGTCGAACGCAAGATGCTCGCGTCCGACCGGCGCGTGAAGACCGTGGTGCTCACGCCGCGCGGCCTGAAAAAGACCGCCGAGGTCAAGAAACGTTTGTACAAGCCGCCGGCAGAGCTGCTCGACCTGGATGAGGAGACCCTCGAGGTTCTCCGCGACGCCTTCTCGGCCGAAGCGATCGCAACGCCCGAAGAGGTTTCGGCCGGGGGATAAACCGGCCGCATCGAGGTTGAGATGAGGACAGAGAAAGCAGCACGTTCGACGACGCCACCGCCGTTCGAGCAGCCGCACGACAACGGTTCGGGCCCGGTCATCACGGTCAGGGATCTGACGAAGACGTACGGTGAGCTTGAAGCGGTGCGGCACGTCGGCTTCGAGGTCTCCCCCGGCGAGATCTTCGGCTTCCTGGGACCGAACGGCGCCGGCAAGTCCACCACGATCAATATCCTTTGCACTCTGCTGCAGCCGACGTCGGGAAACGCGCGCGTCGCCGGCTACGACGTTGCGGCCGAACCTCTGGAGGTGCGCCGTCGCATCGGCTTGGTGTTCCAAGACACGACGCTCGACGAGTACCTGACGGCCGAGGAGAATCTCCGATTCCATGCGGAGCTTTACGGCGTTCCGCGCGCGACGATCCCAGGCCGTGTCGAGCAGATCATGGGGATGGTCGGCCTATGGGAACGGCGTGACAGCTTGGTGCGCACGTTCTCCGGCGGGATGAAGCGGCGGCTTGAGATCGCGCGCGGCCTGCTCCATTCGCCCCGGGTTCTCTTCCTGGACGAACCGACGGTCGGCCTCGATCCGCAGACGCGAGAGCACATCTGGAGCTACATCGGCGAGCTTCGTCGCAAGGAAGACATCACGATCTTCATGACGACCCACTACATGGACGAGGCGGAGTACTGCGACCGGATCGCGATCATCGACAACGGCGAGATCGTTGTCTCGGGAACGCCGGACGAGCTGAAGGAGCTGGTCGGCAAAGACCGCGTGTCGATAACGACCGACGACAACGACGCCGCTATCAAAGCCTTGCGAGAGGTGTTCAGTGTGGAAGCCACGATCAGCGAGGGAGCGGTGACGGCGCACGTACCGAACGGTGAGACGTTCGTGCCGCGTCTTTTCAGGGACCTTGGGATCGGCATCCGGTCGGTCAGCGTCGCCCGTCCATCGCTCGACGACGTGTTCATGACGTTCACGGGCCGGACGATCAGAGATGCCGAGTCATCGAGCGCCGACCGGCTGCGGCAGATGCCGTGGATGCGGATGCGAGGACGCTGATGGCAACGATCGCAGATGTCGCATCGGTCCGCGTCGCGGGAGGGCGCTTCGTCGACGACCTCCGGGCCATCGAGATCGTGTGGCGGCGTGAGCTCATCCGGTTCAGGCGGAGCCGCGCGCGCGCGATCACATCGCTGATCCAACCAATCGTCTTCCTCTTCATTCTGGGCACCGGGCTGTCGCCGCTCGTGAAGGCGCGCGCCGGTGGGATCGACTTCCGAACGTTCATCTTCCCCGGCGTGCTCGCGATGACGGTGCTCTTCACATCGATCTTCTCCGCGGTCTCGATCGTGTGGGACCGTGAGTTCGGGTTCCTGCGCGAGATGATGGTCGCTCCCGTGCGTCGCGGTGCCGTTATCTTCGGCAAGGCTTTGGGCGGCGCAACCGTCGCCACTATCCAAGGCGTCATCATGCTGGCGCTGGCCGGCCTCGTTCACCTTCCCTATTCGCCTTTGATGCTGGTCACAATCATCGCCGAGATGGCGCTGCTCGCGATGGTCCTCACGGCATTCGGCGCGATGATCGCGAGCCGCATGCAGCAGGTGGAGTCGTTCCAGGTCGTGATGCAGCTCTTCGTGATGCCCCTCTTCTTCCTGTCGGGAGCCGTGTTCCCGATCACGTCGCTTCCCGCGTGGCTCGGTGTGCTGACGAAGATCGACCCGCTGACGTACGCCGTGGACGCGATCCGCCGGACCCTTTTCGCGCATATCCACGTTCCCGCCGCAGCCGTGCGGTCGCTGGCGCCTGGTGTGATGTGGGGCAGCTGGCGCCTCCCGACCCTCTTCGAGCTAGCGATCGTGGCCCTTCTCGGCGCCGTAATGATGTCCTTAGCGATCAGCCGCTTCGCGAAGACCGAATAACGGTATCGTTCCCCCGTCCATCGACGGGGGTTGACGATGACGAGCAGCATCCTCGATACGGCCGAGCGCCTCTGGAATGGCGAGATCGCGATCGAAGAAGCGCATCCGTTGGTCGATCCGCTGCGGACGACCGGCGCGTACGAAGAGGTCGCGCCGGACACGATCTTCATGGCCACTTTGGCCAACATCAATGCGTTTCGGACGGCCGATGGGCTCGTGCTGGTCGACACCGGCCTTTTCGCCCTCGCGAAGATGCATCACGAGCGGCTCCGCACCTGGGATGCCGCGCGCTTGAACACCGCCGTGTACTCGCACGGACACGTCGATCACATCTTCGGTGTTCCGCCATTCGATGAAGAAGCGTCGGCCAACGGCTGGCCGGCTCCGCGGGTCATCGCGCACGAGGCGATGCCGGCGCGCTTCGACCGCTACGTGCTCACGGCCGGCTACAACTCGATCGTCAACCAGCGGCAGTTCGGGTTCCCGCAGCCGGTGCCGTGGCCCACCTCGTTCCGCGATCCCGACGTCTTGTACCGCGACGTGCTTCGCATCGACGTCGGCGGCGAGACCTTCGAGATGCATCACGCGCGCGGCGAGACCGACGATCACACGTGGACGTGGGTGCCTTCGCGCAAGATCCTGTGCTCGGGCGACATGTTCATCTGGGCGACGCCGAACTGCGGGAACCCGCAGAAGGTTCAGCGTTACCCGTCCGACTGGGCGCGCGCGCTCCACGAGATGATCGCGCTGGAGCCCGAGATCTTGCTGCCCGGCCACGGCTTCCCGGTGATCGGGAAGGCGCGCATCAAGCAGGCGCTATCGGATACGGCCGAACTTCTCGAACACCTTCACGATCGCACCGTTGCGATGATGAACGCCGGTGCGTCGCTCGACACGATCTTGCACGAGGTGAAACCGCCTCGCGATCTGATCGAGAAGCCGTATCTCCGTCCCGTCTACGACGATCCGGAGTTCATCGTGCACAACATCTGGCGGCAGTACGGCGGCTGGTACGACGGGAATCCCGCGCACCTGAAGCCAGCGCGAGAAGAAGATCTGGCAGCCGAGATCGCCTCGCTCTCAGGCGGCGCGCCTCGGCTGGCCGAGCGGGCGAGAGAGCTCGCCGCTTCAGGGAACCTTCGGCTCGCCGCGCACCTCGCGGAAATGGCCGGTGCGGCCGCCCCCGATGACCAGGAAGTGCACGCCGCGCGCAGCAGCGCCTCTTTCATCGGCAGTCCTCCGCCGTAGCCGCCCAAACCCCCGCCCGTCCGCAGAACCCGGTGGCACGGCACGATGACCGGGATCGCGTTCCCGCCCAGCGCATTCCCGGCCGCGCGCGTCGCGCGCACGTTGCCTGCCTTCTCGGCCATCTCTCGGTACGACGAGACCCGTCCGTACGGGATGCGCGCGGTCGCCTTGAGCACTCGAAGCGCGAACCCGTGTGAGAGCTGCCAGTCGAGCGGCAGGTCAAACGACTTGCGCTTGCCGGTGAAGTACTCGTCCAGCTCTCGACGCACGTCGTCGAGACGTCCCGGCGCTTCGAAGATCCTCGGCGATACCTTGCGCGCCAACTCCTCCAAGGCTTCATTCTGGTCGTACCCATGGAGCGAGAGCTGCACGACGCCCCTAGGCGTCGACGCGACAAGCAGCTCGCCGAACGGAGAGGCGACGCGTGCGAACGCAACGTCGATGAGATCCTCCTTCTCGGCAGCCTTCACGAATCTGGCTGCGTCGCGCGCGGCGGCTTCACGCACCGGCTGCAGCCTTGCGCGTGCCAACGTCTCTTCGAGAGTTGCCATCAGCTCATCATCCCTTTCAGCTTCTTCAACCCTTCGCGCACGTTCTGTCGAGCCGCCTCCTCGGAGCACTCGAGGATGGCCGCGATCTCCTTGTACGGCAGGCCGTTCGCGTACCGCTGCACGATCGCCGCGCGCTGCTTGTCGGGCAACGCCTGCACCAAGTCCCACAGCGCGTGATCCTCCGCATGGGAGACGCGGGAGGGCTGCTCGGGCAGATCATCTACCGGCACTGCACGGCGTCCGCGACCGCGATGCGAGTCCATCGCTTTGCGATACGCGATCGTCAACACCCACGACTTCATGTTCGTCCGATTGCGCAACGACGGGTACGCGCGCAGTGCGGACAGGAACGTCTCTTGGAACGCATCGTCCACGTCGTGTGGGCCGACGAATCCCGTCAAGAATCGGTAGACCTCCTCGCGGTGCCCGTCGAGGAAAGCCTGGAACGGTGGAGGCCTCACACTGGTAGAACGCGCGCGCGGCACGAAACGTGAGGTGCTATTTGCTGCCGCGATCGAGCAGCCGCGCGATCAGGTTCTTCTGGATCTCGATCGTGCCGGCGCCGATCGCCAGGCCGCGCACATCGCGGAACATGCGCTCGACGGGAAACTCGCGCGTGTAGCCGTAGCCGCCGTGGATCTGGATCGCTTCGTTGGCGACCTCTTGCGCGACGACGTTCGCGTACCACTTCGCCTGCGCGATCTCGAGTGCCGGCGTCGGCTGGTCGTGACCGGCCATGTCGGCCTTCGACGCGGCGCGCCACACCATCAGGCGCGCGGCCTCGACCTTCGTCGACATCTCCGCGAGCTTCCATCCGATGCCTTGGAGATCGATGATGCGCTTCCCTCCGACGGTGCGTTCCTGCGCGTACCGGATCGACTCGCGCAGCGCGCCGGCCGCGACGCCGACGCACATCGCCGAGTTGCCCAGCCGCTCGTGGTTGAACTGCGACAGGATGGTGCGCATCGCGCGCCCTTCGGCGTCGCCCTCCAGCAAGATGTCGGCGTCCGGGACGAGCACGTCGTCGAACGCCACCTCGGCCTCGGGCACGCCGCGCAGGCCCATCTTCTTGTGCACCTTCGACACGCTGACGCCCGGCGAATCCGCGTCGACCATCACTGCGCCCATCGCGCGCTCGCCGGCCTCGGGGAACCGTGTCACGACGAAGAACGCCTGCGCCTTGTGGCCGGCGGTGATCATGTTCTTGTAGGCCTCGAGCTTCCATGCCTCGCCCTCGCGCCGGATGCGCGCGCGCATGCTCATCGCGTCGGACCCGGCGTCGGGTTCGGTCATGCCGATCCCGATAAGACACTCACCGGCCGCGACGCGCGGCAGGAACCGCACCGAGCCCGAGCCCCCCGTACTCCTCGGGAACCGTGATCCCCGTGAATCCTTGCTTCGCAAGGATCGCGAGGTTCTCTTCCGGATACTCCTCGTTCTCGTCCCAGCGCGACGCGCGCGGGCGGAACTCGCGGTCGGCCAGCTCGGCGGCGAGCGCGCGAAGATCCTGCTGTGCTTGGGTCAGCGTGATGTCCATCGGCGTCCGCCGAAGGATAATTCACGCGCGGGGAGCCGCGCGCCGCGGGTGCTAGGAGAGGCTGGGGGCCGGCTGGTCGAGCAGCTTTCCATCCCGCATCCGCAGGCGGCGGCTCGCGCGCTGTGCAACCTCGTCCGCGTGCGTGACGAGGACCACCGTTACTTCGCGTTCCGCCGAGAGCTTGCGGAGGATCGCGACCACTTCGTCGGCCGTCTGGCTGTCGAGGTTCCCCGTCGGCTCGTCGGCGAGAAGCACCCGCGGTTCGTTCGCCAGCGCGCGCGCGATCGCAACGCGTTGCTGCTCGCCGCCGGACAGCTTCGACGGCAAGTGCTTCGACCGCGACGCGAGCCCGACCTGCTCGAGGAGATCCGTCCCGCGCGCGCGCCGCTTCCCGCGGTTGAGCCCGATCGGTACCATCGCGAGCTCGACGTTCTCTTCCGCCGTCAGCGTCGGGATCAGATTGAAGGTCTGGAAGATGAACCCGATGTCGCGGCTCCGCACCTTCGTCAGGTCGCCTTGGCCGAGCTTTGTCAGCTCGCGGCCGTCGAACGACAGCGATCCGCCGGTCGGCTTGTCGAGCGCGCCGAGCAGCTGAAGGAGCGTGCTCTTCCCCGAGCCGCTCGGGCCCTGGATCGCGACGAACTCGCCACGGTCGATGTCGAGGTCGATCGCGTCCACCGCGCGCACCTCTTGCGAACCGACGCGAAAGACCCGCGAGACATTGTCCAGCTTGTAGAGCTTGCCGTTCCCGTTCGTTTCGCTCATCGTCTCATCGCTCCCAAGATCAACC
>VAWS01000228.1 GCA_005884515.1 Actinomycetota bacterium
GCAGCTATCGAGCGGCATCGCAAGCACCTCGAGTCGTCGGGCGAGCTGCGCGCGCGCCGCGAGCGGCGGGTCGCGCGCGAGATCAGCGAGATCGCGTTGGCCGACCTGCGCCTGCGGATGGGCGAGCCGGGCGGGGGGAGCGACTTGGATGAGCTTGCGCGTGGGGTGCTCGAAGGCAAGCTCGATCCCTATGAGGCCGCGGCTAGACTTGAGAAACGATGAGCGATCAGAAGCAACACTGGGAAGAGGAGTACGAGCGCGCGCACAAGCGTGACGCCGACTTCGAAACGCTTTCCGGCGAGCTGTTGAAGCCACTCTACGATGCGAGCGACACGGAAGAGATCGACTTCGAGCAGGACATCGGAACGCCGGGACATTTCCCGTACACGCGTGGCATCTACACCACGGGATACCGCGGCCGTCTCTGGACGATCCGGCAGTTCTCGGGCTTCGGCGACGTGCGCGCGACGAACGAGCGCTACCGCATGCTGCTCGGCAGCGGCGGAACCGGGCTGTCGGTCGCGTTCGACATGCCGACGCTGATGGGCCGCGACTCCGACGACCCGCGCTCGGAAGGCGAGGTCGGCCATTGCGGCGTGGCGGTCGACTCGATCGCCGACACTGGAAGAAGCTCGACGGAACGCTGCAGACCGACATCTTCAAGGAGTACATCGCGCAGAAGGAGTGGGTGTTCCCGCCCCAGCCGCACCTCCGCCTGATCGGCGACCTGCTCGAGTTCTGCGCGCGCGAGACGCCGAAGTATCATCCGATCTCGGTCTCCGGCTACCACATCCGCGAAGCCGGATCGACCGCGGCGCAGGAGTTGGCCTTCACGCTTGCCGACGGGTTCGCGTACATCGAGCTCGGCAAACAGCGGGGGATCGACGTCAACGTGCTCGCGCCGCAACTGTCCTTCTTCTTCGACGCGCACATCGACTTCTTCGAAGAGATCGCGAAGTTCCGCGCCGCGCGACGGATCTGGGCCCGGTGGATGCGCGACCGGTACGGCGTGACCGACAAGAAAGCCGAGATGCTCAAGTTCCATACGCAGACGGCAGGCGTGTCGCTGACCGCGCAGCAGCCGTACAACAACGTCGTGCGGACCGCGATCGAGGCATTGTCGGCCGTGCTGGGGGGCACCCAGTCGCTGCACACGAACGCGCTCGACGAAGTGCTGGCGTTGCCCACCGAAGAGGCTGCGGAGATCGCATTGCGCACGCAGCAGGTGATCGCGCACGAGACGGGCACGGCCAACGTGATCGATCCGCTCGGCGGCTCCTGGTTCGTCGAGTCGCTGACGAACAGGGTCGAGGAAGCGGCGGAGGATTACTTCCGTCAGATCGAGCGGCTCGGCGGCGGCAAGGGGATCCTGCCCGGCGTGCTCGCCGGCATCGAGCAGGGGTGGTTCCAGCAAGAGATCGCGGACGCGGCGTTCCGCGACCAGCTCCGCATCGAGAAGAAGCGCCGCATCATCGTCGGCGTGAATGAGTTCGAGAGCGACGAGCGGCCGTTGACGACGCTGCGGATCTCGCCGGAGGTCGAGCGCGAGCAACGCGCAGTGTTGCAGAGTCTGCGCGCGGCGCGCGACGGGGCTGCGACGGAAGCGGCTCTGAAGCGGCTGGGCGAGGCTGCTCGGACGGATGAGAACCTGATCCCGTTGATCGTGGACGCCGTGCGCGTTGACGCGACCGAAGGGGAGATCGTCGGCGCGTTGAAGGACGTGTTCGGCGAGTACCGCGAAGCGCCGCGGTTCTAGCTCGCGATGCCCGTCTTGGTGACCGGAGCGACCGGCCTCGTCGGGCGCGCGCTGGTCGCACAGCTGCTTGCCGAGGGTGCGCAGGTGCGCGCGTACGTGCGGCGCGACGATGCGGCCTTGCGTGCGGCCGGCGCGCACCTTGCGATCGGCGCGGCCGACGACGTTCCCCGGCTGGAGTCTGCGCTCACGCGCGCGCACACCATCGTCCACCTGATCGGTGGCGTCTGGCCCGAAGTGGGCACGAGCTACGACCTGCTGAACCGAGACTCGACCGAAGCGGCGGTGATCGCCGCGCACGCGGCCGACGTGAAGCGCTTCATCTTCCTGTCGTTCGTCGGCGCCGACCCTGAATCGCCGAACGAGTTCCTGGCGGCCAAGGGCCGCGCGGAGGCGCACATCACCGCGAGCCCGATGGAGCACGCGATCCTTCGCTGCGCGCCGGTCGCCGAGGGCCTCGGCCCGACGCTGCAGCGCCTCGGCCGGGGGCGCGGAGCAGGCGTTCCGGGGAGGGGGACCCAACGCGTGAACCCCCTCTCGTTGGCCGACGTCGTGGCTGCGATCGTTGCGGCGGACTCGCGCGAAGGTGAGGTCACCGGGACATGGGAGCTCGGCGGCCTGGAGGCGATGACGATGCAGGAGGCGGCCGCGCGCGCGCTCCCCGGCGCGCGTGTCGTTCGGCCGGTCCGAAGCGCGCCGAAAGCGCTCGTGCAGCTCTACGGCTCGGACATGGTGGCCGACCCGACCGGGGCCGTGGCACAGCTCGGCCTGTCGCTTACGCGCTCGGGGTAGCTTCGAGGTTTGCGCGCAAGCGCGCTGCGTACTCCTTCACCTGGCCGCTCGCGCGCTTCGGCACGATCGCGTCGAGCGCCTTCAGGGCTTCCTTCTTCTTGCCCCGGCCGGCTTCGATCGCAGCCCGTACCAGGAGCGCTTCGCCGGGGTCGAGCCGCGGGTTTCCGTCGGCCATCGACAGCGCGGCGTCGATCAGGCCCTGGGCCTCTTTGATGCGGTTCTGCTCCGCGACGACGCCGGCCAGCTCGACGACGAGCTGGTAGTCGAGCACCGTCTTCAGCGCGATCCGGATGTGCTCCTCTGCGCCGGCCGGGTCTCCGATCAGCCGCAGCGCGCGCGCCATCTCGGCGTTGGCGGCGGTGTCCTCGGGATCGGCCGTCAGCGCGTCGGCCAGCACGTCG
>VAWS01000127.1 GCA_005884515.1 Actinomycetota bacterium
ATACGCTCGCAACTACGGGGTGATCATCCGGGTCGCATCGAGCTTCTCGGACGCGGCCGGCACTTTCGTGAGAGAGGAAGACGAGCGTATGGAGAAAGCGATCATCTCCGGAGTCACGCATGACGTCTCGGAGGGCAAGGTGACGGTGCAGGGCGTGACCGACCGCGCCGGCATCGCGGCGCGCTTGTTCCGCACGATCGCCGACGAAGGCATCAACGTGGACATGATCGTTCAGAACGTTTCAACGGCCGGGCACACCGACATCTCGTTCACGGTCGGTCGCAGCGACATCGACCGCGTGAAGCGCGCGCTGAAGCCGATCCTCGACGACCTCGGCGCGACCGACATCCTGTACGACGCGGGGATCGCGAAGGTGTCGCTGATCGGCGCCGGGATGCGTTCGCACCCGGGCGTGGCGGCGGACATGTTCGACGCGCTCGGGGAAGCCGGCGTCAATATCGAGATGATCTCGACGTCGACGATCCGCGTCTCATGCGTCGTGCGCGAAGCCGACACCGAGCGCGCCGTGCGCGCGGTCCACGAGAAGTTCAAGCTGCCGCAGGAAGCGATCGCGCGCGAGCAGCACCCCAGCTAGCTCGGCAGGGTCGCGCCGAACTGGGGCTTGTGCGATGGGCACAGCTGCGACGCTGCGGTGACCACCACGTAGCTGTAGGCGTTGAACGCCTCGCTCCCCGGCTCTGGGTTACCTCCGATATCCGCGACGATCTGATCGCTCGGCGTGTTGGTGTCCATCTCTGCGCAGGCCCGGTGGCCAAGATCGAGCAGCGTCGCGTCGGGCGCCGTGGAAAGCGACCCCGCGAGCGGAACGTGGGCGAGCAGGAGGAACCGGGTTTGGCCACCGTTGGGCGCCGACCCGCTCCCGCAGGCAGCCAGGGAAACGAGAACGAGAGCGACCGCGAGCGTCTTCACGTTTCGAGTGTCGTCAGGCGGACCGGTCTGCTGTAACCGCGCACGCGCGGTGTTCAGTGCCGGTACCCTGGGGACCATGAAAGCCGTGCATATCGCCGTGGTTGGAGCGACCGGCGCCGTCGGCCGCGAGGTCCTGCGCATCCTCGAGGAGCGGGACGTCACGCTGCTCGGCTTGCGACCGATCGCCAGCGCGCGCAGCGAGGGCAAGACGGTCCCGTTCCGCGGCGAGGACGTGCCGGTCACGGTGATCTCGGAGCGCGCGTTCGACGGCGTCGACCTGGTGATCTGGGACACCCCCGACGAGGTCGCCGTGGAGTGGATGCCGAAGGTCCGCGACCGTGTGGTCAACATCGACAACTCCTCCGCGTTCCGCCTGTACGAGGACGTTCCGCTCGTGGTCCCGGAGGTCAACCCGGAATCCGCGCGCGCGCACAAGGGCCTCGTCGCGAACCCGAACTGCACGATGATGACGCTGCTCATGCCGCTGGCACCGTTGCATCGCGCGGCGAACGCGCGCCGCGTGATCTGCTCGAGCTACCAGTCGGTCTCCGGCGCCGGCGTCGCGGGCGTCGACGATCTGTACGAGCAGCTGGAGAAGCTGCTCCCCGAGCGGGAAGCGGTACGCCGGGGCTTGGTCGACCTGCCGCCAGGCCGGGCATTCGTCCACCCGATCGCATTCAACGTGATCCCACACGTCGGCGGCTTCGACAGCGCCGGCACGACGAGCGAAGAGCGCCGCGTCGCGAGCGAGACGAGGAAGATCCTCGGCTCCGACACGGAGATCTTCGCGACGACGGTTCGAGTGCCGACCGTCGTCGGTCACGGCATCAGCGCCTGGGTGGAGTTCGAACGGCCGATCGAGGCGGACGAGGCGCGCGCGCTGCTGAAAGCAGCAGACGGTGTGACGCTCGAGGACGACCCGAAGACGAACCGTTACCCGACAACGTTGCAGTCGAGCGGCATCGACAAGGCAATGGTCGGCCGTGTTCGCAACGATCCGGCGAACACGAATGCGCTCGGCTTCTTCTCCGCGTGCGACAACCTGCGCAAGGGCGCGGCGCTCAACGCGGTACAGATCGCCGAGCTGTTGATCGATAAGAACTGGCTCTAGACCCGGTCCTCGATCTCCCATGCGTGGTCCAGCGCGTGCCAGGCGCTGCGTCGGATCGCGAAGCGTGGCGACCACAGTGGTTTCGTCCGGCGTGGGTTCGGCGGCGGTTCCTCGCCCCGCGCTCGCGCCTTCAACGTCTCGACTATCTCTTCGCGAAGACCTTCGGCGTCCCGACCCTTGTAGGAGCTTGGTCCAGCACCGCTCCAGGATCGCGACGAGTCGCTTCAGCTCATCGGTCTTGATCGGTCTCGCGTCCTTCGACCACGGGATGGCCGGTGCGCCGAAGTCGGTCGTGGTGTCACCCTTCACGCGCTCTTCGATCGTGAACGCCGCCGCGCTCTTCGGCGCGACGTAGCCGAGCCGCGTGACCACCTTGGCGTAGCGGGGACCGTACTCATTCAATAGGTCGAGCGCGCCCTCTTCGCTCTTCGCGCTCCGCGTCCATCCCGGCCAGTTCAGCGCGCTCGCAAACACGCGCTTCTTGCCGACTTCGAGGTAGACGGGGAACGTTGCCGGCATGCGGTCAGAAGAAGTCGGCGATCCACGGCATCGGGCCGCCGAAGATCAGCTCGAGTGTCTCGAGCGCTTGCGGCGTCGCCTCGAGACCGCCGATACGCACGGCGTCGCGCGCGCGATGCAATGACGCCCAGATCGACGCCCACGCCTGCACGTCGCCCGTCGCATCGGCTTGCTCGGCCGGAAACACCTTCGCTTGCCCGCCGCCGACCTCGATCCGCCACGGCCCCTCATTTTCGGGAAACAACGGGTCGCGGACGGCGATCGTGACCGACGTCTCGACCAACGGCGGATATCCTCGTGCTTCGATCGCCGCCGGCACGTCGAGCAGCCTGAGCATCCAGCGGAACGTCCCGCCGTTCTCCAACGGATCTTCGGCGGTCAGATCCGCAAGAGGGTCGGTCGGTGGACCCGGCCACGTCATCGACTGACCGGTCGAGCGATGCAATGCGGCAAGAGACAACAGCGTCCGGCCTGCGGCCTGCGTGGTCCAGACGAGGTCGCGGACGTCGACGTTCAAGCGCCACGACTCGCCGTCCGCTTTGCTCAGCATGTAGACGATCCAACCGGTGACGTCGCCGCCTTCGCGCACGAGGTACCGGTATACGATCCGGTTCTCCCAGTCGGCGAACACCCGCCGCTGCCACCAGTCGGGGCTGCGCCGCACGAGGCCGTTCGTTCCCGACGCGAATCGCTCGTAGGCGTCGTTGACGTCGTCGATGTCGTCATCTGTGAAGGGGGATGCGCTCAGAGGCCCGGTGTGCGGCAGAGCATCGAGACGCGTCTTCCAGAAGGTGCGGACGCCGCCGAACCCATAGCCCGTGCTGCGGTAGATGGGCACGGTCGCCGGATACAGAGTCGAGATCGGCATGCGCGGGCGAAGCTCCTTGAGCAGCTCGCGCATCATCGTCGTCCCGACGCCCCGGCCGCGCGCCTCCGCCGCTACCGCAACCCCGGAGATGCCGGCGGCTTCCACCGCGCGCCCGCCGAAGAAATGCGCGAACGGGATCGCGCGCGCGGTCCCGGCGACGGAGCCGTCCACCTCGGCGACGCGGACCTCCTCGACGCGGGGGTCCTTGCGCATCGAGTCGCGGCCGTGCTCGTTGATGTTGAACGCTTGCGTGCGAAGAGCGATGACGCGCTCGACGTCATCGCGTGTCGCCGGACGGATCGTGACCATCGTCCGGCGAGACTAGCAGGGCGGCTCGAACGGCCGCCCCCGTTTGCGCCTTAGTGGTTCCGGCGGCGTTGCTTGATCGGGTTCGGCACGTGCACGCCGAACGCGTAGCCGCACGCGATCGTGATGAAGCTCAGGATGACCCATCCATCAGCAGACATCTGCGCTGCTCCCTTTGTCCGTTTTCCGGCCCAGCTCTCCTCTCGGATGCTTCTCCCCCGCAGTTGAGCCGAAACGTTGGACGAACTTGGAAGCAGCGTGGTTCCGTTGCGCGGAACCTAAACCGCGGCGCGTTCGCGCGCGCGGCGATCGAGGATGCGCTTGCGGATGCGCAGCGTGGTCGGAGTGACTTCGACGAGCTCGTCTGCCGCGATGAACTCGATCGCCGTCTCGACCGTGAGCTCGCGGGCCGGCTCGAGCTTGATCGCTTCGTCCGCCGCGTGCGTCCGCATGTTGGTTTTCTGTTTCTCTTTCGTTGGATTGACCACCATGTCGTCTGCGCGCGCGTTCTCGCCGACGACCATGCCCTCGTAGACGTCGTCGCCGGGCTCGATGAAGAACGTGCCGCGCTCTTGAAGGTTGTCGAGCGCGTAGCCGGTCGCGCGCCCGGTGCGGTCGGCCACGATCCCGCCGCCTTTGCGGTGCGGCAGCTCGCCGGCCCACGGTATCCAGCCCGCCGCCTCAACGTGCGCAACGGCCGTCCCTTGCGTCATCGTCAGCAACAAGGTTCTGAATCCGAGCAGCCCTCGCGCCGGCGCCTCGAAGACGACGATCGAGCGGCCCGTCTCGCCGGGACGGATCTCGATCACTTCGCCGCGACGCGGCGCGATGATCTGCGTCACCGTCCCGACGTGATCCGAGGGGACGTCAACCGTGATGCGCTCTTGCGGCTCGTGCAGGGCGCCGTCGACCGTCTTCGTCACGACCTCCGGCCTCGACACCTGGAACTCGTAGCCTTCCCGTCGCATCGTTTCGATCAAAACGGCCAATTGCAGCTCGCCGCGGCCGGCGACTTCCATGACGTCTGGGTTCTCGGTCGACGTGATCCTGATCGACACGTTGCCGAGCGCCTCGCGGCGCAGCCGGTCCGAGATGTGGCGCGCGGTGAGGAACTTCCCTTCGCCGGAGAGCGGTGAGGTGCTCGGCCCGAACGTCATCGTCAGCACCGGCTCGTCGACGTGCAAGCGCTCGAGCGCGCGCGGCTCGGACGGATCGGCGATCGTGTCGCCGATCTCGATGGTCGGGATCCCCGCCAGGATGAAGAGGTCCCCGGCGTCCACGTGACCGGCGTTGTCACGGCCGAGTCCGACGAACCGTTGCAGCGACGTTAGTTTGGCTTGCACGGGATTCCCGTCCGCGCCTATCACCGCGGTCGGACGCTCGAGACGAAGGCGTCCCTCAAAGACCCGGCCGATCGCCAGCCGGCCGAGGTAGTCGCTGGCATCGAGGTTCGTCACGAGCGCCTGCAGCGGCGCATTCGGGTTCCCGCTCGGCGGTGGGATCGTCTGGAGAACCGTGTTGAGCAGCGGGGAGAGGTCGGCGTCCTCGGGCGGCATGCCGACGCCCATCATCGAGCGGCCCTCGCGCGCGACCGCCGAGATCACGGGGAACTCGATGTGGTGGTCGTCGGCGCCGAGGTCGATGTAGAGCTGGTAGATCTCGTCGAGCACTTCGGACGCGCGTGCGTCCTTCCGGTCGACCTTGTTCAGGACGACGACCGACGGCAAGTTGCGCGCCATCGCCTTGCGCAAGACGTAGCGAGTTTGCGGCAGGGGACCTTCCGAGGCGTCGACGAGCAACAAGACCCCGTCGACCATTGCGAGCGCGCGTTCGACCTCGCCGCCGAAGTCGGAGTGGCCCGGCGTGTCGACGAGGTTGATCGTGACCCCGTGCCAGATGATCGACGCGGCTTTGGCCAGGATCGTGATGCCCTTTTCACGTTCAAGGTCCAAGGTGTCCATGTGGTCGGTCGAGGCATCCCGGACCACGCCGGTCTGGCGCAGCATCGCTTCGACCAGGGTGGTCTTGCCGTGGTCGACGTGGGCGATCAGGGCGATGTTGCGCAGGCGCTTCTGCTCGGGTGCGGTCATGGATTAGCTCCATGGTAGCCGGTCGAATCGGGCTCCACCGCGACGTCGATTTCGGCGCCGGCCGTTCGTCTCCAAAGAAAGCGCGAAAGGTTCGCGTCTTCAGGAGGGGGTCGGTCATGGCCAAGTACATGCTGTTGATCTACGGGGACGAGCAGTCGATGCCGGAACCGGGAAGCACGGCGATGGAAGAGGAAGGCGCGAAGTACGAGGTGTTCACCAAGTCGATCGTCGCCAGCGGCAATTTCTTGGATGGAGACCCGTTCCTTCCGACGACGACGGCGACGACCGTCGAGGTCCGCGGCGGCAAGACCAAGACCAGCGGCGGGCCGGTGGAGAAGACCGAGCACCAGCTGCTCGCGTATTACAAGGTTCAGGCGAAGGATGAGGCGGAAGCGATCAAGCTTGCATCGCGGATCCCTGGGGCCCTCTACGGGTCGATCGAGGTCCGGCCCGTGGTGCAGTTCGACTGAACGCCGCTCGTTAGCCCTCGGTTCACGGAGAGTTCACGGCCGTTCCTCCGAGGGGGGTTTCCAAGCGCATACGGTCTGCCACGATCGTGACGATGGCAGCAGTGGCGACGGCCAGGATCCTCATCGTCGAAGATGAGTCGACCCTGGCCGACGCTATGCGCTACGGGCTCGAGCGTGAAGGGTTCCGTTGCGCGGTCGCCGGCGACGGCGCCGTCGCACTATCGCGATTCGAAGCCGATAAACCCGATCTGGTGCTGCTCGACCTGATGCTTCCCGGCCTCGCCGGCGAGGATGTTTGCCGCGCGATCCGGCGGTCGGGATCGACCCCGATCATCATCGTGAGCGCGAAGACCTCCGAAGTCGACCGGGTGCTCGGGCTGGAGTTGGGGGCCGACGACTACATCACGAAGCCGTTCAGCTCCCGAGAGCTCATCGCGCGCGTCCGAACCGTGCTCCGCCGCTCAGGCGTCGCATCTGATTTCGGCGGTCCGTCGGTCCTCGAGGCCGGGCCCGTGCGCCTGGACATCGAGAAGCATGAGGCGAGCGTGAATGGCGTCCCGGTGTCGCTCCCACCCAAGGAGTTCATGCTGCTCGAATGCTTGATGCGCCGCACCGGGAAGCTCTGCACGCGCGAAGCGCTCATCGGAGACGTCTGGGGCGCCGATTATTTCGGCGATACCCGCACCCTCGACGTCCATGTGAAGCGGCTGCGGGCTAAGATCGAAGACGATCCGCGGAAACCTCGCTACCTTCGAACCATCAGGGGGCTCGGATACAAGTTCGAGCCCTGACGCGGGAGTCGTTTTGGCAGATCAGCCGCTGGCCATTATCGACGTCGGCTCCAACTCGGGCCGCGTTGTGGTCCTGCGGCTCCACGGCGCCCACATCGAGATCCTCGCCGACGCGCGCGCACCGCTTCGCCTCGCGGCAGAGCTGAAGGGCGGCAAGCTCCGGGCGTCGGCGATCGAGCGGACGGTCGAAGCGATGCGCGACTTCCGCGCCGTCGCCGAGGGAGCGGGCGCCGTGCGCATCATCGCCGTGGCGACGTCCGCAGTGCGCGAGTCGTCCAATGCGGATGAGCTCGTCGACGCGATCTCGCGCGCGACGGGGATCGATGTCGAGATCATCGATGGAGAAGACGAAGCGCGGTACTCGTTCCTCGGCGCCGTGCACGGTCTCGCGATCGAGCACGGAACGCTCGTCGACATCGGAGGCGGCAGCCTCGAGGTGACGACGTTCCGAAGCCGCAAGATGACCGCGTCGTACACGCTGCCGCTCGGCGCGCTCCGACTCAGCGAGCGGTTCCTCCGCGACGATCCTCCATCGTCGGGTGAGGTGCGCGCGCTCCGCGAACACGTAGCCGAAGCCATAGAGGAGGCGGGCATCAAAGCGCTGAAGGGGTCCGAAGGTTTGATCGGAACGGGAGGCACGATCCGCAACCTCGCGAAGATGGGCCGGCGCGAGAGCAACTATCCGATCCCCCGCGTCCATGGCTTCGTCCTTCAGGACGCGCAAGTCGAGCTCCTCACTGATCTCGTCGCGTCGCGTCCGCTCGCGAAGCGCCGGCGCTTGCGCGGTCTCAACGCCGATCGTGCCGACTCGATCGTCGCAGGTGCATTGGTGCTTGAGACGGTCATGCAAGAGCTGGAAGCCGACGAGTTGACCGTGTCGGGCCAGGGTCTTCGAGAGGGGATCGCGTACGACCGGCTGGGCATCGCGACGGCACCGGCGGAAGACATCAGACGCGGTTCGGTGGAAGCGTTGGTCGCGCGCTTCACCCAGTGGCAGCCGGAGCGCGCCGTCAGGCGCGCGGCCATCGCTTCCTCGATCGTCGACGGTGTGCTTCCTGAAGCGAGCGCTGAGCTGCTCGAGATGCTGTGGCACGCCGCGAAGATCCTCGACGTTGGATTGAGTGTCGACTACTACAACCGCGAGGCGCATGCGGCGGACGTCGCGATCGCCTCGGACCTGACCGGGTTCTCCCACCGCCAGCTCGCGATGGTGTCGGCGCTGATCCGGGGGACCGAGCAGCAGATGGCGTGGGCGAAAGGTGTCGCGCGGCTGCTCGAACCGGAAGACGCCGACCTCGTCCAGCGGGCCGCCGTCGCGCTCAGCCTGGCCGACGAGATCGAACGCCGGCTTGCGCCGGGGCTGCCCGGCATCGTTTCCTGTGTGGTGCGCCAGCGCGAGATCGTGGTGCGCGCGCCGGTCGCGCCGGGGTGGTGGCTCCAGAAGAGCGAAGAGCGGTTCCGAACCGTCTTCGGCAAGCGTCTCCGCGTGGAGACGGCAGAGGTGAAACAGTGAGCTCGTACAACGGGCAAGAGCTTCGCGGACGGCTCTTCGTCGTCGAGGGCATCGACGGGTCCGGGAAGAGCACGCAGCTCGACCTGCTCCACAAGTGGCTCATGAGCCAGGGATATCTCGTCGTGTTCAGCGAGTGGAATTCGTCGCCGATCGTCAAGACCACGACGAAACGTGGGAAGAAGCGCCACTTGCTTTCGCCCGTGTCGTTCAGCTTGATCCACGCCGCCGACTTCGCCAACCGGATCCACGCGGAGATCTTGCCCGCCTTGCAGGCCGGCGCGATCGTACTTGCCGACCGCTACGTGTACACGGCATTCGCGCGCGATGCGGTTCGGGGGCTCAGTAAGGACTGGTTGCGACGGCTGTATTCGTTCGCGGTGAAGCCGTCGCTCGCGTTCTACTTCGACGTGCCGCTCGACGAGGCCGTCCACCGGATCATGGAAGGGCGGCCGGCGCTGAAGTTCTACGAAGCCGGTTTGGACCTCGAGCTGGCCGACGACCCCGAGGAATCGTTCCGGATCTACCAAGGCATGATCCGTGCCGAGTACGAGCAGCTCGTGAAAGAGTTCGACCTCGTTCGCATGAACGCGACCGACACGTTGGTCCGGCAGCAGAAACAGATGCGCGAGCTCGTCAAGCCGCATCTCAAAGGCGTGATGCGCGCGGACCGTGGCAGCATCCGCGACGCGTTGAAGGAGCAGGGGCTGGCCGGCCGGTACCTGTTGGAAGCGCTTCGGAAGCAGGCGCAAGCATGACGGAGCTGAAGTTCTACGGCGACCGGCCTCCCGGCATCGAAGGCCATGCACTGCCGGGGCGGCTCATCGTCATCGAAGGAACGGACGGCGTCGGGCGATCGACGCACATCGCGCTGCTGAAGGAATGGCTTGAGGACCGGGGGATTGCCGTCCTCGACACCGGGCTGACGCGTTCCGAGCTCGCCGGACCGGGCATCAAGCGCGCGAAAGAAGGGAACACGCTCGATCCCTTCACGCTCAACCTCTTCTACGCGACCGACTTCTGGGACCGGCTCGAGCGGCAGATCTTCCCCGCACTGCGCGCGGGGATGGTCGCGCTCGCCGACCGGTACATCTTCTCGCTGATCGCGCGCGCGGTGATCCGCGGTGTCTCACCGGAGTGGATGGAAGACCTGTACGACTTCGCGCTGGTACCCGACTGCGTCATCTATCTGGATATCGACGTCGAGCACCTTCTCCCGCGCGTGATCTCGAGCACGGGCTTCGATTACTGGGAGTCTGGTCAGGACTTCCTGCCGAGCACGAGCGTGTTCGACACTTTCGTCGAGTATCAGACGTGGCTGCTCGACGAGTTCCGCCGGCTGGCGGCGCGGCACGAGTTCCACGTCATCGATGCGCGCGGCTCGGTGCCCGATATCTTCCGCGCCATCTCCAAGCAGGTCGAGGAAGTGGTCGCCGGTATGGGGCAGGACGCCCCTATCGTCGAGCTGCTCGAAGAACCTTCGGCGGAAGCAGCCAGCGCAACGTTGCCCCACCTCGAGTGAGCGCGTGCGCGTCGAGGCGCGCGACGGCTCCCTTCTTCAGTTCGATGTTCGCGCCGCCGACGAGCATCCCGATCAATTCGCTCAGCATGGGTTCGTGGCCGATGAGCGCGATCGAGGGCCCGCCGTCGACATCGGCAAGCTGGTCGAGGAGCGGTCAGGTCGGCGAGGCCTCGCGCGGCTTTCCGGAACGCGACCTCGCCCTCGAGCGTGAGCGGGCGGTCGGCATCGTCCGGCCATCGGATCGGGTCCTGCTCTTCCGCGATCGCGTGCCGAACGATGAATATGTCCAGTCGCCTCCGCATCAGGCCCCCTTCACGATCGTGATCGGCGTGCTCGCATTCGCTTCTTCAGAGGCCAGAACAGCCGGTGATGCTTGATCTCGAGTCGCTGTCTCCTCCATCGTGCGCCTCAATTTCCGCCAACGCGTGCCCGTGATCTCCCGATAGCGCTTCGGGAATCGCTCTCGCGCGGCCATAGCATCCGCTTGATATCGGTCGGCCAACATGCCGAGCGCGAATACGATCGCTGAATTGATTCTATGTGGCGGGTCTAGCGCGATGGCTCTGAGGGTGGCTAAGGCGACGACATCGTCTTGATGGGACCCCAGCAGATCTTGAAGGGCGACGAGCCGCTTCGCGTATGCGCGCGCAGGCTTGCCGTAGATGGGCTCGAGGAACTCGACCGTATAGCGGAGCCGTTTCGCGCGGATCCGGAGTGCGTGGAGTGCTTGGGAAGGCGATTCCTTGTCGATGCGATCGCCGATCGCGACGACCCTTCGATATCCGCGCGCGACCACTTCGGGGGCCGCTTCGAGTATGGGCACGTGCGCGGAGTGCGATCGCTTCACGGGTCCCCGGGCGAGGAGACGCTGCATCGAGGTCGTGAGGTGAACGTGTCGCTTGGAATCCATCGCCGCGACCAGACGCGCGCGCGCCTTCGTGCGGCGTTGGTCGAGCACCGCAGTCACGATGTCCAGCGCCTCGCGCTCGGGCGGATCCGCCTCGGCCGACCACGCGCCGATCTGCGCTAGCTGGACATCGAGATCACGCACCGCGCCGAGCAGCGAGCCGAACCAACCCAGCTCTTTGCGCAACCGGGGTGCGCGCGCCGGAAGCGCTTCTTCGAATACGACCAACGCCGCGCGCAGCCGCCTGATTGCAACGCGCATCTGGTGAAGGTCTTCGGGGTCGTTGTCGTAGCGAACGCCGGGCTCGTGTCTCAGCAGCGTCGTGAATTGCTTTCGCATGACGGCGAAGGCAACGTCTCCGGCCCCCAACGTCGGGTCCACCGTGGTCGGCCCGAGGTCGGGGATCGAAGAGCTGGGGAAGAGAGCAGTGATCTCCGCCATGGTATGGATGGTTCTCCCCAGCGGAGCGGCGCGTCAAGCCGTTCACGTTCCGTTCACGTTCCGGGGCAGGGCGGCTCTGGAGAGATTAGAACATCCGGATCACGTTGAACGCCGCCCAGGCCATCAACG
The DNA here is from genome assembly GCA_005884515.1 of Actinomycetota bacterium. Taxonomy (GTDB): domain Bacteria; phylum Actinomycetota; class AC-67; order AC-67; family AC-67; genus AC-67. The sequence goes on from VAWS01000127.1 coordinate 11,595, forward strand.
CTGCCGCCGGGATCGTCACGATCCAAGCCCAGACGATGCGGCGCGCAACACCCCACCGGACCGCCGTGAGTCGCCGTGTGGAACCGACTCCGACGATCGCTCCCGTGATCGTGTGGGTGGTGGATACCGGGATCCCGTAATGGGTGGCAAGGAACAAGGAGGTGGCCGCTGCGGTCTCAGCAGAGAAGCCACCGACCGGTTTCAGCTTTGTGATCTTCGTGCCGAGCGTCTTGACGATGCGCCAGCCGCCGGAAAGGGTTCCGAGCGCGATCGCCGTGTGGGCGGCCAACACGATCCACAGAACGATCGGAAGATCGCCGTTGGGCTTGAGCTTCATGTAGTTGGCGCCGACGAGAAGAGCAGCGATGACCCCCATCGTCTTCTGAGCGTCGTTGCCTCCGTGACCGAGCGAGTACGCGGCTGCCGATACGAGCTGCATCTTGCGGAATCCTCCGTCGACTTTGGTCGGCCTCGTTTTTCGGAAGATCCAGAGCATCCCGAGCATCACGACGAAGCCGAGGACGAGTCCAACCGCGGGCGAGATGACGATGAA
>VAWS01000103.1 GCA_005884515.1 Actinomycetota bacterium
CGGTGGGAAGAGACGCTGTCTGCCCTCGAGGACGACCCGAGGAAGCTCGAGCGTCAGCTCGACTGGGTCGCGAAGCTTTCGACGCTGTCCAGCTACCGTGACAAGCACGGGCTCGAATGGAACGACCCGAAGCTCGCGCTCCTGGACTTGCAGTACCACGACGTGCGGCTGGATAAGGGCATCGCGAACGTGCTCATCCGCAACGGCAAGCTCGAACGGCTGTCGACCGAGGACGAGGTGCAGCGCGCGATCGAAGCTCCGCCGACGGACACGCGCGCCTATTTCCGCGGACGCTGCCTCGCGCAGTTCCCCCAGCAGGTCGCGGCGGCGTCGTGGGACTCGGTCATCTTCGATCTCGGCGCCGAGACGCTGCAACGCGTCCCGATGCACGAGCCGCTTCGCGGGACGGAATCGTCGACGAAAAGGCTGCTCGATTCCTGCCGGACGGCCGGCGACCTGATCGACAAGATCAAGACCTAACGCCCGGCGATCACCAGCCGTAGCCGATATCGATCTCATCCCTGTCGAGCAGCCCTCCGTACCGCTCGTTCCATACCCCGCTGTCGAGATCTGCTTGGAGGCGCGAGAGGCCTTGCTCGGTTTCGCGGTCGCCGATCTGGCTGAAGCCGGAGATGCCGTTGCGGACCTCCGGTCGCAGATACGCGGCAGGGCGACGCCAGTACGCTCCGCAGAAGCCGTCGGTGCAGTCGGCGGGAACGGGCAAGCGCTCGACGCGCGCGGGCCACAGCTCTTGCAGAACATCGTCGATCGGCTGGATGTGCGCGCGGTCCCATGCATTGATGCCGGGGAAGTACTCCTTGAGCCAGAAGGGCTCGTCGTCACGGAACACGTCGGCGGTCAGGACGACGATGCGCCGACGGGTGACGCGCTTCACCTCGGCTAGGCCGGCGCGCCAGTTCGTCCAGTGGTGGATCGTCAGGATCGCCGTCGTACAGTCGAAGGCGCCGTCGTGGCAGGGGATGGCCTCGGCCGCGGCGGCCATCGCCGGAGCAGCGTTGCGCGCGCGCTGGCGGAGCATCGTTGCCGACGGGTCGAGCGCGATGACAGGACGGTCGGTGGGTTCGTACGAGCCGGCACCGGCGCCGACGTTGAGAACTGTCGTGGCGTTGCCGACCGCACTCAGGATCGCTGCGGCCCACCGCCGGTCGGCCTTTCGTATCGAGGCGTAGTCGCGGCCGATCCGGTCGTAAAGCTGCTGGTCGGGCATAGTGAAGTCCGCCCTACTCGTGTCACACGCTGCAAGTATCATAGGAACGCTCGTTGGCGGAAGGAGGTTCTGTGGCCAAGGGCGGAGAGCAACAACAGAAGAAGACGCATAAGCATTCAGATGAATCGGCACCCGAGTCGAAAGAGACGGCTGAGGTCACCGAGAAGGCTGAAGAGATCAAAGACGAGATCGACGATCTGCTGGACGAGATCGACGAGGTGTTGGAGCAGAACGCAGAGGAATTTGTGAGGTCGTACGTGCAAAAAGGCGGCGAGTGAACGCACAGAGTGACGCTCTCTTTCTCTTAGAGACGAAGCGTTGCCCGGATTGCGGAATCGAAAAGTCATTGACCGAGTTTCCCCGAAACAAGAACTCGAGGGACGGCAGGCACGCGTATTGCAAACCGTGTCACAACGCACGGGGTAAAGAGTCCAAGCAACGTCTTCACGGAGGTTCGCGTCACTACCATCTCCTGCGCAGGTACGGCATCGGCGCGAAACAAGTTGAGGCGATGATCCGTGCTCAAGGGGGACGATGCGCAATCTGCAAATCGGAGCCTGCGATGCATGTTGACCACGACCATGAGACAGGATTGATCCGCGGAGTTCTTTGCTTCGGTTGCAACGGTGGCCTAGGCCAATTCAGGGATGACGCAACGACTGTCGCGCGCGCCATCGAATACCTCGAGAATGCGACTCTGGTGACTGCCCAATGAGCCCCGGTCCTTTCGATCTTCCGCCCGACTGGGCGCGCGCAGCGTTCTCTCCTGACCCGAACCCATCGTTCTCGGACCTGGTGCGGCGCCTCGATCCCGGCATGCTTCCGGCTTCTGAGGGCAGCACGCCGCTCGCTATCCCACACGGCACGACGATCCTCGCGCTGCGATTCGCCGACGGCATCGTCATGGCCGGCGACCGGCGCGCGACCGAAGGCTTCTCGATCGCCGACCGCCGCATGGAGAAAGTGTTCCCCGCAGACGACTTCTCGGCTGTTGCGATCGCCGGCGCGGCCGGGCCCGCGGTGGACATCGTGCGCCTGCTCCAGGTCGAGCTGGAGCACTACGAGAAGCTCGAAGGCGACCGGCTCTCGCTCGAGGGGAAGGCGAACCGCCTGGCGCAGATGATCAAGCAGAACTTCCCGCTCGCGATGCAAGGGCTCGTCGTCGTTCCGCTATTCGGAGGCTACGACTTGCGGCGCGCGGAGGGACGCATCTTCCGGTACGACGCGGTCGGCGGCCGCTACGAAGACATCGACTTTCACGCGACCGGCTCGGGCGGCGTCCACGCGAAAGCGTCGTTAAAGAAGAGCTACCGGCCGGATCTCGGCCAAGCGGATGCGGTGCGCGCGGCGATCGAGGCGCTCGTCGACGCCAGCGACGAGGACGCGGCAACCGGCGGTCCCGACCTCGAGCGCAACATCTTCCCGATCGTCGCGCTGGTGACGACTCTGGGCTACAGCGTCGTGCCCGACTCCGAGCTCCGTCCCGTCGTCGAGGCGATCCTGTCGCAGAGGGGGCGGAACTGATGGCCCCCATGCCGTACTACGTGTCACCCGAACAGATGATGAAGGACCGCGCGGACTACGCGCGCAAGGGGATCGCGCGCGGCAAGTCGATCGTCTCGGTCGAGTGTCAGCCTGGCATCCTGATCGTGGCCGAGAATCCGAGCGAGACGCTGCACAAGATCAGCGAGATCTACGACCGAATCGCGTTCGCCGCGGTGGGCAAGTACAACGAGTTCGAGAACTTCCGTATCGCCGGGGTTCGTTTAGCCGACCTCCGCGGCTACTCCTACAGTCGTGAGGACGTGACCGCGAAATCGGTCGCGAACGCCTACGCGCAAGCGCTTGGGGGGATCTTCACGCAAGAGATAAAGCCGTTCGAGATCGAGATCTTGGTCGCGCAGGTCGGGGACACGCCCGACAACGACGAGATGTACCGTGTGCTTTACGACGGGAGCTTGCAAGACGAGCAAGGCGTCGTGGCGATGGGGGGACATGCCGAGGCCCTCATGCAGTCTATGCAGAGCGGTTATCAGCCCGGTCTGGACCTCGGCGCAGCCCTCCGCCTCGGAGGCGAAGCCCTGGCCGCGGCCGACCCCGAGCGACCGCTGCGCGCGCAAGTCCTGGAGGTCGCGCTGCTCGACCGCGCGCGCCCCCGCAGGGCCTTCCGGCGCCTCTCGGACGCGGAGGTCGAGGAGCTCCTCCAGGGCGGCTCCTAGGTGTCTCTGCAGGACCCCCAGGGCTCCGAGCCGACCCCGCCGACCGGCCCCGGCAAGCCTCCGCAAGGCCGCTCGGCGCTGCTGATCCTTCTCGCGGTCGCGCTGGTCGCGTCTCTCGCGGCGAACGCCGCGCTCGGGGTGAAGGTGCGCCACCAGCGCACGACCACGGGGACGCTCGAACAACAGATCCAGGCGCTCAACGAGCAGCTCGATTTGCTGCGCGCGCGCGTCAGCGGATCGGGCTCCACGGACCCGCTCGGCCGGATCGCCGCCGCAACGGCGACACTCCGCGCGCTCGCCTTTACCAAGACGGTCACGCCGGAGCTGCTGTCCCCAGCTGAGCTCTCGGCGCGCGTCGCGCAGATGTTCACCCAAGACAACTCGCGCGCGTCGCTCGACGGGACGGCCGCGGTGCTCGCGACGTACGGGCTGCTGCCCGCGCGCTACGACCTGTACGGCGAGCTGAAGACACTTCAGAGCGAACAGGTGTTGGGGTTCTACGACGACAAGACGAAGCGGATGGTCGTCGGTGCCGCGAGCGCGCGCAACCCGACCCCGTTCGTACAGGTCGTGCTCGCCCACGAGTACACGCATGCGCTTGCCGATCAGCACTTCGGGCTCGGGCTGCTCGACAAGCTTCAGAAGCGGCACGAAGACGACGCGGCCACGGCGTTCCTTGCTCTCGCGGAGGGAGACGCGACGTTCACGATGAACCTGTACCGGCAAGAGGTCTTGACGGCGGCGCAGCAGCAGCAGGTCGCTCAGGAAGCGCAGAGCCTTCCCGCGAGTGCATTCGACGCCGCTCCGATCTATCTGCAAGACGTGCTGCAGTTCCCGTACGTGGAAGGCCTTGCGTTCGTGACGGCGCTGCACGACCGTGGCGGGTTCGACCTCGTCGACCAGGCGTACCGCGACCCGCCGGATTCGACCGAGCAGATCATGCACCCCACGCGGTACCTCGACACGCGGGACGCCCCGACGCCGGTCACTCTTCCGGACGTACGGCGCTCGCTCGGCCAAGGCTGGACGTCGATCGAAACGGGCGGGGTGGGGGAGTTCGATGTGCTCGAGCTGCTCGAGCGCGGCGGCGGACAAGGCCTTTCGCAGTCCGAAGCGAGCACGGCTGCCGCGGGGTGGGACGGCGGCGAGTACGGCGGATACCGATCGAGCGACGGCGTGCTCGTTGCGACGCTCACGGCATGGGATTCAAACTCGCAAGCGCGCGAAGCCGCCGATGCGTTCGGGCGCTGGCTGTCGATCCGCTATACGGGTGGCTCGCCGTTCGATGCGGGGAGCGGCCGCGGGTGGCAGTCATCCGCCGGCGCCGGCGAGGTCGTTCAGAACGGGTCGCGGTTGTTGCTGCTGCTGGGTCCGTCGGCGCGCGACGTCGGCAAAGCGCGCGCGGCGTTCGCCGGCTTCTAGCCACCCGGCTCTTTCTCTTCGTGCAGGACGTCGATCGGGGATCCCTCGGAAACCATGTCCTCCGGGCCCATGTCTTCCTGGAGCTCTTCGGGTGGGGCCCCCGGCGTTGTGACCGTCCCGCGACGCGCGAGCCGGCGGAGGTAGTAGGTCCCGGCGACGATGATCAGAATCGAAACCCACTGCGTGCCGCGCAAGCCGAGGTACGTCGCCGTTCCGGTGCGCGCGAAGTCCTCGAGGAAGCGCGCGCCGCCGTACCACGTTGCCGTGAACATGATGAGCCAGCCGTCCGGCCGACGTTTGCGCGCGAGCAGCATCACGACGGAGAACAAGATGATCACGTTGATGAAGTCGTAGAGCGCGGTCTGGTGAACCACGGATCCGATCGCCGGACACCCCGTGGGCGGGCAGCCGGGAAGCTCGCCCCCTTTGTAGCGCCAGCCGAGGAAGAAACGCGTCGGGCCGCCGAGGTGGTCGCCGATGATGAGGTCGCCGATGCGGCCGAAGATGAGGCCGAGGGGGAATCCGGGCGCGGCGGCGTCCATCACGTGCCAGAACTTCAGGTGGTGCTTCCGCATGTACGGGTACGCGGCTGCGATGCCCCCGAAGACGCCGCCGTAGAACACGATGCCGCCTTGCCAGATCCGGAAGATGTCGACGGGATCGCCGCCGCGGCCGAAGTAGAGGTTGAGATGTCCGACGACGTAGAACAGGCGCGCGCCGATAACGACGCCGGCGACCGCCCACATCAGCATGTTCCAGACGTGCTCGCGCGCGATCCCGTACAGGCGCTCTGCGCGCCTCGCCAGCAGCGAGCCGCCGGCGGCGTAGCCGGCCGCGATCCCGAGCCCGTGCGGAGAGACGGAGATCGGCCCCAGCTTCACGCGGGGGATCACTTTCCATCCCAAATAGGCGATCGGGACCATCGAGCGCAACGCTATCACCGGGAAGGCAGGCCGGCCGGTGCTCCCGGCCGTACACTGACCGTGTGGAACGCCGGATCTTCGGCCTCGAGAACGAGTATGGGGTCACGTGCACGTTCCGAGGCCAGCGCCGCCTGAGCCCCGACGAAGTCGCGCGCTACCTGTTCCGGCGCGTCGTCTCGTGGGGCCGCTCGTCGAACGTGTTCTTGGAGAACGGCGCGCGCCTGTACCTCGACGTCGGCTCTCATCCCGAGTACGCCACGCCGGAGTGCGATGACATCACCGACCTGATCGCGCACGACAAAGCAGGTGAGCGGATCCTCGAGGGCTTGCTCTCGGCGGCCGAGCACCGTCTGCACGAAGAGGGGATCGCAGGCGACATCTACCTCTTCAAGAACAACACCGACTCGGCCGGCAACTCGTACGGCTGTCACGAGAACTACCTCGTGAGCCGCTACGGCGAGTTCCAGAAGCTCGCCGACGTGCTGATCCCGTTCCTCGTGACGCGGCAGATCTTCGCCGGCGCGGGGAAGGTGCTGCAGACGCCGCGCGGCTCGCTGTTCTGCCTCGCGCAGCGTGCGGAGCACATCTGGGAAGGCGTGTCGTCGGCGACCACGAGGAGCCGTCCGATCATCAACACGCGCGATGAGCCGCACGCCGACGCAGAGCGGTACCGGCGCCTCCACGTGATCGTCGGCGACTCCAACATGAGCGAGTACGCGGCATTGCTGAAGGTCGGATCGACCGACTTGGTCCTGCGCATGATCGAAGAGGGCACGGTGATGCGCGACCTCACGCTCGAGAACCCGATCCGCGCGATCCGCGAGATCTCCCACGACATCACGTGCCGGCGCCGCATGAAGCTTGCGAGCGGCCGTGAGATGAGCGCCATCGAGATCCAGATCGAATACTTCGATCGCGCGCGCAAGTTCGTCGAGCGGCGCGGCATAAACGGCTTCGCGACCCGGATCCTCGAGATGTGGGAGGAAGCGCTGAAGTGCTTGGAAGCGCACGACCTCACACCGCTCGAAGGCAAGCTCGACTGGGTGACGAAACGGACGCTGATCGAGCGGTACCGCGCGCGCGACAACCTGTCGCTGCAACACCCGAAGGTGGCGTTGTTGGACCTCGCGTACCACGACGTGAACCGCACGCGCGGCTTGTACTACTTGCTCGAGAAGAAGGGCCGTATGGTGCGCGTCGTCGACGAGGCGAAGGTGCAAACGGCGATGCGAGAGCCGCCGCAGACGACGCGCGCGCGCCTGCGGGGTGAGTTCATCCGCCGGGCGAAGGATCGCCGTCGCGACTTCACGGTGGACTGGGTCCACCTCAAGCTGAACGACCAGGCGCAGCGCACGGTTCTGTGCAAAGACCCATTCAAAGCGAGGAACACGCCCGGCGCGCGGCGAAGCCAGCCGAGACCCTTCCGCAAGGAGCTTTGATGATGCGTGCGTCCACGAAGCGTGTCCGAATCGGCTTGCTCGCCTGTGCGATCGTGGCGGCCGGCCTCTCGCTCGCGTCGTCGCCGGCGAAAGACATCTTCGGCGGTCCGAACAGTGGTCCGACGAACTTCGTGACCGTTCGCGACGGCACGCAGATCGCGGTGAACGTGCGGATGCCGAAGCCGTACATCAAGGGCCATCGCTATCCGGCGATCATCGACATGTCGGGGTACGTTGGAGGCAGCTCGACCGGCCCGACGTTGCCCGGCGAGCTCGGCGGACCGTCCGCCCCGCTGGCGGAAGACGACCGACAGCTCACCGACTACTACAACAGCCACTACGTCACCGTTCACATGTCGCTGCGAGGGACAGGCTGCTCGCAAGGCGAGTTCGACCTCTTCAGTCATGCGAGCGCGCTCGACGGGTACGACGTGATCGAGTGGATGGCGCGGCAGTCGTGGTCGAACGGCAAGGTTGGCATCGAGGGACACTCCTACAGCGGCATCACAGGCTTCCTCGTCGGCGCGACGCGGCCGCCGCATCTCGTAGCCATGACGGTCTCCGGCTTGATCGACGATATCTATCGTCAGCAGGCCTACCCCGGCGGTGTGGCGAACGACGGGTTCCCACTCCTTTGGACCGTCGGCATCCGCAACGCTTACGACATCCTGGGCGCGCAAGCGCAGCCCTTGCTGAGATCCGATCCGAGCGATCCACAGCAAGAGGCGGTCCGGGAGCAGTGCATCAAGAACATCGCGACCCACACCAGAACGGTCGGACAAGATCCGATCGTCCAGGGTGCAACCGGTCAAACCGATAACGATTGGTACCGTTCGCGCTCGCTGATCACGTACGTGAAGGACATCAAGGTTCCGATCATCATCACGGGTGCCTATCAAGATGAGCAGACCAGTGCGCGAGGCCCGGCGCACTTGTGGGAGCAGATCCAAGGTGTTCCCAAGCGGCTCGTTCTTTCGAACGGTGACCACGACACGAACAACCCGTGCTGCGGGCCGCGAGAGCTCGTGTACGACCGTCTCGCGTGGATGGACCACTGGATGCGCGGGGACGACACGGTGGCCCGGGCGCTCGGCGTCGCCGGCGCGATCAAGCAGAGAACGTCGGTGCGCGTGCTGTGGGAGGTCCACGACACGGCCGGCAGGATGACCACGAACGAAGTCACCGACTACAGGACGTTCCCGATCCCGAACGCGACGTGGAAGCGCTATTACTTCGCGTCGAACGGCCTGTTGACGACCGTTGCGCCCGGAGCGAACGGCGGCTCGGACATGTACTTCTCCGGCACGAAGCGGCAAGCGTGGAACTTCGAGCTGTCCAACGCCGGCGGCCCGTCCACGGCGTACACCGCGGGCACGCCGCTCACGACGGCCGACGCGCCCGACCAGCTGACCTATATCTCGGCGCCGTTCCAGCGCGCCGCGGCGTTCGTCGGGCCGGTGACGGCCAATCTGTGGCTCTCGAGCCTCGCGACCGACACCGAGATGTTCGTCCAGGTGATCGACCAGGCGCCGGACGGCGCGCGCTCCTACTTGCAACGCGGCCTGCTGAAGGCGAGTCACCGCGCGATCGACTGGGCGCGGAGCGATTGCCTCGTGCCGGCCACGAGTACGCGCGCCTCGTGCGTCACGTCGGGCGGCTCGCCGAACAAGAACATGTTCATGTACCGGCCGTGGCGGCCGGATACCGACCCGCAGATGATCACGCCGGGGACCCCGTACAACTACTTGATCGAGATCTGGCCCATCGGCTGGATCATCCGCCCCGGGCACCGGCTCGTGGTGACCGTCCAGGCTCCGCCGGCGTCCGACAGCATCTTCATCTACGTCCCGTCGACGATCCCGACGATCAACACGATCCTGCACGATGCCGCGCACCCGTCGTACATCACGCTGCCGTTCGTTCCGGCGCCCTCACGGCTTGGGCCCGCGATCGCGTGCGGCGACATGACCGCGGTGCGCTGCGTGGCGAACCCGCAGGGTTAACGCCGGGCGCGCGCGAGCGTCGCGGCGTGCACGCCGGCGGCTGCGGCTGCTCGGAAGAAATCTGGATCGTCTTCGTACGAACGTCCCATCGACCGCAGGGGAACGGGGCTCTCCTTCAGCGCTGCTTCGGCGGTCCCGAGGTCGACCTCGATCATGTCGTGCTTGCGCGCGACCTCCTGCAGCCGGTCTCGGATCTCTGCTGCGCGCTCGGGCGCGAGGGAAGGCAGTGTCACCTGTGCGCGCGCCAGCGCGAGCGAAAGCGCCGTGACCGTGTGGTGCGAAAGCCCTCGGTGCCGTTCGCGCGCGTCGGCGAACGAGATGCGGGGAACGACGACCGGCGTGCCCTCCAGCGCGGCGACCGCGTTGACGATGGCGGCGACCTCGATCGAGGCGTGACCCCAGCGTGAGCCGCTCCCCAGGTTGCCGGGCCCCATCGAGACCACGACGACGTCCGCGCGCGCGATCGCTTTGGCGGCGGCGAGCGCGCCGTAGAGGCTGATCGCTTCGATGTCGCCGCCGGTCGCCTGTCCCGCTGTGATCGTCTTGTCGAGCAGCCCGGCCTCGCGCAGCGCCGGAATGGTCTCGCTGAATGCCATCAGCAAGGCCGCGCCGTCGGTCATCACGTAGGCGATGCGGAGCGAGGGATCGATCGCGCGCGCGGCCACCACCGCAGGGGCCAGCGCGCTGTGCAGCCCGGCGGCGATCACCGGCATGCCCTGCAGCGAGGCGACCTCGTCGAGGGCGTCCGACCGGGTCTGCTCGATCGCGTCGACGGAGGACTGCACCGGGGTGTAGCGAAGCTTCATCGCGTGGCCCGAGACGTCGCCGGGCTGCTCGCGTCCCTCGACGGCCATGACGATATGCGCGCCGCCGGTCCCGAGGCCGAGCGCGACGGCGGTGGTGTTCAGAACGACGACGTCGCCCACGTCGACCGGCCCGGTCGCGTCGTACGAGATCGCTTGCGCGCGCACGCCGGCGATCTCAACGACGAGGTCGGTCGTGCCGTGCCCCGTCGCGCGCGCCTCGACCACGGTGCCGCGCCGGATCTGGATCATCGTGCCCCAGGCTACCCGGCGCGCATCCGGCGGATCAGGGCGATCGGGGTTTGTTGGTGCCCCTGGCCCAACGGGTTGTCTCTGAACAGCTCGACGAGCAGCCCTCGGTCGACGCCCGCGCTCGACCCCAGCACGTTTACGCCGATGTCGTTCGCGTCGATGACGGCCACGCCGACCGGGCCGCCGGCGGCCGCTCCGAGCGCCGTGGCGAGCCTCCGGGCGACGCCGTCGGGATCGGCCGGCGCCTTCTTCGCGTGCGTGTTGTACGGCGGAAGCGTTCCCGGTGTCGGGCCGTCGATCGCCGCCGCCTGTGGTCCCGCGACGCGGTAGAAAACGCCGCGCACGCCGAACGGCCGCGTGATCGCCGCGGCGAACGCAGCCAGCAGGATCCGCAGCGCGCCCACCTCCTCGATCGCGAGCTGCATCGTCTGAGGCAAGCCGAGACCGATGCCGACCGGCGTCTTGCCGACGAAGCGTGCGAGCAGCCGCGCGAGTGCGGACGCGCGCACCTGATCCACGGGGAACGAGCGGCCCTGCGAGACGGCGACCGCCTTCTCACTGATCGCGACGGTGTCGCCCGGCCGCACGTCGTGATCGACGAGCGCCTTCTCGAGGATCGTCTGCAGGTCGTCGCCGGGCGCGATCAGCGGCGAGCGAACCGGGATCCGAGCGTAGGTCGCGTCGACGGCGTTCACGAACAGGTGGCGGCCGGGGTTGGGCGCGCGCGACGCGACAAGCCGCGCGGCCTCGTCGGTCCCGATCGCGCGCGCGGCGAGCTCGTCGCCGTAGCGTGCGAACGCCGGAAGCGTCTCCTTCCGAAGGTCGCGACCCGTGCGGTCGCCGAAGTACACGCGCAACCACAGCTCGACGTTGATCGCGCGCCAGAAGAACATCGAGTCGTCGATCTCGCCTTCGCACGCGCGCCGGAAGGCGTCGGCGACGGCGAGCCCGTTCCAGTAGGGGCGCGCGCAGAACGCGGGGGAGCGGTAGAGGCTTTGGATGATCGCCCGTCGCGCGCGCAGCCACCGCATCTCCGGGGTCGTGAACCCCACCTTCCACCTGCGGGTCCGGATCTTCTCCGGGAGCGCGTCGCGCAAGCCCTGTCGCAAGATCGCGCGGCTCCAGCCGTCGCGGATGATCGCGCTCGGGGGGAGACGGAACACCCACTCGACGAGCTCTTGGTCGAGGAACGGGATCCGAGACTCGATCGAGTGCGCCATCGAGTTGCGGTCCTCGTAGCGCAACAGCGACGGCAGGCTGTACGTGGTGAGATCTTGCAGGAGCCGTTTCTTGAGATCCGCTTGCGCGCGCTCGTCCGTCGGGGGCCTCCGCGACTTCAGGTACTCGGGGCGCAACAGGGTCCGCTCGTCGAACGCCTTCCGGCGCTGACCGAGCCGGCGCTTGATCAACGGCTTGAGCACGTCGCGCGCGGCCCACGCTTCGCGCACGAACGTTCCGAGACGCCGCTCGCGCAGCAGCTGCTTCAGGTACACGTAGTGGTACGGCACATATCCCGCGAGCAGCTCGTCGCCGGCTTGTCCGTCGAGAAGGACCTTCACTTTGGGCGCGGCGAGCCGCATGACGCACCACTGTGCATACGGCCCCGTGGAGACGATCGGCTCCTCCGTGTGCCACACGAACTGCTCGATCTCGTCGAAGAAGACCTCCGACGTTGGGTTGACGTAGTTCTTCTCCGCGCCGGTGGCCTCCAGCTCGATCGCGATGTACTCCCGCTCGTCGATCGGGTCGCCGTCGAACACCGCGGAGAACGTCTTCAGCCGGTCGCCGAGCGAGACCGAGTCGGGAACGTGATCTTTGAGCATCTTCGTCATAGTCGAGACGATCGACGACGAGTCCAAGCCTCCGGACAGACACGTTCCGACCGGCACGTCCGCGACCAGTCGCCGCTCCACGGAGCGCTCGAACAAGCGCCGGAACTCGGCCGGGTCCGGCTGCGCGTCGGTTCCCAGCGAGGGCGTCCAGTACGTGTGTTCGCGGACGCCGCTCGCGTCGATCTCGACGTACGTCGCCGCGCGCACCTGGTTGACGCCTTCGAAGAATGTGCCGCCGGTGTGGTCGTGCAGGCCCCAGATCAGGTATTCGTAAAGCATCTGCTCGTTCGGCTGCGTTTGGAACGACCCATCTTGCAGGATCGCCTTGATCTCCGATGCGAACAGCACCCGCTCGCCGGCACGCGCCCAGTGCAGCGGCTTGATGCCGAAGTGATCGCGCGCGAGCACGAGCCGCGGCGTCTCGCGAAGATCCAGGATCCCGACCGCCCACATCCCGTTGAAACGCGTGAAGCACTCCGGCCCCCACTCCTCGTACGCGTGCACGATCGCCTCGGTATCGGAGTCGGTCTTGAACGTGTGGCCGGCCGCCTCGAGCTGCGCGCGCAGCTCGCGGAAGTTGTAGACCTCGCCGTTGAAGACGATCTGCACGCGCCCGTCCTCGTTCCCCATCGGCTGCGCTCCGTGCGTGAGGTCGATGATCGACAGGCGGCGGAACCCCAAGCTCGCATGCTCGGTTTCGAAGAAGCCGTCGTCGTCCGGGCCGCGATGCGCCTGTACGCGGGCCATCGCTTCGAGCAGCCCTCGGTCGGGCGGTCCCCAGAAGCCCGCGACGCCACACATGGCAACACCTCGACGGATGGATGAGCGGATTGTTTCCATTATGACGTACCCAGCAGCGCGCGGACGCACCACGCGTCCGGCCACCGAAAGCGGCAGTAGACTCGGTCGGTCATGGCCGGAAGCGACAAGATCGAGCGCCTGCTGAACCTGGTTTCGCTGTTGCTCGACACGCGCCGCCCGCTCTCGGTCAACGAGATCCGCGAGAAGATCCCGAACTACGGCGATCACTCGGACGACGCGTTCCATCGGATGTTCGAACGCGACAAGAACGACGTGCGCGATCTCGGCTTCGTCATCGAGCAAGAAGACATCGACGCGTGGGGCGAGACCGGCTACCGGATCCGGCGCAGTCAAGCGCTCCTCGACGATCCCGGTTTCACGCCCGACGAGCTCGCCGCACTCTCGCTCGCAGCCCAGGCGTGGGGAGGGGGAGCGGACGGCTCGCTCGGGCTGCTCAAGTTGTCGGTCGGGTCCGGCGTCGCCGAGCCGGGCTCGACCGGCTGGTTGCTGCCCCGTGTGTCCCTCGACCGGGACATCGCCGTGTTGCTCGACGCGATCGTCGCGCGCAAGCGCGTGCGCTTCACGTACCGCACGGGCGGCGGCGGGGAACCGCAGGAGCGCGAGGTGGAGCCGCACGGCTTGTATCACCGCGGGACGTGGTACCTCGCCGGCTACGACCGCGCGCGCGACGCCGTGCGCAACTTCAAGCTCACGCGCGTGACCGGGTCGATCGAGCCGACGCCCGGCCGCGGGCCCGACTTCGAGCCGCCGGCCCGTCGCTCACTCGGCGTTCCCCACGGCCCGTGGGAAGGCGAGCCCGAGGGCACCGCGCGCGTCGCGTTCTCGCCCGATACGGCGTGGTGGGCCGAGCGCCGGACGGGCGCGCGCCGCGTCGGGGAGACCGACGACGGCTGGGTTACGCTCGAGATGCCGGTTGCCGCCGAGATGGACTCGTTCGCGGGGTGGGTCGCCGGCTTCGCCGACGCTGCCGTTGCGCTCGAGCCGCCCGAGCTTCGCGACGCGGTGATCGCGCGACTGCGCGCGCTGGCCGAGCGGGAAGCGAGCCATGCCGGCTGAGCGGACGACCGAGCGCCTCAAGCGCATCCTCGTTTTGGTCCCGTGGGTGATCGCCAACCCGGATGCGACCGTCGAGGAGGTCTGTGAGCGCTTCGGCATCACGCGCGAAGAGCTCGTGAGCGACGTCGACGTCCTGATGATGTGCGGGCTGCCGCCGTTCGGCCCCGGCGATCTGATCGAAGCGTTCATCGAAGAAGATCACGTACAGATCGGGATGGCCGACTACCTCGCGAAGCCGCCGCGCCTCACGCGCGCGGAGGCGATCGCGCTTCTCGTCATGGGGCGCGCGGTTGCGGCGCTGCCCGGGCTCGAAGAGGCTGCATCGCTCCGGAGCGCGCTGGGGAAGCTCGCGGGCGCCGTCTCCCCGGGCGAAGCCGACCGCGCCGCCGAGCTGGCCGACAGCGTTGCCGTCGAGCTGGGCGCGACGGGAGACGACTTGCTCGCGGAGCTGCGCCACGCCGTCGACGAGCACATGCGGTTGCGCATCGACTACTACTCGTCGGGTCGCGACGAGATGACCACGCGCGACGTCGACCCGCTCCTCTTGTGCGCATCGCTCGGATACTGGTACCTGATCGCGCTGGATCACCGGAGCGGGGAAGAGCGAACGTTCCGCGTTGATCGGATCCGCGGCGCATCACCGGCCGGGGTCTCGTTCGACCCCCCCGCAGGGTTCGACCCTTCGCGCTACATCGAGGGCCCGTTCTTCACCCCGTCACCGCGCGACCTCACGGTCACGCTCGAGCTGGACCCGGCGGCCGCCTGGATCCGCGAGGTGGTTCCGTTCGAGAATGAGAAAGAGCTCCCCGGGGGCCGGTACCGGATCGAGCTTCGGACGCCGCACTTCGCATGGCTGGTGAGGCTATTGCTTTCGGCCGGGGAGGCGGCGTCGGTTGTGGAGCCGCCGGAGCTTCAAGAGGCTGTGCGCGGAGCCGCGGCGCGCGCGCTCGCGCGTTACGACCGCTGATCGTCCAACGACTTCCGCGGCAGGACCAACGAGAACGTTGAGCCCTTCGCCAGCACGCTCTCCGCGCCGATGCGGCCGCCGAGCGCTTCGGTGAGCGTCCGAGACACGTACAGAGGCGAGGATCCGCACGCGCACATCGGTGCCCTCCGCCGAGTACTTGACCGCGTTCTCGATGAGGTGGGTGAGGATCTGCTCGACCTTCACGCGGTCGGTGTAGATCGGCAGGTCGTTGCCCGGGCCGTCGATCAGGATCGAGCGGCCTTCGTGGCGGCGCGCGCAGCTCGCGACGACGTCCGCGGCGATCGCGACGACGTCGTCCCACGCGAGGTGTAGCGGCGGGCGGTGGTTCTCGACGCGCGACACATAGAGCAAGTCCTCGATGAGCCGCTCGAGGCGCTCGCCGTTCTGGAGGATCGACTGTGCCGCGTCGTCGCGCATCTCCTGGCGCAAGCGCGCGCCGTGATTGGCGAGCGTTGAGGCGAAGCCTTTGATGTTCGTCAGCGGCGTCCTGAGCTCGTGACCGAT
>VAWS01000061.1 GCA_005884515.1 Actinomycetota bacterium
AGGGGAGCATCGAGATCCCGCTGGACCCGGTTTTCGAGCACGCCGTCGTTCCGGTCGATCGGACGCTGAAAGTGCAGGGTGCGCTCGTCGAGGTCGGAGCGCTGGCTCTGGTGCCTTCCGGTTATCAGACGCTTCGCATCGAGGAACGCACCGGCAGCGCGCGGATGTTGTTGATCGGCGGAGAGCCGTTCGGGGCTGAGGTCAAGATGTGGTGGAACTTCGTCGCGCGCACATTGGACGAGATCACCGAGGCGTGGCATGCGTGGCAGGATCACGACGACGATCGGTTCGGACCCGTTCCCTCGAAGCTCGGTCGCGTCGAAGCGCCGAAACCCCCGTGGATCCCGGGGGTACAGACGCGATGACCGAGGTTCGGCACATCCCGGAGAACTACGTGTTCGCGATCATCGTCGACGACGAGATGGCCGGCTACACCGAGTACCGCACGGGACCCGGTGTGCGCGCGTTCATGCACACGATCATCGACGAGAAGTTCCGCGGGCAAGGCCTCGCATCGCAACTCGTGAAGTGGGCGCTCGATGAGACGAAAGGCGAAGGGCTGCTCGTCGAACCGTACTGTCCCTTCACACGGCGTTACATCCAAGAGCATCCCGAGTACCTCGACCTGGTTCAGGAAGATCGCCGAGAAGACTTCGATCTTCCGCGAAGCTCTCCCGCCGCGCCGGCGGCCGGCTAGCCAAACCTTCTCATTCCTTAACGGCGGCTGCGGGTCGCCGCGGCGACGAGCCGGTCGTTCGCAACACGCATCACAAGCTCATAGCCGGGCGCGAACGTGCGCTGCAGCCAGTACGCGAGCTGGATATCGCGCGATGTGAGCACCAGATAGCGTCCCTGTTTGACGGCTTGGATGATCTTCGTCGCAACGTCGTCGGGGCTTGTTGCATGTGCCTCGAACCTCTTCGTGAGCTTACGCCAGGCGGGATGGTCCCGATCGACGCCGACTATCTCGACCGTCCCAACCAACGGCGTCTTGACCGCACCGGGGCACACCAGCGTGACCCCGATCCCGTGACGGCGGAGATCGAAACGCAGGACCTCTGAGACGCCGCGAAGCCCGAACTTGGCCGCACTGTAGGGCGCATGCCACGGCAGGCCGAGCAGCCCCGCAGCCGAGGACACATTCACCAAGTGACCACCGCGTCGCGCGCGGATCATCGGTGGCACGAAACACTCGATCACGTGGATCGGACCCATCAGGTCGACGTCGATCGTCCGCCGCCAGTGTCGGTGCTCGAGTTGCTCGACCGGCCCCCAGGTTGAGATCCCGGCGATGTTCATGACCACATCCATGTTCCCGCAGGCGGTGTGGACGTCCTCGGCGAATCCGACGACGGCTTCGTGATCGGCTATGTCGAGTGCACGCGCGACGTGAACCACGACCCCGTCTTCGGCGGCCTCCTTCGCGACGAGCTGCAACTTCGGCTCGTCGATGTCGGTCAGCACCAGCTCGGCACCCTCGGCCGCTGCGTGCAGCGCGGTGGCGCGACCTATGCCCGACGCCGCGCCCGTGATCAGGATCCGCTTTCCGCGGAGGTTCCGATACGGACGTCTCACTTGTGGGGCCTCCTCGCGGACAGCCGTTGCAGAGCGCGCGCCCAACGCGGCGGCGGTCCATCGGGGAGTCGATCGGGGACGACGCGCAGCGTGTTCAGCGTCATCGCCAGCATCTCGTATTGGCCGATCAGCATGCAGAGCTCGATGACTTCGACGTCGCTCAGCAACGGTCGTAGCTCGCTCCACAGCGATTCCGACATCACGCGTTCGTGGTGCAGCTCGTCTGCGGCGCGAAGGGCGAGCCGCTGTCGCGCGGTCCATCCCGGCGCGGTATGGCCTTGACGCGCGGAGCGCACCTGCTCCGCAGTCAGCCCCACAGCACGCGCGAGCCGCTCGTGGTGTCGCCACTCGTACTCGCACCCCGTGTTGTGCGCGACACGAAGGATCACCAGCTCTGTTTCGGACCGCGGCAGCACGCCCCCGGGCATCAGCGCAGCGCCGAACCGGAGCCAGCGACGGAACAAGCGCCGATGACGACCGAGCGTCGTCGCGAAGTTCGGCGGCCCGCCGCCCGTCGCCGCACCGAGCGCCCGAGCGATCAGCGCGTTGATCGCGCCGATGTCGGCAGCGCTGCCCGGCCCGATCCGTGGAGCGTCGCGAGGGACGCTCTGCTTCCCGGTGCTCGCGCGCGGCTCTGGCTGCTCAACGTTCATCGTCGGCGAGGCTCCTTCGGCCGGTCACCGCAGCGGAGGCGGAGGGATTTGAACCCTCGATGCGGTTGCCCGCAAACCGGTACTCCAAACCGGCGCCATCGGCCAGGCTAGGCGACGCCTCCGCGCGGCATCATAGCGGCGGCCCGGCCCTTGTCCGCCCCGGCGATGGGGCGTATACCCGAAGCAACGGTCGGCGGAAGGAGGCTTCGATGCGAAGCTACCTCGTGGTGTCGAACCAAACCCTCGGCGGAGCTGCTCTGGCGGCCAAAGTGCGCGCGCTGCTCGAGGAAGGACCGGGCGAATTCCATATCGTCGTGCCCGCGACGCCGCCGCACCACGGCGCGTGGACGGAGGGCGAGGCGCGCGCGATCGCAACCGAACGGCTCGACGCCGCGCTGCGCTGGTTCGGGTCGATCGGCGCAACCGCGACCGGCGAGGTCGCCGACGAGCACCCGCTCTACGCGATCCGCGACGCCTTACGCGATCGCCCGATCGACGAGATCATCATCTCGACGCTTCCGCCGGGGATGTCGAAGTGGCTTCGGCAGGATCTCCCCCGCAAGACCCGACGAGAGTTCGGCGTCCCTGTTACACACGTGGTCGGCGAGGCGCCGAGCAGAACGAAAAGCGCGTAACGCGCGGCCCGGTTCGGGCATCGCGCGCTCTCGTGGCGGAGAGGGCGGGATTTGAACCCGCGAGGGACCGCAAAGCCCCTAGACGCTTTCGAGGCGCCCCGATTCGGCCGCTCTCGCACCTCTCCGCGGGGCATGGTATCAGGCGCGCTTCGCCGAGAAATACGCGCGCAACAGGTCGCCGGCCTCTCGTTCGAGCACCCCTGCCGTGACGCTCACGCGGTGGTTCAAACGCGGATCGTCGGCAACGTTGTAGAGGGATCGGATCGCACCGGCCTTCGGATCAGACGTGCCGTACACGAGCCGCTCGGCGCGCGCGAGCACGATCGCTCCTGCGCACATCACGCACGGCTCGAGGGTGACGTACACCGTGCACGCATCGAGCCGCCAGGAGCCGATCGCCTTCGATGCCGCGCGCAGCGCGAGGATCTCGGCGTGCGCCGTTGGATCCGCGTCCCGCTCGCGCGCGTTGTGCGCGTGCGCAAGGACCTCGTCGCCGCGTGCGATCACGCAGCCAATCGGCACGTCGTCGTGCTCCAATGCAGCGTGCGCCTCTTCCAAGGCGAAAGACATGAAAGCCGTGTCGTCGGGCATCCCGGGCATCCTACGACGTGCGCGCGGCGACCCCAGACGGAAGAAAAGGCGGAGCCGCCGACCCGCAGGGTATCGGCGACTCCGTGGAGGAGCTCGGTATCAGCTTCGAAAGTGAACTCTTGCGCGTGCTACCCGAACAGTCGGCCGGCCTCCTTGCGCCCTGCATAGTTAATGCGGGTCATCGGCTTCCTGCTCGCGCACGGCGCGTCGGTCAGCGCACTCTTCCGCCTCCGGAAAGAGCGCGACCGCGAGAAGATCCGCCAGCTGATCCAGTTCTCGGGGTCGACGATCAAGCTCTTCTACGTGTCACTGCTCGTGCTCGTCGTCGGAGGCGTGGGCGCCGGCCTTCAAGCGCACTGGTTCAAGCAACAGTGGATCTGGGAGGCGATCGGCGTGCTCGTCGTCATCAGCGTCGCGATGTTCGTCGTTGCGCGCCCGTACTACCGGGCGATCGCAGAAGCGACGGAGCTTCGTCCGAGCGGCGTCCCGCGTGTGAGCGACGAAGACCTCGCGTTGCGCTTGCAGTCTCCGACCCCGGTGGTCGTCGCGCTGCTCGGCTTCGGAGGGCTGCTCGTCATCTTGTGGCTGATGATCTTTAAGCCCATGTAGCTGCTATAACGACGTCTTCGTGAGCGGCTTCGTGGCCGGCCCGTTCAAGATCTCACCCGTGGCCCGGTATCGCGAGCCGTGGCACGGGCAGTCCCACGTCTTGTCGGCCGAGTTCCATCCCACCGTGCACCCCAAATGCGTGCACTTTGCCGACATCGCGATCAGCTCCCCGTCGTCGTTCCGATAGGCGGCGACCTTCTGTCCGTCGACCGAAACGATCCCGCCCTCGCCCTTTTCGATCTCCGTGGAAACCTGCGTGATAGTGCGCGCAATCAACACGTCACAGCGCGCGTGCTCGAGCACCTTCTGCGGGACGGAGCCGAGGAGGAACCGGGACGCCCCCGTCATGCCCTTGTTCCCGACCACGATCAGGTCCGCGCGCTCGGCTTCCGCGGCCTCCACGATCCTTTCCGCGGGATCGCCTCCGACGACGCGGAGCTTCGTGTCCATCCCCTCGCCCGCCGCGTCGAGCGTGTCCTTCAGGACCGGGTCCCCGGTGCTGGGGTGGCCGACGAACACCAGCGTTGCTGATGCGCCGAGCTTCCGTGCCAGATCGAGGCCTTTCCGCGCGGCGCGATCCGCGGTGGGTGACCCGTCGGTCGCTACCGCGATCGACTTGTACGACGGGCTCGGGGGGTTGTACGTGAACGGGCGCGCGCGCACGATCAAGACGTCGCACGGGGCGTGATGCGCGACACCGTGCGAAACGCTTCCCTGGAAGAACCGCTTCGTGCGGCTGAGCCCGCGGCTTCCAAGGACGATGAGGCCGGCATCCTTGCGATCGGCGATCTCAACGAGGATCTCTACGGGATCGCCTTCGTGGACTTCGGTGCTCGCGGTGACGCCCTCGGCCTTCAGCTGTTCCTTCGCCTTCCGCACGACGGCTTCGCCTTGGGCGGCGTGGCTGCAGCCGTGAACGAGGATCAGCTGCGCACGAGACGCCTTTGCGATCGCCGCTGCGACGCGCTGCGCGTGCTCCGCGGTCGGCGAACCGTCTGTGGCGCAAATGATCTTCGTGTACGGCATGGCGCGGCTCCCGTGGTCGGAATACCGAGCCTATCGGAGGCCCCGTACGTACGCCTCGGGAAGCCGGGAACAGGCAACGGGCCGGAAGCGGCACGATCATTCCGTGCGGCTTCCGGCCCCGCTGCGCCCGGGGTTAAGCGGCTTTCGCCTGTGCCGGATTCAACTCGGTTTCGATCTCGAGCGTGACCTTCTTGCCGACGACCACGCCGCCCGTTTCCAGAGCTGCGTTCCACGTCATGCCCCAGTCTTCGCGGTTGATCTCCGCCGTGGCGCTGAAGCCCGCAACCGTGGTTCCCCACGGCGCGCGCTCGACGCCCTCGAACTCGACCTTCAGCTCGACCGGGCGCGTCTGGTCGCGGATCGTGAGGTCGCCTGTGACGTCCAAGCTGGTCGGACCCGTCTGCTTCACGGACGTGCTGCGGAACGTGATCGTCGGATACTTCTCGACGTCGAGGAAGTCCGGGGACCGAAGGTGATCGTCTCGCTTCTGGTCGCCCGAGAAGATGCTCGACGCATCGAGCGTCACCTCGACGCTGGAGGCCTCGGGCGTCTCGCCGATCTGGACCTGGCCGGAAAGCCGGTCGAAGTGACCGCGGACCTTCGTCACCATCATGTGGCGCGCGACGAACGCAGCCCTCGTGTGGCTCGTGTCCAACGTCCACGTGCCGGGGGCCGGAGCCGCGACTTCGCCGATCTCCGTGATCTCGCTGCTAAGCGCTGTCTCTGACATCTCGGTTCTCCTCCTTCCGGCCCCTTCCGAGGCCACCATGCCGGTATGCTTGCTCTTACAACAGTTGCATACACAAAGACTATTCCTAGAACAGTTGCGCTGTCAACTATTGCAACGTAAAATAAGTGGATGAGCTCGGCGACGGGTCAGGCAGAGCTGTGGGCCTCCCTCATGCAGGGGCAGGCCTTGCTCGCCGACGCCGTCAGCGACCGGCTCGAGGCCGAAGCCGGGATCCCCCTTGCCTGGCACGAGGTGCTCGTCGTTCTGGCCGACGCGCCCGACGGGCGCCTCCGGATGCAGGATCTCGCGGACTCGATGTGGCTCAGCAAGAGCGGCCTGACGCGGCTGTGCGACCGGATCGAAGAGGCCGGTTACCTCAGCCGCGCGAGCTGCCCTACCGACCGCCGGGGGACCTTCGCCGTCATCACCGAGGTGGGGCGCGCGAAAGTGAGCGAGGCACGTCCGGTCTTCGCGCGCGCATCCCAGGACCTGTTCCTGCAGCACCTTTCTTCCCGTGAGCGCGACGCGCTGCAGTCCGCGATGCGCAAGATCATCGGCGCGAATCGCGCGCATCTGCGCAAGCCGGAGCGCGCAGACGATCCACCGCAGGCGTCGCCCAAGCGGTGACCGCGTAGCGGTCCGAGAAGTCCGTCCACGCTCGGAGCCGCGAATACAATCGAGTCCCGTGAGCACCGCAGTAACGGTTCTTCAGGACCTCGTCCTGGCCGGCCTCGTCGTGGCGAGCGCGATCGCCGCATGGCAATTCGCGAGGAAACCTGGTTCCCAGCGCGGTTATCTCGCGGCCGGCCTGGCTCTGATCGCCCTCCAGTCGGTCTTCGGCCTCATCGGCCAAGTCACCAACTACCGCTACCGCGCCCTCCAGATCCTCGGCACGGCGGCGTTCCTCGGATCCGCGTACCTGCTGCTGATGTTCCGCCACAGCTTCGTCCCGGTCGCCCGGTGGTGGAGGGCGTGCGCAGCCGCGGCGCTCATCGGGGTCGGTATCGCCGCGATCGTGTCCAAGCTGCCGTACACGCGCCATCCGACGTACACGACCGCGCAGTCGTTCGTGCTGCGCGCGCTCGTGATCGTCTGGAGCGCCGTCTTGCTCGAGCCCACGGTCTTGTTCTGGGTCGCGTCCCGAACGCGGCCACGAGTCCAGCGAATCCGATTGAAGCTCTTGAGCCTGTCCTTCGCGTTGATCGTGCTGACGCGGATCGCCATCGTGCTGGCGCGCACCGGGCAGAACAAGACGAGCTCGATCGTTGAGAATTCGCTCGCCTTGCTGTTCCTGCCCTTGCTCTACGTCACACTCATCCCGCCGGCGTGGTTACGGCGCATCTGGCGCCGTGAGGAGGAGCAAGAGCGTCTCCTGACGAGGCACCTCGCCATGTTCGCTCCCGAGACGACCACCTTGGCGGAGCGAGCATTGGAATGGGCGATGCGTCTCGTCGGGTCTTCGGGAGGCTTCATCCTCGACGTCGACGGACACGTCTTGGCGCGCAACTCCGTGAGTGAACGAGAAGCGGAAGGCTATTTCGTCTATTCGGAATCGGGGCGCGCAACCGTCTTCCAGTACGAGCCCGACGGCCGGCTCGCGATCGCCGTGCCGATCGTTCAGGAGCGAGGGCGAGGGCTGCTCGTCGTGATCGCAGGCCCGTTCACGTTGCTGTTCGGTTCGGACGAGATGCAAACACTCGAAGAGCACGCGGAGGTGATCGGATTCGCACTCGACCGCGTCACGTTGACGGAAACGCGACGGATGCTCGAGCAGTCGAAAACACAATTCCTCGCCAACGCCGCACACGAGCTGCGCACGCCGCTCGCGAGCATCGTGGGATTCGCGGAGCTGTTCGCCGGCGGGCTCGACAAGATGCCCGAGGATGCGGTCAAAGAGGGTCTCGCGGCGATCGTGCGACAGGGCAGACGGATGTCCACACTCGTGAGCGATCTCCTCGACCTCAGCCAGCTCGAGCTCGGGAAAGCCAGGATGCGGATCCAACCGATCTCGCTGGCACCGACCGTCGAGCAGTCGGTCGAGAACGCGCGGCCGCCCGGTGGACCACCCGTGCAGGTGTCGGTCGGGCCGGAGCTCACCGTGCTTGCCGATTCGACCCGGCTCGATCAAGTCTTGACGAACCTGCTCACGAACGCGTTCCGACACGGCGGGCCGAACGTCGCCGTCAAAGCGAACCAAGTCAACGGCGTGGTTCACCTCGTCGTCGCCGACGACGGGCCCGGCATCCCGCCGGACCTTCGGCCTCACCTCTTCGAGCCGTTCTCGCGCGCGCTGAACGCGCAGGCGAAAGAAGGGTCGGGCCTCGGCCTCGCGATCGCCCGATCGCTCGTCGAAGCGTTCGGCGGCACGCTGTCGTACGAGCCGGCGGACGGCGGCGGCGCGCGGTTCGTCGTGCATCTTCAGTCTGCGGGCTAACCTTCGAGGAATACTAAATCCGCTGATCGGCGCCTCGTCGTGCGCGCGCCGGGGGAGGAAATCGCTAGGAGGTCGGCGAAGGACCTCCAGGACGCTATCCCTGGAGGGCCCATGCGATCGAAGCTTCGTTCCGCAGTCGTGACAACGGCATTGCTCACGTTCGGCCCGGCGACTACAAAGAAGAGGGCTTCAAAGGCATGGACGAAGCGTCGGGCGTCCTCATCGAGAAGCCGAACCTCCACCTCCGAGGGATGAACCGGAACACCGTCATCATCGACGGCACGAAAGCCGGGACGTCTGCGTGCTCGGGACGGAAACAGGACCAGACGTTCACCAAGGACGGGATGAACGGCGTCGTCGCGTTCAAAGTGGACGGCGTCTCGGTCGAGAACCTAACCGCGTGCAACTACCTCACCGGCACGTCGGGCGGCGAAGGAAACGAGATCTGGTGGAACGGCGGCGACGGAAGCGGCAAGATCGGGATGGGCCGCTATTGGGGCGATTACATCACCGCGACGTCGACGTACTCCAATGGGTTCGCGAACCCTCGCGGTGAATACGGGATCTTCGTTTCCAACGCGAGAGGTCCTGGAATCATCGACCACAGCTACGCGTCGAACATGGGCGACGCCGCCTACTACATCGGTGCATGCCCCGACTGCAACGCGATCCTGCGGCGTGCGCACGGCCAGTTCAGCGCGCTCGGCTTCTCGGGTACGAACGCCGGCGGCCATCTGATCATCGAACGCAACGAGTTCGACCACAACGCAATCGGAGCGGCGCCGGACTCGCAGAACAACGACGACGCGCCGAGCCCGAACAGCGGTCGCTGCCCCAACCCGAACGAGATCAGTGCGGCGGGTACGAATTCGTGCTCGATCTGGCGCTACAACTTCTTCCACGACAACAACAACCCCAACGTTCCGGGGCTGGGCACCGGAGGACTTGCCGGGGCGGCGCCGGTCGGCACGGGCATCGCGCTTGCCGGGATCGAGTACCACACCCTTTACAAGAACCGGTTCGAGAACAACGGCTCCTGGGGCGTCTTGGTGACCGACCTGCCCGACCAGGAAGACCCGCCGGCCGACGTTCCCAGTCAGAACTGCAACGGCGGCATATCGGTCCTCCCGACGGGCACGTCGGCGATCGGCCCGCTGTACTCGGGCGGCGCACTCTGCTATTTCCAAGCGTTCGGGAACGACGTTCGCGGCAACACGTTCGTGAACGACGGCTTCTACAAGAACCCGGGCAACGCGGATATCGCCGACCTCGGTCTCCCCCACAACCCCGGGAACTGCTTCAGCGGGAACACGGATCCGGCCGGCCTCACGGCGTATCCGCCTGCCGCGCTGCTGCAGTCGGACCTATACGCATGCAATCGGCCCAACGGCGGGGACGTGACGCTGACGCTGCTCCAAGCGAACTGCGCCACGCGAGGGCTGCTCTTCCCGTGCCCCGACACGCCGCTGACGCACTATCCGCCGTCGACGCACGTCACGCTGCGCATGTCGCCGCGGCAGCCGACGATGCCGGATCCCTGCAAGGGCGTGCCGGCGAACCCGTGGTGCCCACGCAACGGTTCCACGTCGTACGGCGTCACAGGCACCGTCGCGACCGTCGCCGGAGCGGCATGGATCGTCCTTGGAGCTGCGCTGGTCCGTAGACGGCCGCTCGAACGGCGGTACTGACGTCGCTTGGCCGGAGGTCGCGCGCGCCGCTAAGGTGCGCGGGCGAGGTTCGAACATGACCGAATACATAGGTCACGGGGTCAAGCAGCGCGCTCAGATCGCAATGACGCAATCTGAGATCGACGCGTTCCTCCGGGGCCGTCACACGATGACGATGTGCACGATGAATCCCGACGGCAACATCCACGCCGTCGGGATGTGGTACGGATTCTGCGAGGGGGCCATCGCGGTTGAGTCGAAAGCGAAAGCGCAGAAGGTGCAGAACGTTCGTCGCGACCCACGGATCACGTGCATGATCGAAACCGGGGACTACTACGAGGAGCTCCAGGGCGTGTCGGTGATCGGGAAGGCAGAGATCGTCGACGATCCCACCCGCATGTGGGAGCTCGGCGTCAGCGTCATGGACCGCTACTACATGCCGTATACCGAAGACCTACGGCCGGCTGTGGAGGCGATGCTCAACAAGCGGGTCGTGATCAAGGTCCAGCCGATCAAAGTCATCTCATGGGATCACCGGAAGCTCGGATTGCCGTCGACGAGGCCGCCCGCGAGCGCTTAGGCTTGCGTCTTCGACGGGTAGCCGGTGACGGCGGGCACGCTTGAAACGTTCGGGCGTCGGTGAGCGACGAGCAGGGGGATCCAGCGATGGACGGGCAGCGGCGCGAGGTGGGGGCGATGCTTGAGATCTCGGTCGAGCAGCCCTCGGACGGCGTGTTCGTCATCACCCCATCTGGGGAGCTCGACCTCTCCAACGGGGAGCTCCTGTCGGACGCGATGTCGGACGCACGGGGGAAGGATGCCAAAACGCTGGTCCTCGACCTGACCGGCCTGACCTTCATGGACTCCTCGGGACTGCGGCTTCTGATCGACGCGTGGAACGAGTCCCAGATCGCCGAGCGGCGTCTGGCGATCGTGGTCCTGGATTCCGGCCTCGTGCGCCGGGTTCTCGAGGTCAGCGGCACGGACGCTTTCCTGCCGATCGTCGGCCGGCTCGACGACGTGCTGTAGCTCGGGGCCCCCCTGCATCGATTCAGCGCGCGGTGGGTAGATGCTGGACATCGCCGGGCCGCGAAGGAGGCCGCACCTACGACCGAGTCCGTCTCACCCGGAACCGACACCATCCGGCTGCTCGTCGAGAGCGTGCTGGACTACGCCATCTTCCTGCTCGACGAAAGCGGGCACATCCTCAGCTGGAACGCCGGGGCCCAGCGGATCAAGGGGTACAAGCCGCAAGAGATCATCGGCAAGCATTTCTCGATCTTCTACCCGGAGGAAGACCTCGCGTGGGACAAGCCCGGACGGGAGCTCAAGACCGCCCTCCAGGAGGGTCGCGTCGAGGACGAGGGGTGGCGCGTTCGGAAAGACGGCAGCCGTTTCTGGGCGAGTGTCGTGATCACGCCGTTGTACGAGGCCGAC
The DNA here is from genome assembly GCA_005884515.1 of Actinomycetota bacterium. Taxonomy (GTDB): domain Bacteria; phylum Actinomycetota; class AC-67; order AC-67; family AC-67; genus AC-67. Next base: position 11,358 of record VAWS01000061.1, read on the forward strand.
GGGCGGCTGCGAGGGTTCGGGAAGGTCACCCGAGATCTGAGCGAACGGCGACTAGCCGAAGAACACCTCCGGCGGAGCGAGGAAGAGTTCCGGATGCTCGTGAGCCACGTGACCGACTACGCCATCTTCATGCTCGATGCGCGCGGCTACGTGCAGACGTGGAACGCCGGCGCGCAGCGAATCAAAGGCTGGACCGCCGACGAGATCATCGGCAAGCACTTCTCGACCTTCTATACACAGGAGGATCTCGACGCGCAGAAACCCGAACGCGAGCTGGAGATGGCGAAGACGGCCGGGCGGGTGGAAGACGAGGCGTGGCGTGTGCGTAAGGACGGCTCCCTCTTCTGGGCGAACGTCGTCATCACAGCCGTCTACGACGACGACGGACACCTCCAAGGCTTCGCGAAGATCACTCGCGACCTGACCGACCGCCGCAACGCGGAGCTGGCGAAGGATCGATTCATCGCCAACGCGGCGCACGAGCTCCGAACCCCTTTGTCCGTCGTCATCGGTCTCTCGAGTCATCTGAGGAATCCGAAGGCCGTGGAGGATCCGGAGTTTCCCGAGCAGATCGACGCGCTCGCGCGCCAAGCCATCCGTATGAGGACGTTGGTCAACAACCTCCTCGATCTGACGCAGATCGTTCAGGGGAAAACGAGGCCGCTGAGTGAGGTCCGGCTCGACGACGCGGTCGAACGCGCAATGCTCACGCTTCCGCCGCCGGACGGTACCTCCGTCGACACCGCGATCGGTCCGGAGACCGTGCGGGCCGATCCCGGGAGGCTCGACCAGGTGATCACGAATCTGTTGTCCAACGCGTATCGCTACGGCGGAAAACGCATCACGCTACGGTCGGAAGCGCGCGCGCCCGATCTCGTCGTGCTCGAAGTCGCCGACGACGGCCCCGGCGTCTCCTCGGAACTGGCGACCGTCTTGTTCGAACCGTTCAAGCGCGGGGCGGAAACTCAGGCGATCGAGGGGTCCGGCCTCGGCCTCGCGATCGTCAAGGGGTTCGTGGAATCGTTCCAGGGCCGGATCGACTACGCGCCCGCCGATGGCGGCGGCGCGCGCTTCTTGATCTACTTCAAGAGGGGTGAGGATCGATGAGCTCACGTGTTCTCATCGTGGATGACGAGCCAGACATCCTTTTCATGATCAAGGTGATCCTCCGCAGCGAGGGGTACGAGGTGGTTGCTGCATCCGGTGTCGCGGAAGCGCGCGCGCAGCTCTCGGAAGACAATCCCGACCTTGTGCTTCTCGACCTACGCTTGGCCGACGGCGAAGGATGGGACGTCCTCCGCGACCTCCGCGAGGACGGCAGGCTCGAACGGGTCCCCGTCGTCATTCTCTCTGCGCACGCGTCACCGGGAACCATCCAGCGCGCGCTTTCTGAAGGCGCGGCCGGATACGTGACGAAGCCCTTCGTCACGAGCGAGCTCGTCGGCGCCGTGCGGGAGCACGCGTACGGAAACTGACCGATGACACGATTGATCGACGCCACGCTCGAGAACCGGCGCGAAGCCGCTCGCGAGGCGCGACGGCTCGTGACCGACTTGAACACACCCGCACTCGACGGTGTGATCGATGACGTGGCGCTGCTCGTGTCCGAGCTGGTGACGAACAGCTTCCGGTACGGCGGACTGCGGGAAGGCGAGCGCATCGCGCTCAGCATCTCCCACGACGACAACACCGTCCGGGCGGAGATAGCCGACCCGGGTCACGGGACGACGCTCCCCTCGCCGCGGAGGCCGACGCCTACCGGTGGGTGGGGCCTGGAGATCGTCCGGCGGAAGGCGGATCGCTGGGGCGCTGAGAAGCGAAGAGGAGGAACCGTCGTGTGGTTCGAGATCGACGTGGACGGCGGACGCGATGCCTGAGCTAAGAATGCCGGACGATTTCTCCGTGCGCGTGTCGGACGGCGGCGACGCGATCACGATCCGGTGCGAAGGCGAGCTCGACATCGCAGTGACGTCGATGGTTCGGGACGCTGTGCTGGCCGTCCTCCGGGGAACCCCGAACGAGATCGCACTCGACTGGACCGGAGTCACGTTCATGGACTCGAGCGGCATAAGGTTGCTGCTGCAGACGATGTTGCTATGCCGAGATCACGGCGTCGAGCTCACGTGGTCGCTGAGCGACGCCGCGCGCAAGACGCTCGACCTCGTGGGCATCCACGACGCGCTGCTGACAGACCACGCGTCCGGATCCGGCCGTGCGCAGGAGGACTGAGCGAGCCCGGCGCGACTGCACGACACGTGCCGAGGTCGCGTTCGTCGCAGCAGTAGTCGCAGTCGCCCCTCGTGCCGGCGTGGATCGCGACCCCGGTGAGAGCTGTCTGGGAATCGGCGACTCCGTTACGCTTGAGCCCCCATGTCGATCGACATCCGGTACGCGCGCGTCGGCCAGCAGCATGTCGCCTATGCAGTCGTCGGCTCCGGCCCGCTCAATCTGGTCCTCGCCCCGCCCATCACGTCCAACATCGAGATCCAGTGGGACGACCCGTACTACCGGCGGTTCCTGGAGCGTCTCGGCACGTCCGCAACGGTCGCCATCTTCGACAAGCGAGGGACCGGCCTCTCCGGACCGATCCTCAACACCGGTGTGCCGACGCTCGAGCAACGCATGGACGACATCAACGCCGTGATGGACGCGCTCCATTGGGACAACGCGTCGTTGTTCGGATACGCAGAAGGCGGCTCGCTCTGCACGCTGTACGCTGCGTCGTTCCCGGAGCGGGTGCGTTCTCTGATCCTCTGTAACGCGGCAGCGCGACTCATGAGGGCGGACGACTATCCGTGGGGCTGGATACCTGAGGCCTCGCCGATGCACGACGCGGCGCCCGGATGGGGCAAGCCGGACTTCCGTTTCTACGAGCGCTTCGCTCCCGGGATGCGATCGCACCCCGATTGGGAGGACTTCATCATGGGCCAGGCTCGCGAGCAGCGTCACGGCGCAAGTCCGGACATGTTCCTCGCGTTGCAGCGCGTCGCGACCGAGATCGACGTCCGAGACGTGCTTCCGTCCATCCAGTGCGCGACGCTGGTCATGCATCGCAAAGACAACGACATCCTCGACGTCCGCAACGGGCGATACCTCGCCGAGCACATCCCCGACGCGAAATACGTCGAGTTGCCCGGCGCCGACCACTATCCATGGTTCGACGACCAGGACACGATCCTCGACCAGGTGCACGAGTTCCTGACCGGGCACCAGCCTGCGCCCGAGCTGGACCGGGTTCTGGCAACGATCCTGTTCACCGACATCGTCGGGTCGACCGCGCGCGCGGCCGATATCGGTGACCACAAGTGGAAGGACCTTCTCGGCCAGCACCATTCGATCGTGCGCAAGGAGCTCTCGCGGTTCCGGGGTCGTGAAATCGACACGGCGGGAGACGGCTTCTTCGCAACCTTCGACGGCCCGGCTCGCGGCGTTCGGTGCGCGATGTCGATCAGAGACTCGGTGCGTTCCGTAGGGCTGGAGATACGGGCGGGCCTTCACACCGGCGAATGCGAGATCATGGGCTCGAACGTCGGAGGTCTCGCGGTGCACATCGGCGCACGGGTAGCTGCGCGCGCCGATGCCAGCGAGGTGCTCGTGTCGAGCACGGTCAAGGACCTCGTCGCAGGCTCGGGCATCAGCTTCGAAGATCGAGGCACGCATCAGCTCAAGGGCGTTCCGGACGAGTGGCACATCTTCGCGGCGAAGTGAACCGGATACCGCACCTTCTCCTCGCCGCGGCCCATCGGCGCTATCGTTGATGCGTAACGGGGGGTGTGGGCATGAGGCTCGACGTCGGTGAGATGGTTAAGGGGATCCAGCAACGGATCCCATTCCTCGGTGCGCCGGAGCGCCTGATTTCGGAGCTCGTCGACATGCTCCGCGACGCGCACCGGATCATGCTGCGCCTCGAGGAGACGATGGATCGCTTCGACAAAATGGCGCAGAGCTGGGACGACCGCATCGCGAGCTTCGAGCTGTCGCCCGAGCGGCTGCTGCGCATGGAACAAGCGCTGTTCAACATCGAGCGGGGGATGATGGGAGTCGAAGCGAGCTTTGGCGCGTTGCCGCGCGCCGTGCGTACGCGGATCGATCGCGGGCGACGCCCCACCGCCGGCGAGACGCCGCCGGCGCCGCGGCCGCCGTACTAGCCCGCGGTGTCGCGCGCGCTTCCCTGATCGAGCGCGCGCTGGATGTGCTCCCCGAGCGTCTCTTGTGCGTGCCGTTCCATCGCGCGCGCGAGCTCCGCGTCGACGACCATCTCGGCGAGCGGCCGCAAGCGCCAGATCAGCTCGGCCAGCTTGGGGACGTCACCGGCGGGCGGAAGGTCGTCGCCGTACCGGTCGAAGATGTGCGTCGCAGTCATCTCGACGAAGCGGGCCGCGATGCGATCGACGTCTCGCCGCAGCCGACGGAGCTCCGCTCCTACGACGTCGAGCGGAATGCCGGCGGCGGCGAGCTCGGCCCCGGCGTGCAGCAGGCGCGGGCTGTTGACCTTAAAGCGCTCGCCGTCGACCTCGAGGATGCCCATCTCGACCGCATCAGTCAGCGCTTCGACGCTCGCCGCGGACCCGAACAGATCAAGTAGCTCCTCCGGCGACATGTACGTGGGGACCTCGTCGGACCACGGGCTCGACACCGCCTCCTCGAGGCCCATCAGCTGCCCGAGGTCGTGGCCTTGTTCCACACCGGCGATCAGCTCCGCGATGTTCGCCAAGCTGTATCCACGTTCGAGCAGCCTGCCGATCAGCGTGAGCCGCGCGAGGTGCGCGTCGTCGTAGAAGCCCACGCGGCCTTCCCGCCGAGGTGGCGGCAACAGCCCACGATCTTGATACGCGCGAACATTACGAACGGTGGTCCCGGCCGCGCGGGCGAGCTCGTCGACGCGATAGTCGGCCATCAGCCCACACCCATCAGCCCACACCCATCAGCGTGGCGTCGAGTCGACGCGCGCGAGCAGCCGCATGACGCGAGGCGACAGCCGCGAGAGGAACCGAAGCGCTTTCGCTTCGGGTGCGACCGGCACGACGGCGATGTTCTCGCGCACCGCACGCACGATCTCCGTCGCAACGCGATCGGGCGTGAAGTTCCGAAGCTGATAGATGCGGATCGCCGCCCGGCGCTGCTTCTCTTGCTCCTCGCGCGGGAGTCCGACGAAGCTGCTCGTTCGCGTGATCGACGTGTTGATAAGGCCGGGGCAGATCGCGGAAACGCCGATCCCCTTGTTCGAAAGCTCCGCGCGCAGGCACTCGCTCAGCATCAAGACCGCGGCTTTCGACGTGCTGTACGCCGGGAGCGTGCGGGAGGGGAAGAACGCGGCGGCGGAAGCGACGTTCACGATGTGCCCTCTTTCGCCGCGGTCGACCATCTGCTGTGCGAACAGCTTCGAGCCGTGGATCACACCCCAGAGGTTCACGTCGAGCACGCGACGCCAGTCGTCGAAGTCGTGGTCGAGGAACGGACCGGCGACGCCGATGCCGGCGTTGTTTACGATGATGTCGGGAACCCCGTGCTCGGTTTCGACGGCTTTCGCGAACCGCTCCATCGACTGCTGGTCGGAGACGTCGACCTCGAAGGCGAACGCGTTCGTTCCCAGCAGGCGCGCGAGGTCGGCGGTCCGCTCCGCCGCAGCCGCGTTGATGTCCGCGATAACGACTTCCGCGCCGCGTTCGGCGAACGCGAGCGCGGTCGCTCTGCCGATGCCGCTCCCCGCGCCGGTGATGACGACGAGGTTCCCTTCGAGCGGCTTCCGCTTCGCGCCCACGCGCGCGCGCTGGAGCGAGCGAGCCGGCGGCGCCCCTTCGACGTGGTCGACCAGCTCGGCGATCCAGCGCGCGACGAGGTCAGGGTGTGAGCGCTGGACCCAGTGGCCGGCGCGCACCCGTCGCCGCCAAAGGTTCGGCGAGATGTGCTCGATGCCGTCGAGCAAGGCAGGCGATACGAACGGATCGCGCGTCGGGATCACGACCTGGACGGGAAGATCGGTGTGCCCGTCTCGCGGGTTCAGCAAGCGAGAGCGCATGCTCTGCCGGTACATTCCGACGCCGTTACGCACGGTCCGTGGATCGAGACCGCGGCGTGGCGCCAGCCTCGCGACGACGCGTCCCGCCCCGGGGATGTCGAACGCCGCGATGTACCACGATCCGGCCATCTGACGGAGGAGCTGTCCGATCCGGCCCGCGCGCAGCTTCCGGCGGAGCCATCTGCCCGCGTGATCAAGGCTCGGGCCCGAGATCGACGTGAACGATGCGATGCGGCCGCTCAAGCGAGACGTGGTCACCGCTTCCCAGCCCTGGATCGAGCCCCAATCGTGACCGACGAGGTGGACGGGCTTGCTCGGGCTGACGGCGTCGATCACCGCTCCGAGGTCGCCCACAAGGTGCTCGAGCGAGTACGCATTCGGACCGCGGGGGGTCGACGACGCGCCGGCGCCGCGCACGTCATAGCTCACGACGTGATAGCGCGGTTCCAGCCGCTCGAACACCGGAACCCACATAGCTGATGTGTCCGGGTAACCGTGGACGAGGACGACGGTCGGACGGTCGGGGTCGCCCGCTTCGCGGATGGCCAGCTCGACGTCGCCGGAACGGACGCGACGTTCGGTCGCCAACATCAGGCTGCCGCTTGGGCCGGCTCGTCCCAGATCCGATACGCCTTCCAGATCTGTTTCGTGAAGCCGTCGACCAGACCCAGCTCAACCGCGAGATTGCGAACCTTGGCGAGTGATGCCTTCACCTCGGCCCGCGCGCGCGGATTGTGCCGGTAGGCCTCGTCCATGACTTCGGAAGGGATGTTGAAGTGCCGCACCATCGCGCGCGACGGCGCTAGCATGATGCGCGACATCTGTCCCAGGATCATCGGGATCGCAACGCGCAGGATCCGCTTCCGGATGAAGCCGATCTGCGGCAAGCGGCGGCGTAGGTAAGAGCGCGCGAACGACAGATGACGCGCTTCTTCCGCGACGTGGATGCGCATGATCCGCTCAGCCAGCGGATGGATGTTCTCGTCTTCGGCGAGCATCCTTCTCTGCACGTAGTCGATCGGATCCTCACCGCCCAGGACGAAGAAGAAAAAAAGCTCCGGGAAGAACCGGCCGAGCATGGGCACGAACTGCGCCGTCAGACGGAGGATGGCAGGAAGACCGGGGATATCGAATCCGGTGCGGTTCACCAGCTCTTGGAACATCATCCCGTGATGGCCTTCTTCGATCGCCTCGTGGTAGGCATACCTGAACTCAGCAGAGCCGTTCGGGAGCTTGAACGCGTACGTGTACAACCCACGGTTGAGCAGGTTCTCGAACTGCACGCCGACCTTCGCCGCGTTCGCGAACCGATACAGGCCGATCCCGGAGCGGACCTCTTGCGACTGCGCCTTGTACCAGGGGTGCCCGCCGAGTGAGTCGATCGCGGGAACCTCCCACCGCGGATCGCTGAGATCGATCTTCATTACGGGGTCGTCCCACTCGATGTCGATGTAGGGCTCCCAATGTTTCTCGACCGAGGCCTTCGAAAGCCGCTCGACGAGCCGCAGGTAGGCTTGCTCGTCCTTGGGCGTTTCGCGAACCTCTTGATCGACTGTCTTCGACACAGCCGTCTTAGACACCATCGCGCGCCACCACCCTTTCTGCGCGCGCCCAGCGGCGCACGTGCGGGAGATCGTCGTCCAGCCAGTACGCGTCGTCGTCGGTGACGACGAGCAACTCTTCGAACTTCACACCGACGCCGTGGAACCCGAGGTGCGGCTCGATCGCCCACATGCCGGGGACCGGCGCGTGGTCCGACCGATGCCCGCCGTTCCACAGCGGCGACCATCCTTCGCTCAATCCGACCATCAGGCTGCGTCCGAGTCGCCGCAGCGTTCGGTTCCCGAAGCCGGCCACAACGGTGCGCGGGCCCGGGCCCTCGATGTGCCAGACCTGATGTGCGAGCACCTTGCCGGGATACGTGTGGTGCGCCGGCTCGTAGCCGTGCCGCGCGGCGAGCGCGTCGACGTCCTCGTAGATCTGGCTCAGCTTCTTGCGCGCGCGCACCCCGTCGAGCACGAGACCGCGATACTCCTCGAGGTCGGCGATCATCCGGTCGAATATCGCGTTCTCTCCGTCGCACCCGGCGTAGCCGATGTCCGCCGTGAAGCCGCCCACGATCGGCGCGACGTCCAGGATGTACGGCATCCCCTCCTCGAGCGGCCTGCTCGACGGGAAGAACTTCAGCGGATTGCGCATGCCGCGCAGCGTCGTCCGATCCCCGAACCACGCGAACGGGACGTGGAACCAATCGTCCGCGCCGTTTTCACGGAGCAGCCGCCCCAGGTGGGCTGAAGCCTGCCGCTCCGTGACGCCGGGCGTGAGGGACCGGGCAACCTCCTCAGCGCAGCGGTACGCGAGGGCCTGGACGGCACGGAACCGCTCGAGGTCGGCCGGCCCGATGGGCGTCTGCGCGCGCGCTGAACTCATCAGGTGGGAATGTACCATTGCACGATGGCACGGTCAAAGATTGGTCCTGACCAGGGATTTCCTACGGAGCCGGCGGCTCCTCGGCCCGAGGATTCGCCCTCGCCTGCTCGTCGCGCGCGTCCTCGAACGCTTGCTTGATCGTGCGGTACTTCCCGTACAGAGCGAGCAACAGATACCCGCCCGCGCAGACGAGGATCACGATCCATCCGGCGTTCATGGGTACGTCTTCACGATCAGCACGTCGCAGGGCGCGTGGTGCGAGATCACGTTGGGCACGCTGCCGAGCAAGAAGCGCGACGGCCCTTCCATCCCCCGGTTTCCGACGACGATCAGGTCGGCGTCCTCGAGCTCGGCCACCTTCAGGATCGTGTCGGCGGGGTCGCCCTGCTCGACTCGGGTGCGCGCGTCGACGCCCATCTCTTTCGCGACCGCAACACCGCGCTCGACGGCGCCTTCTGCCGGCGAGGCGGGACCCAGGCGCCACGCGAACTCGTCGGGGGCTTGCTCCTTCCACTGCTCGACGGTCACGGGGTCGACCGGCCGGTACACGCACATGATGACGAGCTCAGCCCCGTATGCCTTCGCGACGGTGGCAGCGTGACGCACGCCCTCGAGCGAGGGCGGCGAGCCGTCCGTTCCCGTGAGGATCCGCTTGTAGCTCATGGCTCCATCATGCAACACGCGGACCCGACGCGTCTCTCGCCTTCGCGCGAGCACCCCGCCGGAGCGCGCGCACATCGCCGCCGAACAAGACCTCCATCAGATCGCGCACCCCGGGCATCACCAGTGCCCGTGCGATCGAGCGGCCGGCCGGGACGCTTGCAACATCGAGCGCGCGCGGCTGTGCCATGCCCATGATCGACCGTAGGTCGCGCGGGATGATCGCGACGGCCAGCCGCACGAGCATCGAGTACGGCACGACGAATGGAAGCAGCTCGGTCGGGAACGTCGGGTGCAGCACGAAGTCGATGAGCTCGCGGCCGTACGCGCCGACGCACAGCTGCGGTCGCATCGTCGCCCAGTAGTCGCGGAGATCGGCAACCGACGCCGGAACCCGCTCGGCCGGGACGCCGATCATCGTCGCTGCGGCAACCCCTTCGGCGAGGTATCGGTCTTGCTCTTGTTCGGTGAGTCGCCCGGCGTAGGCACGGTACGCCGCCATGTACGAGTGCCACGCCACCGAATGCACCCACACCTGCTCGTCGACGTTCGCAGCGTCGTACTGCTTGCCCGTGACCGGGTCGATTCCTTTAACCCGCCGGTGCGCGCGCACCACCATCGCCGCCGCCTGTCGAGCAGCCTCTCGGTCGCCGAACACCGTCGCGTTGACGTATCGAGAAGTCGTGCGGAGCCGGTCGACGGGTCTGTTCCGATAGTCGCTGTGCTCGACGGTGCCCGCCGCAACGAGCGGGTGGAGCGCGCCGATGATAAGCGATCGCAACCCGCCGACGAACGCCATGGGGTGACCGACGACACGCCATGCGACCGAGGATGGACCGAACAAGCCATCGTCGCGCGCAACCGCGAGGACCGACGTGGAGGTGGCCACGGCTCTCATTATGTTTGGTCGCGAACGGATGTGTCCATCGCGCGCAGCCGCAACCGACCCGAAGCGATATTGACTCCGCGGAGGCACGCAAGAGAGACTGTTGCCCCCGAGGCGGTGGGCGCCTGACCGGGTAGATCGCAAAGCGCAGTCGTTGCATGGAGGCGAGGTGCCCGGAAGCGTTAGCGCACGGCCTTCAGAAGGGAACGGCGCCGTCCCAGACTCGGCGATCTCCGTTCAAGGACTAACGAAGTCCTTCGGGCCGCAGACGATCTTCGAAGATGTTTCGATGGAAATCCCGAAAGGGCTCGTCACGATCGTGCTCGGTCCGTCTGGGACGGGGAAGAGCGTTTTCCTGAAACACTTGGTCGGCCTGCTTCGCCCCGATCGCGGACGCGTTCTAGTCGGGGAGGACAACATCTCGATCCTTCGCGGGCAAGCGCTGTACGACGTGCGGAAGCGCTTCGGCGTGCTGTTCCAGGACGGCGCGCTGTTCGGGTCGATGACCGTATACGACAACACGGCGTTCCCGTTGCGCGAGCACACGCGGAAGCCGGAAGCAGAGATCCGTCACATCGTCATGGAGAAGCTCGACCTCGTCGGGCTGCGCGGTGCGGAGCTGAAGTTCCCAGGCGAGATCTCCGGCGGGATGCGCAAACGTGCCGGCCTTGCGCGCGCGCTCGTGCTCGACCCCAAGATCATATTGTTCGACGAGCCCGACTCCGGCCTCGACCCGGTTCGAACGGCCTTCTTGAACGAGCTGGTCCTCGACCTGAAGGCCCAAACCGGGGCAACGATGATCATCGTGACGCACCACATCCCGTCGGCGGCGCAGATCGCCGACTACATCGGCTTGTTGTTCCGGCGGCGGCTGGTTTCCTTCGGCCCGAAAGAGAACATGTTCACGTCAAAAGATCCGGTCGTGAAGCAGTTCCTCGCGGGGGCGACCGATGGGCCGATCGGCATGAGCGAAGAGAGAGACCGCCCGAGCGACGCTGACGGGAGCGCGTCCTAGATGGCGGCGAGCCCGGAGACCGCCGGCCGAAGCGCCGCGCGCAGGCTGGGCCTGCCGAGCGGGCTGCTCGATCAGACCGGCCGCATGTTCTCCCTGACGTTGGACGCGTTCCAGACGATGTTGAAGCGGCCGGTGCCGTTCGAAGAGTTCGTGCGCGTGTCGTGGTTCATCGCCAGCGTCTCGATCGTTCCGGTAATCCTGGTGTCGCTCGCATTCGGGATGGTCATCGCGCTGCAGGTCGGCAACATCGCGCGACAGCTCGGCGCGTATTCGCAGACGGGTGCGGCGATGGTGCTCGCGATCGTTCGCGAAGCCGCCCCGATCGCGACCGCGTTGCTGATCGCCGGCGCCGCCGGCTCCGCGATGACGGCGGACCTGGGTTCCCGCAAGATCCGCGAGGAGATCGATGCAATGGAGGTGCTCGGCGTCGATCCCGTGCATCGCCTCGTCGTCCCTCGGATCTGGGCGTCGGTGTTCGTGGCGATCCTGCTCGACGGCTTTGTGAGCGTCGCCGGTATCGCCGGCGGCTACCTTTTCAACGTGGTGCTACAAGGCGGAACGGCGGGCGCGTATCTGAATTCGTTCAGCTTGCTCGCGCAGCCGTGGGACCTGTACTTCGCGCTGTTGAAAGCCGGCGTGTTCGGCCTCGTCGCGGCGATGGTCGCGGTTCACATGGGCTTGTCGGCGAAGGGGGGACCGAAGGGCGTCGGCGACGCAGTGAACCGAGGCGTCGTACTGACGTTCATGCTGATCTTCTTCGTCAACATCGTGTTCACCGTCCTCTACTTCCAGTTGATCCCGAACAAGCTGTCCTGATATGGCCGCGCGCGTTCAGCCCGTCCTGACGTTCCCACGGTTCATGGTGAGCCGCCTGACGCACGGGATCGAGGCGATCGGCGAGCAGATCACGTTCTACATCCGCACGCTCGTCGACTGCGTGCTCGTCGTTCCGCGGCATCCGGGTGAGGTCTTGCGGATCATCAGCGAGATCACATGGGGTTCCGGCGCGCTCATCGTCGGAGCCGGCACAGCCGGCGTGATCTTCTTCATGGCATTCATCACCGGTGGCCTCGTCGGGCTCGAAGGGTTCAAGGGGCTGGAGCTGATCGGCGCGCAGGCCTTCTCCGGCTTCGTGTCGGCGTTCGGCAACACCCGCGAGATCACGCCGATCATCGCCGGCGTCACGCTTGCGGCACAGGTCGGCGCCAGCTTCACCGCCGAGCTCGGTGCGATGCGCATCAACGAAGAGATCGACGCGCTGGAGGTCATGGCGATACCGACGCGGCGCTACTTGGTGTCGAGCCGCGTCGTTGCCGCTTTGGTGGCGATCACGCCGCTGTACCTGATCTCGCTCTTCGCGTCGTACCTCGCGACCGAGGTTGCCGTCGTCAGGTTGCAAGGATTATCCGCAGGGACGTTCGCCCACTACTTCAGCCTCTTCCTGCCGCCGATCGACGTCTTCTACTCCCTGCTGAAAGCGTGGATCTTCGCTGCGGCGATCGCGCTGATCCATTGCTACTACGGCTACAACGCGCGGGGCGGACCGGTCGGCGTCGGCGTCGCGGTCGGAAAGGCCATCCGAACGAGCATCGTCGTCATCCTGGTGCTGAACTTCGCGCTCTCGGCGCTGATGTGGGGTATCGCGGACACGGTGCGGATCGCGGGATGAGCGCGGCGAGGCGCAACCTCGTCCTCGGCTTGGCCGGCATCGTGTTAACCGTCGGGTTCGTTTTCTACGTCTTGAGCGGCCTCGGCGGGCACCCCGGCGGGCCGTTCCAAGTGAAGGTTACGTTCGCGCGCACCGGCCAGCTGCTGCGCGTCTCCGGTGACGTCAAGCTCCGCGGTGTGCAGATAGGCCAGATAGCGAAGATCCAACGCGAGCCGAACCGGACGGCGATCGTGACGCTCGCGATCGACCCAGGGATGGAGATCCCAGAAGACGTCACCGCGATGATCGGCGCGAAGACGCTGTTCGGCGAGAAGTTCGTCGCCTTGGTCGATCCGACGCATCCGAACGGAAAGCTGCTCCGCAACGGTGATCAGATCCCCGAGAGCCGCACCACGGCACCCTTCGAGCTCGATCAGGTGATCTCCGCTCTCGTTCCGATCCTCGACTCGGCGAAACCTGGGGACCTCGGTGGTGCGCTGCACGCGCTGGCGGTGGGACTGGCCGGGCAAGAGCAAGACGCGCGCGACGCGATGGACAAGGGAGTCACCGCGCTTGCGGTCCTTGCCGCGCACAAAGGCGACCTGGACCGGGTGCTCGCAGGGCTGGACACGTCGACCGGTGCGCTCAGCAAGGCATCACCCGATCTCGTCGCGTCGCTCAACAGCCTGGACAAGCTGAGCAAGCAGCTCGTCACGGACTCGACCGACGTGCAAGCATTCTTGCGAGACGCGCCCACCGTGCTGAACAAGCTGGCCGACCTCGTCGACAACCACTACCAAGACCTCGTCGACATCTCCGTCAAAGGCGCCGACATCCTCGACATCGTCGCGGCGCACCGCAGTGCGTTGCCGTCGACGGTGGCCGCGTTGAAAACGTTCACCCAAGACTGGGACACGAACCTGTCGATCCCGTGCACGAACTCAGCAGGGCAGACCGTCGGCCAGCTGCACCCGTCGCTCGAAGGATCGACGTGCTGGCAGCTGTGGGTGCTGAGCGCCGAGCAGACGAAGAACCCCGGCGGGTATACGGGTGACGGACCGACGCCCGCGCCCGCGATGGCGTCGAGCGCCGATCCGCGCATCCTCGCCGCATACCGCGCGCAAGTTGGCCAGCTGCTCGCACTGCCGTTCGGTACCCAACCGAGCGACGTGGCGCTCCTTCTGAACGCCGCGCTCGTCGACGGACGCGGCCTGATCCCGGAGCGTCTGCTGTGAAGCTGCGCGGAGTTCTGTTCAAGCTCGCGATCTTCACCGCGGCGACGCTTGCAGTCACGGTCATCCTCGCATCGCAGATCGGGAACTTCGCACTGCTGCGCGCGCGCTACTCGATTCAAGCGGCGTTCAACGACGCCACCGGCGTTGCCGCGGGGGACCCGGTAACACTGGCCGGGGTCAAGGTCGGCAAGGTCGACGGCGCGCGCGTCGATCACGGCATCGCGATCGTGAAGCTCGCGATAGACAAGAGCGTCAAGCTACCGAAGGCGACCCATATCGAGATCCGTTATCGCAACCTGCTCGGCTTGCGCGTCGTGAACCTGGATCCCGGAACGGGGGCCGCTCCCTACCTCTCACCCGGCGACTTGGTTCCCACGACGCAAACCGAGGGGCCGCTCGACCTGGACACGATCTTCAACAACCTGAGACCGCTCCTTACCGGCATCAACCCGTCCGACATCAACGCGCTGAGCGAAGCTCTGGTGCAAGCGATCGCACCGCACAAGGGCGACATCGACGCGATATTGAGCGACACCTCGAAGCTGCTCGGAACCCTTTCGACGAAAGACGCACAGATCGGCAGCCTCGTCGACGGGCTGAGCACGGTATCGACGGCCGTCGCCGATCAACGCGTCCAGCTCGAGCAACTCCTTTCCAATCTCGCCACGATCGCAGACACGCTCGCCTCGGATTCGGGGCAGCTCGACCGCGTGTTGATCAACCTGAACACGGCTACCGGCGAGCTCGCGAAGCTGGTCAAGACGAACAGGGCCTCGCTCGAGCGGGACATAGGCAACGTGGCGACGCTGCTCGAGTTGGTGCGCAAGCATCAGGCCGACCTCGTGCAGATCCTCCAGCACCTCGACGACGTCCAGCGCGCGACGCTTAAAGCGATGTCGTACGGCGAGTGGGTAAACCTTTACATCCCCGCGTTCTGCCTCGCCGGGACGTCCGGGTGCGAGAACGCCGTTTCGTCCGGCTCGGCCGCGGGACAGCCGGATATCACGTCGATCCTGTCGGGCCTGCCGGGAGGGAAGCCGTGAAGTCCTTCCGGGAGCGCAATCAGGTCGCGGTGGGCATCGTGTCGATCATCGTGCTCGCCCTGATCTTCCTGCTGGCGTTCGATTTCAAGAAGCTCCCGTTCATCTCCCACAACTACACGGTCACGGCGGAGTTCGCCGACGCGGCGGGCCTATCGCCGGGAAGCGACGTTCGCATCGCCGGTTTGAAGGTCGGCACGGTCTCCAAGGTGAAGCTCGACGGCGACCGCGTCCTCGTCACGCTTTCGGTCGGCGGTGGGGTAACGATCCCGCGCGACGCGACGGCCGCGATCTCGCTGAAGACGATCCTCGGCACCAAGTCGGTCGTCATCGATGCACAAGGTCCGGGGCCGTACATGAAGAACGGTGATCGCATCCCGCTCGACCGGACCGAGATCCCGTTCGAGATCTATCAAACGGCCAACGCGACGGTCGACCTGCTCACCAACGTCAACGGCAAGGAGCTGAACGAGGCGTTCAAGGCGCTGGCTGCGATCACGGCCGACCCGCACCGGAACGTCGCCGGCACGCTCAAGGGTGCTGCGAAGGTGCTCTCGGCCCTCGGCTCCAAGTCGCAGTCGCTCGACACGGTGCTGTCGAAAGGCGATGAGATCCTCGCGTCGCTGGACGCATCGGCTCCGAACATCCAGACGATCCTCTCGCAGCTCAACACTGTGATGGGCGTGCTCGCACAACGCCGCGCCGTCGTCCAGAGCTTGCTGCGGAACACGGACGAGCTGGCCGGTCAGCTCGGCGGACTCCTGCGCGCCAAGCGTCCGGATCTCGACACCATCCTCAACGATCTGCACAGCACGCTCGCGTTGGTGGACGCGAACCTCGGACAGGTCGAGGAAGCACTGAAGCTGATCGGGCCGTCCGCCGAAGCGTTCGCGCGCATCGTGTACCGGGGCCGCTGGGCCGGCATCTGCATCATGGCGATCGAAGCGAGCTCGATCCCCCCGCTCCCGCCGGTCAAGATCGGAACCGGCGGGGCCGCCGGGCCTCCCCAGGACTGTGCCGCCGCGAGCGCCGGCGCGACGAACATCGTGTCCACTACGTCGACGTCCGGCGCGCCGCAGTGGAGCCCGCTCGTGGAAGGGTGGATGACCAAGTGACCGGCTCCCGGCGGCTGCTCGCGATCGCGATCGCGTTCACGTTCCTGGCCGGAACCGTCGCGCTCGCGGTGAAGCCGAGCACCGATCAGGGCTCGATCAAGGTCACCGCGATGTTCACGAAGACCATCGGCCTGTTCCCGTCGTCGCGCGTGATGGTGCTCGGCGTCGCCGTCGGTCGCGTCGTATCCGTTACGCCGGTGGGCAACGACGTCAAGGTCGTGATGCGGATCGACAAGACGCGCAAGATCCCTGCGGACGCGCGCGCGACGATCGTCCCGATCTCGTTGATCTCGGACCGCTACGTGCAGCTGTTCCCGCCGTATTCATCCGGAGCAGCGTTGAAGACCGGCGACGTCATCGGCACCGACCACACGTTCATCCCCGCCGAGCTCGACGATCTCCTGACGCAGCTCAAGAAGCTGCTCGACGCGCTGGAGCAAGGCACGCAGGGCGGCTCGCCGGCGCTGGGCGTGCTCGTGAGCAATCTGTCCCAGTCCCTGCGGGGTGTCGGCGGCGACCTCAGCGCAACGCTCGAAGGCGGCGGGAAGGTGAGCGCGACCGTGCTAACGCGGTCGGCCGACCTCGATCAGATCGTCGTCCATCTATCGTCGTTGATATCGGCGCTGGCCCAGCGGCGCTCCGACCTCGTCGACCTCAATACGCACCTCGCCGAAGCCTTCGGCGCGATCGCGGACGAGCGCGCGAGCTTCGGCGGATCGCTTGCGAACATCGCGCTCCTGACCGATCAGCTCTCTTCGCTGGTACATGACCACAAGGCCGCGCTGGAGACCGACCTCGTCACGCTGTCGAAGACGACGCAAGCGATCATCCGGCACCAAGACTCGCTGGAACGAGCGGTGGAGTGGACGCCCGTGCTGGACGACGGCGTGGAGGGGCATCACAACGGCGGCGCGGTGGACTTCTCCGGCCCGGGCCCGGTGCACATCGACGTCCGCGACGCGCACTTGACGACGTGCCCGCCGGGCGTGCCGGTCGCCCTCTGCGTGCTGCTCGGTCTCGAGGGACTGCCGCTGTCGGGATCGTCGGCTCAAACGGCGCCGCCGGCTCCGTCCGCGAAGGCGTCACCGGCGCCCTCGGCCGGGAACGCGCCGAACACCGTCCCGAACCTGCTCGACCTCTTGCCGAAACTGCCGCTGCTTGGACCGTCGACCTCATCCGGGCCGGCGCCCGCCCCGTCGAGCACGCCGGGCGGGTTGCTCGGCGGGCTGCTCGACCGGATCGGCGGCAGCCTCGATCACGCGTTCAGGTGGTTGTGGTGAAGCGCGCGCTCGGCCTCATCGGCGTGCTGCTCGTCACGAGCGGCCTCGCCGCGTGCGGGAGCGGCGGCGGCTCGATCAAGGTCGATGCGATCTTCCATCAGGTGGGAGACCTTCCGCGGTTCGCGACCGTGCAGTCTTCGGACGTCGTGATCGGCAGCGTCCGCGCGATCAACCTCGATGGTTACAACGCGCGCGTGACGCTTCGGATCGATAAGGGCGCGCGCATCCCGCGCAACGCGCTCGCGCTGATCCGCTCGACGTCGCTCCTCGGCGAGGAGTTCGTCGAGCTGCGCGCGCCCTCCAACGAGACCCCTTCGCCGCAGCCGCTGCAGAACGGCGACGTCATCCCCTTGGATCGGACCAGTCGTATCCCGGGCCTCGACGATGCGCTCATCTCGCTCGGCCGTCTGCTGCAGGGTGGGACCACCGCCGACCTCGCCACGGTGATCCGCTCGTCGTCGCAGATCCTGAAGGACAAAGGTACGGAGCTCGGGCAGATCTTCAGTGAGCTGCGGCAGATCACTCCCGTGCTCGCGAACCGCGCGCCGGACCTCGCAACCGCGATCGACAACCTCAACAGCGCGATCTCGGCGGTTGCTGGAAGCACCGATATTGTCGCGCGCGCGATCTCGTCTACCGCCGACGCGACGGAGATCCTCGCGGCGCAGCGTGCCGACCTCGATCGGTTGGTGTCGTCGCTGGACAACGCGTCGTCGGTGCTTGCGCGGTTCACGAAGGCGACAGAGCCGTCGACCGACCGCCAGGTCAAAGACCTGACGCTCGTCCTCGACAAGGTCATGACGGCGACCGGCGACCTCGACAAGGCGCTCAGCTCGCTGGCGAGGTTCACAGATCTGTGGCCGCGGGCGTTCCCCGGTGACTACCTCCAGCTCGACGTCATCTTGTCCCTGACAAACACGGGACCGCCGGGGACCGGATCGGCGGCGCTCTCCCCGAGCGCGCCGGCCGTCGCGCAGGCACCGGCTGCGTCGAAACAGGCGTCGAAGGCGTCGACCCTCGCCGACCTGCTGTGGGGGCCGACGCGATGAGGCTCGACCGGCGGCTGATCATCAACACGAGCGCGTTCCTGCTGCTCTCGGCGGCCCTCGTGCTCCTGCTCGCCGTGCAGGTACTGCCGACGGTGTTCGGGAGCACGTACCACATCTACGGGATCTTCCCGACCGCCGGCGGCGTCGCGACGAACCAAGAGGTGTCGTACCGCGGCGTCCAGGTCGGCCGGGTCGGCCACATGTCGCTCACGCGCGACGCGGTCAAGATCGAGATGATCATCAACAGCAAGTGGAAGATCCCCAAGGACGGCACGCGCGCGCAGGTCCAGTTCAAGAGCGCGGTCGGCGAGCAGTTCATCGACCTTCTTCCGGTGTCGGCCTCAGGGCCCATATTCCACAGCGGTGACGTCATCCCGGAGTCGCTGACGCAAACGCCGCTCCAGATCGAGGATCTCCTCAAAGAGTTCACCGTGGTGCTGAACTCGATCGACCCGAAAGAGCTCGGCACCGTGATCCACGAGCTCGGCACCGGCTTGACCGGACACGGACCAGACCTGCGAGCGCTCATCAAGGCCCTCGATCAGCTCGCAACGATCGGCGCCGACCGCAGCGGCGAGATCGCGTCGCTTCTTTCGAACAGCGCCGATCGCACGCTCGACACCGACATCATCTCGCTGCTGAACGACCGCAAGCCCCAGATCGATACGGTGGTGTCCGACCTGGCTACCGTCACGCGTAACACGCACAAGCAC
Source organism: Actinomycetota bacterium (assembly GCA_005884515.1). Taxonomy (GTDB): domain Bacteria; phylum Actinomycetota; class AC-67; order AC-67; family AC-67; genus AC-67. The sequence continues at coordinate 30,448 of VAWS01000061.1, forward strand.
CTCGAGAGTCTCGACTTGCTCCTCACGTACCTCGGACCGTTCCTCAGCGACGTGTCCGCCGCGTACGCAGCGCCGTACTTCATCTTCAACATGGTCGAGAACCAGCAGCCGGTCCAGTGCAGCTACAACCCGAGCAGCCGTCCGGTGCGCTCCGTCACCGACGTGGGGCCGAAGGAGCCGGTCACCAACTTCCGCTGCGCCGGCACGTCTGCTTCGATGACCGCCGCTGCACCGCCGCCCATCGTGCCCCTGACCCCCACGGCACAGCTCCAGCTCGAACGGGTATCGTGGTTGCACCTCTACACCTTGGGATACTGATGGCGACCGAGCAGAAGCCGCACACGACGGGATCAGGCCCGTGGTTCGGGGACGCGATGGACGAAGACGTTCCCGCCCCGATGCCGACGCTCCTTCAAGAGCGCCACGAACGCCGCCCGGTCGGTGCGTGGATCGCGATCGCAGCCGGCGTCGGGATCATCGCGCTGTTGGCAGTGTCGGTCCTCCTGTTCCGCAGCAATGCCCCCGAGCACACGCGCTCGGACGTGCTCGCGCTCTCACGACGGTTCGTCGTCTCTCTTACGACCTACGACGCGGCGACCCTTCCGACCCAGCGAACGACCGTGCTTGCGATGTCCAGCGGGCAGTTCCGGTCCGACTTCGATCGCCTCACGAGCAACCCTAAGTTCGCGTCTGCGGTGAGCGCCACCAAAGCGACGTCGCAGGGGAAGATCGTCAACCTTGCCGTCTCATCGGTGAGCGGTGACAACGCGACGCTGCTCGCCGTCGTCGACGTCACGGTGACGAACAAGGATTCGACGGCTCCACGCGTCGACCGGCAGGTTCTCCAGATGACGCTGGTTCACGCGTCGAGCGGCTGGAAGGTCGACTCCGTCACGCTGCTCGGCAAGCTGACGACCTAGACGAGCACTGCCGTGGGTGCGTCCGGCATCTCTGCCGGCTCGGTGCGCGCGCGCGGGCCGGCCCGGAGCCCGATCAGCATCTCCGGAACGCCGGCCGCGAAGATCGCGAGGAACGGGAGCAACGGCATCCGGTAGCGCGCGAGCGGCAGGAACACGCTGAAGAAGCCCACGAAGTAGCCGGCGACGATGACGAGCAGCCAGATCTCACCCCAGCGGCGCCGGTACGCGAGCGCGAGCACGGCGGCGATGAAGACCAACGGGTAGATCACGCGCTCGTCGAGGCGGGGCGGGCGCCACCCGTGGAGCGTGTACCAGTCCCGGATGTACGGGTCGGGGTAGGAGAAGAACAGGCCGACGTCGCGGACCCATCCGATCGCCGCCTTGCTCGGATGCGCCCTGATCCACGACAGCGCGAGGCGCCGCCACTCGTTGTCTTGCTGGATCTCGGGCAGGGACGAACGCGTGCAAGCGCAGCTCGTTCCGGATCGTCCAGGGCGCGACAACGCCGTACGCGGCGACGAGGAAAACCGCTCCGAGCGCGAGCGCGCGGCGGCTGCGGCCGGTGACGAACGCGATATAGATGGCGATCGGTACGGGCAGCAGAAGCACCTGCGGCCGGACCAGGATCGCGTAGCCGAGCAACAGCCCCGAGCACACCAACAAGTGCCACGACCGTCGCCGCAACCCGAAGAACGCGAGCGCGATAGAGCCGAAGAGGGTCGCCGTGAAGAGGATCTCCGACATGTTGAGCTGCGCATAGGTTGGGAGCACACCGGTCGCGACGAGGATCGCCTCGCTCAGCAGCGCGGCGAGCGGCCCGAAGAGCCGCAACGAGATCAGCCCCGCGGTGAGAACGATGAGCCCGACCAGCGCGGCCTGGACCCCGCGCCTGGTCGCCGCGTCGTCGGCGTGGAGCTCCTTCAACGTCACGAGCATGAACGGATAGCCCGGCGGCACGTACGCCGAGTACGGCACCGAGCGAAGCTCTTCCTTCGCGAGCTTCGACGTCGCCGTGTCGCCGTAGAAGCCCAGCCGGTACAGGTTGGTCGCCCACAGCTCGTACCGGCGTTCGTCGAAGCCCGGCGTGCGCGCTGCCGGCGCCCCGGTCAGGGCGGCTTGGACGGTAGCGATCGCAGCGATGGCGAGCATCCCTGCGATGACCTTCTTCGACGGGCGGCTTCGGACGGGTTGCTCGCGCACTGGGACGGGCGCCGGTGTGTCCGGCGGCACGGGCGCGGGGGGTGGACGTCTCGTCGCGATCGGTGACTCCTTCTAGCGGCCGAGCGTCCGCGATGAGCATAAGGACCGGAGGTCAACTTCACCGTCGCCGGGAGGCGACGTTAGGAAAACTTGAGATGAACGGAAGGCGCACTTAGGCTTCGCACCCGATCGCAGCCGGATCGGATGGACGAGGGGGATGCAGTGGCCCGGATCGAGTTCGACGTCGATACGGCGTTGCCGCCGGAGAAAGTGAAAGCGATGCTGCTCGACTTCTCCGATCGCCGGCCCGACACGTGGCCCGGCCTCGGGCGGGACCAGTACAAGGTGTACTCGATCGGCGAGACGTCCGCCGAGATCCGTGAGGGAAACAAGCGGCCCAACGTGTGGGCGCGAGAGCGCTACGACTGGTCGCGACCCGGGATCGTCCGGTGGGAAGTGATCGAGAGCAACTTCTCGGCCCCGGGGAGCTTCCTCGAAGCGCACCTAAATCCGAAAGAAGGCGGCGGGACCAGCGTGCACATCGTCTGGAGCCGCTCGCCGACCTCGGCCATGGGCCGTTTCGCGCTCGGCCTCATCAAGGTGACCAAAGGCGCGCCCGTGAAGGCATCCTTGAAGGCAGCGTTCAAGAAAGCGGAAGCGTCCTAGGCGCTGAGCGCTTCCCGCGGTTACACGTTCGAGCTGGTGCCGGTCGCGCTCGTCCTGCTCGACGGGCGTGGGCAGTTGTGACGGGCCGTCCCCGAGTTCTCAGCTTGCTCCTGCGCGGTGGTTTCCTGCTTCTCGTGCGCAGCGCTCTCGTTGGACTTCGGGGTCGTGCTCGGCGAGGCCGTCGCGGCAACGGCCGTGCCCGTGAGCGCGGTGGTGGTCCCACCGGTGGCGGCCGTGGCTGCGCCGCCCGACAGCATCATCCCGCCGATGAACCCGCCGGTCGCGAGCGCGCCGGCGAGCGCGAGCGAAACGATCCCTCTGCGGAGTCCCCTCATCGATCCATCCTCCCCTTCGGTGGTCCATCCGATCCTGCTCCCCGAATCTGGCAAGGCCCTGTGATCTGGATAGGAGTTTCGCGTGCGAGACCGCATCCGACTCGCCTCGGAAGAGGGAACGGGCGGGCGCGCAGCGAAATCCCGACGCGTGACTCCTTTGAGACGACGTCTGATCGTTGCGATAGCCGTGTCGGCCTTGGCGACCCAGGCGGCGCACGCAGCGAACGGTCCAAAACCGCCGCAAGGCTTCTGGGTGGCCGGCGACCTGCACGTGCACACGATCTACGGCCACGACACCTGCATCACGCCGACGCAGGCATGGGATCCGAGCACGCCGAACAGAGCTGCTCGAACGTCGTGCGACGCCCCCTACACCGTGAGCTTCACTCCAGCCCAACGATTTGGGGAAGCGCTTTCACGCGGCTTGAGCTTCCTGACGATCAGCGATCACAACAACGTCGTCAATCAAACCGATCCCGACGAGCTCGCCTGGCGTGCTGCTCACCCGAGCTTCGTCGCCATCCCCGCGTACGAGAACTCGCAGCCTGGGCACGTGCAGATGCTCGGTGCGCGCGCCTGCTACTCGAACACCGGGCCGATCGCGGGTGCGACGGTGGAGTGCGACCACGACGTCACCGACCAGTCCGCGGCCGGAGAGACCGCCCTCGCCGACGCGTTGCGCGCGAACGGCGGCGTGTTTCAGATCAATCATCCGAGCGACATGAGCTGGCTTTCGAAGTTCGGCCATACCGTCGTTCCCGATACGGTGGAAGTCTGGAACATCGGGCCCTGGATCTACCAGCACCCGTTCCCGGCGAGCAACGACAACAACTTCTCGCTCGATTGGTACGACGGTTTCCTCCGCGCGGGCTACGAGGTCGGCGCAACCGGAGGCAGCGACAGTCACTGGGTCATAACCGATCCCGCACAAGGCGTGGGTGAGCCGACGACGTGGGTCTTCGTCCGCGCACTCACCGTGCAAGGGGTGCTCGACGGGATACGCGCGCACCACACGTTCGTTTCGGCGCTGCCGCCTGCGCTCCTCGGCCCGCAGCTGTTGCTCGAAGCCGATGGAAATGGAGACGGTGTGTTCGAGGCGATCGCCGGCTCGGAGACGCGTCCCGGATCCACGTTCCGCGCGCGAACGGTAGGGGCTTTGCCGGGAAGCATCCTGCGCATCGTCACGGATGCCGGGAGCACGGACGTGACGCTCGGCGCCTCGACGAGCTACACGTTCCGACCCGGCTTGAATGGGCTCCCTACGGCCGCTTCCTTCGTCCGCGCGGAGCTGCTCGAACCGGACGCGCGCGCCGCCAGGCAGCAAACCTGCGATCCGATCCTCGAGCAGCTCAAGAGCACGCTGTGCGCGGACGACCTGCTGATGGAATCGCTGACCTCACCGATCTTCGTCCGCTGAGCGCTGCGGTCGGCCTTCCCGAGTGGGAATGACGGTGCTTTGGGCTGCGTTCGGCGAATCGAGGAGGTGCCGTCATGAAAGCATTCGCTCTCGACACGCTGGGACAGCCCGGCTCGATCCACGACCTGCCGGTCCCGGAGCCTTCCGAAGGCCAGGTGCGTATCAAAGTCGCCGCCGCCGGCTTGAACCCGTTCGACAGCGCGGTAGTCAACGGGCATATGGAAGGCCGGATGCAACATCGCTTCCCGCTGGTCCCGGGCATGGACGCCTCGGGCACCGTCGATTCGGTCGGTGACGGTGTCGATGAGCTCGCCGTCGGCGACGACGTGTTTGGGTCTGTCGGGAAGATTGTCTTGGGTGAGGGGACCCTCGCCGAGCTCACGACGATGTCGAACGGAACGATCGCGCGCAAGCCCTCCTGGCTCGAGCACACCGGCGCTGCTGCGATCCCCGTCGCCGGCATCACTGCACTGGTGATGATGGACGCCATCACCCCTCAGGCCGGCAACATCGTCGTCGTCATCGGCGCGACCGGTGGCGTCGGCACCTACTTCGTCCAGCTCGCTGCCAGCAGTGGCTCGACGGTAGTTGCCGTGTGTAGCACAGACAACGTCGCGTATGCGCGGAGCTTGGGCGCAGCAGACGTGATCGACTACACATCGGACGACGTGGTGGACGCCGTTGCCGGTCGGTACCCCGGCGGCGTCAACGTCGTCGCAGACATGAGGGGTGACAAGACGGTCGTTGCCCCGGCTCGCGGAGACGATCCGCGAAGGGGGCCACGTCGTGTCGGCCGTCGGCAGCGCGGACCCCG
>VAWS01000104.1 GCA_005884515.1 Actinomycetota bacterium
CAAACGCCGCGCGCGTTCGTACAGCTCGCCGCTCCGGTACCACGTGCCCTCGAACAGCAGCGAATCGTGATCGCCGAGGCGCGCGAACGACTCTTCACCCAGGCGCGCGAGGTTGTGTTGCCCGACGGCCATCAGGCTGCCGCGAAGAAGCCGCTCACGCGCTGAGCGAACATCAGGTCGCCGGCGACCTTGAGCTTGCCGGTCATGAACAGCTGCGGCCCTTGCGCCTGACCCATGATCAGCCGCACGAACGTGACGAGGTCCATCGTCAGCGACACACGCGGCGACGCTCCTTTGCCGCTCGTGATCGTGCATTTCCCGTCGGCGATCGACGCGAGGTACGGAAACTCCTCGCTCTGATCGGTCACCACCCACTGGACCTCGGCCGCGACTCCCTCGGCCTTCTCCGGCAGGAAGTGCTCCTGCATCGTGTGGAACGTCCGGTCGAGCGACTCCTTCACGCCGACGGCGCGAAACCCTTCGAGGACCTGCTCGTCGGTCGCGCCTTTCAGCGCTTCCGCGATCTGCTCTTCGGGGATGCCGTCGAGGTTGATCTCTGCCATCTGTCTCTCCTTCGTCGTTGCGCTATGCGCGCGCGCCTGCGAGGAACACCGATCGGAGAAGATCGTCTCTCCCCCGCAGCTTCTTGGCCGGGCCGGAGAATCGGATCTCACCGCGCTCGAGGAAATATGCCCTGTTCGCGATGCTCAATGCCAAGTCGACGTGCTGGTCGACCAGCACGACGGCCACGCCGTCGCGGTTCAGGCGAATGATGATCTCGAGCAGCTCCTCCACGATCTTGGGCGCAAGGCCAAGCGAAAGCTCGTCGATGAGCAGCAGCTTCGGCTCGACGATGAACGACTTCGCCAGCGTCAGCATCTGCTGCTGCCCGCCGGACAAGCTACCCGCAACCTGGCGGCGCCGGTCGGCCAGCAAAGGGAAGAACTCGAGCACCGCTTCGATCCGCCGGCGCAACCGCTCGGAGTCGCGGCCGAACGAGAACCCGGCGACTTCGAGGTTCTCTTGAACACTCATGCCGGGGAAGACGCCGCGCCCGCCGGGCATCTGCACGATGCGGCGGCGAAGCACGTCGGGCGGGCGCAGTCCTTTGATCGATTCCCCGTTCCACACCACGTCCCCGAGCGCCGGGTGCTTCACGCCCGAGATCACGCGGAGGATCGTGGTCTTGCCCGCGCCGTTCGTTCCGAGCAGCGCGACGATCTCGCCGTCGTTCACTTCGAGGTCGATCGAGAACAAGACCTGCACCGGCCCGTAGAACGCGTGCACGTTGTCAAGCCGAAGCATGCGCCCTCCGCGTGCGGCCCAGGTACGACGACAGCACCTGCGGATCCTGGGTGATCTCCGCCGGCGATCCTTCTGCGATCACACGGCCGAAATCGAGCGCGTATACGCGGTCGGATAGGCTGAGCAACAAGCTCATGTCGTGCTCGATCAAGACGATCGAGCAGCCGGTGTCGTCGCGGATACGCCGCAGCATCGGACCGAGCGCTTCGACTTCTTTCTGCTGGATGCCCGATGCCGGCTCGTCCAACAGCAGCACCTTCGGGTTGAGCGACAACACCGACGCCAGTTCCAAGAAGCGCGTGGTTCCGTAGGAAAGCGCTTGCGGGTACGCGGCCTCCCACGCGCGCAGGTCGATCAGGTCGAGCATGCGCTCCGCGCGCGCGAGCGCCTCTTCCTCGTCGCGGCGCCACGCGCGTAATCGCAGCATCGCCGACAACGACCCCGAGGACAGATGACGATGCTGCGCCACGAGGAGGTTCTCGCGCACGGTCAGGTTCGCGAACAGCCGCACGTGCTGGAACGTGCGGCCGAGCCCGGCGGCGACTCGCTCGTACGGCAACAGGTGCTGGATGTCTCTTCCGCGTAGCGTGATACGCCCTTCATCGGGCTTCTGGAACCCGCTGATGACGTTGAAGAGTGTCGTCTTGCCGGCGCCGTTCGGTCCGAGCAGCCCGACGATCTCTCCGGGCGCAACGTCGATGCTCACGTGGTCCAGGGCGGTGATCCCTCCGAATCGCACGGTGAGATCGCGGACTTCGAGCAGCGGCGCGCTCACGACAGCCTCACGAACAGCCAGGCAAGCCCGACGTTCAGCCCGATGATCGCCGCCGCGGCGGCGATGCCGACGCGCGGGCGCGCGCGGATCAGCCGCCACTGCAGACGCGCCACCTGCATGAGCCCGCCGGGCCGGTACAGAAGGAACAGCACGAGCAGCGCCGCGCTGTAGATGCCGAAGTAGGCGAAGAAGAAGCGCGCCCCCTGGAATACCTGCTGCTGCACAACGAGAGCCACCGCACCGAGGAACGCGCCGAGGGCGCGGTCGATGCCGCCGACGACGACGACCGTCACAAGCAGGATCGACGTCGCTTCGACGAGCGGCGATTGGAACGCCGATCGCGTCACGCTCGTAAGCAGCAACGCGAGGAAGGCGCCGCCGATCCCACCGAGGACCCCGCTGATCAAGAACGCCGTGAGCTTCGTCTTGTAGACGTTTATCCCGAGTGCCTGCGCTTCGCGCTCGTTCGTGCGCACGGCCAGCATCGCGCGCCCGACGCGCGAGGACCGGAGCCCGGTCACCATCCACACAAGAGCCATCGCAACGGCGAGCAGGAGCACGTAATAGGACGCGTCTGAACGGAACGGCGACGGGCGGTGCACGATCCATCCAGACTGGCCGCCGGTCACTCTGCCGTATTTGAAGAACGTCTCGCCCAGCGCATCGGCGAACGTCAGCGTCGCGATCGCGAGGTACAGGCCTTTCAACCGTACGGCGGTGACGCCGACGATGATCGACACGGGGATCGTTGCTGCGGCGGCGAGTGGCAGCGCGAGCCAGAACGGCCAACCCCACGACGCCATCGCGACGCCGGTGACCATCGCGCCGATGCCGGCGAAGGAATACGTCAATCGCGTATATGAGGGCGTACTGGCCGACGAAAAATCCGAAGCTGCCGAACGGGATAGGCAGAAGCGCGATCGCACCCAGCCCCGCCAGCCCGGCGAGCTCCGCGCTCGTCAAACGGCGGCGGACGACCGCGGGCAGCTCGAGCGGCTGCGCGACTTCTACCGCGTGCTCGGTCATGCCTCGAGCGCCTCACGTTCCTGTGCCGTGACGAAGAAGCGCTCCGTTCGCAGGACCAACAGCAGCAGGATCAGGAGCGCCGCGGCGACCGCGCGCAGGTCGCTCCACGGCTTCGGCGCCAAGACGAGCAGCTCGCGCACGAGTCCGAACGCGAAGCCGCCGGCGAGGGCCATCGGGAGGTTGACCAGGCCACCGACCAGAGCGGCTCCGAACGCCGGGATCAGCAACGTCCCGAACGGCGTGATGTCGAAAGTCGTGATAAGGCCGCCTTGCTTGCCGGCGACGTGGGGAAGTACCAGCAGCAGCGCAAGCGCCGCCAGCGCCGAACCGATCCCCCACGCGATCGTGCTCGAACGGACGTCGTCGATGCCTGCCAGCATCGCCGCTTCGCGGTTCTGCGCGACCGCACGCAGCGCGCGTCCCGTACGCGTGAAGCGGAACCAGGCCAGGAAGCCGGCGGCGATCCCTACGGCGAGCGCGATCGTCACGACGTCCGTCGTGTTCAGCTGCGTCCCTACGAACGAAACCTTGCCCTGCGGGAGCCACGGCGGCAGCCGAGTGAACTGCTTGAAACCGAGCACCATCGCAGCAAGCGACGCGTACAGCTGGGCGATCCCGATCGTGATCAGGATCGTCACGACTTGGTTCGCGCGCGGGATCTTCCGGAAGACGAGCCGGTACGCGGCGATCCCCGCGATCGGGCTCAGCGCCAGCGCGAGCAGCATCGCAAGCACCACGGGCACGCCCTCGTTCGCGAGGTAGAGGTATGCGATGACGGCGAGCAGCCCGATCGCCCAGTGCGAGAAGTTCATCGCGCCGGTCGTCCGGTAGATCAACACCAACCCAAGCGCGAGCAGCCCGAACGTCGCGCCCGACGACAGGCCGAACGCGGTCACTTGGATAACGGGATGCGCGGCGATCATGTCTTCACGAATGCCCGGTATAACCAGTCGAGACCTTTGAGCGGCTGGACGGCGCCGACGCGCCGTCCCCAGGCCCACCGGCGCGACCATCGGACGAAGATGAGCAGCAGCATCGCCGCGCCCGCAGCGAGGATCGCCACGACCGCGGCCTGTCCGGTGTCGTACATGCGGATCGCGAACTCCGGAGCCGGCGCGGTCTGGCTCACCGGCACCGTGGTCGGCGGGATCGGAACGACCGGCGGCGGAGCGATCGAGGGGATCACCTGCGGCGGGACGATTGACGGCGGGAACGGGTTGAACGACGCCGGCGGCTCGCGATCGAACGTCCCGTACAGCTCGGCACCGCCGAAGAACACGCTCTGCTGGTCGCTCATGACGGCGAGCCCGGGCGCCACGATCGAGATCGCATGGCCGCCGTCGGAGGGAAGCACGAACGATGGAACGATGCCGATCGTGACGCCTTGGATGGGGATGGATGCCCCGGCCGGCAGCGCGACTTTCTGTCCGGCGATCGTCAGCCCGGAAACCGTGGTCGCGACCGTCCACCTGAGGTCCTTGGTCGTCCCGTCGCTCTGGACCGATATATAGGTCGCCAGCGAATCGATCTTCGCGACGCCCGGGATCAGATCGAGGCCTTGCAGCTCAGACTGCACGGATCCGAAGACCTCACCCGCCTTCTCGTGAAGGTCGACGAGCGACAACGCGTGCTCGACCGAAACGCCCGCGCCGAACGTGCACTGGCTGCCGAAGCACTCGGCGAGGTGATACGTGGCCGGACCATCGCCCGAGCGTGAGAGGAAGTGCTCCCAGGACGACGGGTTGACCGGCGTCGGATAGCACCGTTCTTCGTAGTCGGGAAGGTTCGAGAACGCCTCGCTCTGCGTGTGTGCGGCCGGCGTCCGCCGACCGCTGAGGTCGACGTACTGATCCGACGCGAAGCCGCCGGCCGATGGGAAGGCGCCGCTGTCCCCCAGCCGTCCGAGCGCGAGCAGCCTGTTGAGCCGTACGGGGCTCGATTGGTTCGGCTCGTCGCCGACGTGGTTCGACGCACCGCCGGTCACGAGGACGGCGTTGCCCGGCGGCGCAGGCTCCGGCCCCGGCTTCGTCCGCCCGAGCGCAAGGTTCGCCGGACAGTTCGGCGCGTGCGCGTACTGGCTCGTGTCGCAGCCGTACGGGTCCTTGCTCGGGTCGCAGGGCGGGACCAGCTGCAGCTCCTGCTTCGACAGCGAGACCTTGAACGCGTACGCGCGCGCCTCGCGGATCGAGTACGTGAGGACGAGCGGCGTTGACGCGCGCGCAGCCGGCAGACCGGCGCACAGCAGGAATGCCGCGGCAAGGCCGGCGAGCACCCGCGCCGGCGCCTTCATCAGCCTCTTGCCAACGAGTCGGGGACGCCGACTTGGTCGAGCGTGACGAATCCGTGCGACACGTCGTCGAACCACGGCGCCGACCCGGTGAACTTGATGATCCAGACGCTGCGCCCACCGAAGTGGTCGTAGGTCGAGGTGTTCAAGATCGGCCCGATGCCTGAGTCGAAGTTGTGCAGGTTCGCGATCGTGTTGCGGAAGTTCGCGCGCGAAAGGTTCGGTCCGGTCGCCCACAGCCATAAGCTGATTCCTGCGGTGATCGCGATCGGCGCGTACGTCAGGATGTCCTCCGGATCGCCCGTCAGGCCCCCACGCTGCCGCCAATCGCGGAAGAATCTCGTCGCCGGGTACTTGACCGGATCCGCCCACGGCACGCACGGAAGCGTCGCGCAGTCCGTCGTCATGCCGGCGCACGCGTCGCCGCACAGCTGCGCCAGCGAGGTGACCCAGCACGATGTTCCCGAGCAGTCCCACTGGACGCCGTTATCGGCGCCGCGCCAGTTCTCGTCCTTCGCTTCGAGCGCGCCGAACGTGGCGTTCAGTGCGTCCAGCGCCATCACGGCGTCCGGCTGAGATCGAGACCCGTAGCAGCCGTGGATCTGCGTGATCTGCGAGCGCATGCCGCTCGACGTGTCCTGCGCCTTCGTGTACACGATGCACCCGTCGGGGATCGGGTGGCCGTAGTGCGCGGCGACGCGCTTGACCACCGCGACGAGGTTGCCGGCCACCGACGGGTCGGCGAGGATCGCGAGCCGCGTCTTCCCGAGCGTCTTCATCAGATACCCGGCGTGGATCGCGACCGTCGCATCGGAGCTGGTGCCGGGCGAGAAGTTCCACGGCGCGAGCTGCGGCTGGGCCATCTCCGAGAAGTAGCACCAGACGCCGGGTACCCCTGCGGAGTTCTGGTACTGCGTCGCCGGTCCCATCAGGTTCGACTCCAGGTAGCAGTCGCGGACCATGAAAACCTTGTCCACGTCGATCAGCCGACGCATCCCTGCGAGCGCCTCTTCCGGTGTGTTCGACTGCAACGAGAAGATCTTCAACTGCACGGTTCGCCCGTAGATGCCGGGTCGCGTCGGGCAGCTCCAGTCGGGCGAGACGGCGCTCAGCCGGGCCGACTGGTTCAGTAGATTCACCGCTGCTTGCATCGCGCGCGCGGTCTGCTCGCCGAGCGGCCGCAACGTGCCGCTGAGGGGGATGATCGTCCCCCACTTGATCGTGCTCGCCGTGAATCCCTGCGACGGATCGGAGTTCGTGGCGCAGCGGACGGCCCCGCCGGCCGAGATTCCCGGCGGCGCTATGCCGAGGTTCTCGTTGCGCACGCCGCCTTTCGACAGGACCGGCGCCGTTGAGGTCGGACCCGGAGCGACGGCGGGGCCTCCGCCGATCCCGCGCGCAACCACGGTCGTCCCGGCGCTGCACGCGACCAAGGTCAGAAGGCCTGCGGAGAGCAGGGCGACGAGCTTTCGCGACCTCACGTCGCGTACCCCTTCCGCTCGTCGAGCCACCGCAGAAGCGAGACGACGACGCTGAGGGACAGCGCCACGGCGGCGAGCGTCAGCACCCACGCGCCCCAGCCGAACCCGGCGTGGTACGCGGTGAACGCGACCCCGGCGCGCGCGCCGGCGCGGAACGCCATCGTGGAAGCGACGCGGCTGAGGTCCGCGACGCGAAGCGCGATGAGCGTGACGACGGCGATCGAGACCGCAAGGCCCAGCCACCGGCTGCTCGGGAAACGCACGATCGATGCGGCGACGGCGGCGATGCCGAGTGCGGCGATGAACCAGCCGGTCACGCTGCCGGCGCCGGTCAGGCTGGCGGACTGGTGGACGGTGCCCGCAGTAACGCTCGTGACGCGCACCCACAACCCGAGCCCGCCGGCGATCGCCAGGAGTCCGCCGGCCACGATGAACGATGGAGCGAGGCGTGGGGAGAACGTCGCGTACCCCGACGTATCGGACGCCGGACGGGGATCGACGACGGCTTGTGCCATACGGTCAGCGCCTCTTGATACTGCGGCGCTTTCGCCGCGGCTCGACCGGCTGAACGGCTGACAAGCCGAACGTGATCATCGCGCGCCCTTCCGCAAGAACCGAGGCAAGCTCGTCATCTTTGATCCGCAGGCGGTCGGGGCGGAGGTTCAGCGCGATCACTCCGACCCACGCCCCCCACATGAACTTCGCCGCGCGCCACGGATCGACCTTCCGGATCAGCCCGGCGTCGACGGCGTCGCCGATCGCGCGCGCCAGGCGCGTGACCTGGGCTTCCGCCAGCTGGGCCACCCGGGCGGCCGTGGGATCTGCCTTGGCATTCGGACGGGTGTCGAAGTAGGGAAATGCGAGCATCCGGAAGTAGCCGGGGTGCTCGACGTAGAAGCGAAGGTACGCGTCGCCGGCCGCGATGAGCTGCTCGCCGGGGGTCTTCGCAGGGTCGAACGCGGCAGCCAGGTAGCCCTCTTCCACGTGGAGCGCGCGCTCGATCAACGCGAGGTACAAGCCTTCCTTGCTTCCGAAGTGGACGTAGATCGAGCCGGTGCCCACGTCGGCGTCGGTCGCGACGTCCTCGATCTTCGTGCCGTGGAAGCCCTTGTCGAGGAAGTGCCGCTCGGCAGCCTCCATGATCGCCGCGGCGGTCGCAGCCTTGCGGCGGTCTGATCGCGACGTCGGTTGGGTTACGGTCGAGCGGCCCTCACCCGTGGCCATTTTTGAACCATATTCAAAAGTCTGCCGCGAGGACAAAACGGGCGCGTCATCCGCCGAAGAGCCGCCGGGGGTTGTCGGTCAAGATCGCATCGAACGTCGCGCGCGCCACTCCGGCGGCCTCCAGCTTCGGCAGGAAGTCCGTGAAGATGAACGTGTGCGGGCGCCGGTAGATCTGATCCAGCACGAACGGGAGCAGCTGCTCCGCCACCGCCTGCAGGTGCTCGGGGATCTTGAAGGGGAAGCGCGGCGACCGGAGTGAGCAGATGTGGTCCTGGCTCAAGCACAAGCGGTCGCCGGCGCCGGCGTCGAGCACCGCTTTGATCATCGCGACGCGGTGATCGTCGGGCGACAGGATCTCGAGCCCGATGCGGTCGACCGCCACGAAGGAGCCGCGCGCGGCGATGTCGATCAGCTGCTGCGCCTTGTCCGCCTGATCCTGGTGTCCGATCATGGTGCGCGCGAGGTCGGCGCCGTTCTCCGTGAACAGATCCTGCTGGACCTCGGCTCCGATCGAGTTCTCGCAGTGGGTGATGATCGGCAACCCCGACTCGCGCGCCGCCATGGCCGCGGCCGCCATCACCGTCCGCTCGTGCTCGGTGATCGGGTCGCTCGACGCGAACTTGATGATCCCCGGCCGGATGCCGGTCGACGCGATCCCCTTCTCGATCTCGAGCAGGTACAGCTCTGCGACCTCTTCCGCCGAGCGCACGCGCCAGTAGTAGGGCAGGCCGGCTTCTTCCTTGTAGAAACCGGTCGCGCACACGATCTGCATCCCCGTCCTTTGGGAAACCTCGGCCATCAGCTCGGGGTCGCGGCCCATCTCGATCGCGCACGGATCGACGAACGTCTTCACGCCGTGCTCTTTGAGCTGCTCCATCCGCTCCGTCGCCACCGCGAGCGCTTCGGCGCGCGTCCACGTGCCGGTCGGGTCGAGCTCGTCGCCCGGGTACGAGAACAGGATGTGCTCGTGCATGAGCGTCGGGCCGAGCTCTGCAGCGTCGATGGGCCCGAGCACCGTCTGGACGAACGCCATATCCCCTCCCGAGTTTGAGGCTGCGACGAGAAAATGAATATCGTTCATTCACAGCGGCGGGGTCAAAGCGGCGAGGTCGAAGGGAGGAAACGCGCGCGATGAGGTTCGGTCTCTTCTACGAGCACCAGCTCCCGCGGCCCTGGGATCCCGACGCCGAAGAGCGCATCATGCAGGACGCGCTCGACCAGATCGAGCTCGCCGACCGCCTCGGCTTCGACTACGTCTGGGAGGTCGAGCACCATTTCCTCGAGGAGTACTCGCACTCGAGCGCTCCGGAGGTGTTCCTCGCCGCGGCGAGCCAGCGGACGAAGCGGATCCGGCTCGGGCACGGCATCGTGCAGCGCGCGCAGTGGGAAGAAGCGCTGGACGCGATCACGCGGATGTTCGTCGAGCAGCCCTTCGCCGGCCACCACGGCACATATTTCGACATGCCGCAGCGCAATGTGATCCCGAAGCCGAAACAGAAGCCGCATCCGCCGCTGTGGGTCGCGTGCAGCCGCCGCGAGACGATCCTGATGGCGGCGCAGCGAGGGATCGGCGCGCTGTCGTTCGCGTTCGTCGAACCCGAAGACGCCAAGGAGTGGGCGGACCAGTACTACTCGATCCTCGCGTCGGACGAGTGCGTCCCCATCGGCTTCGCCGTCAATCCGAACGTCGCCGTCGTGCTGCCGATGATGTGCCACGAAGACGAACAGACCGCGATCGAGCGCGGCATCGACGGCGGGCATTTCTTCGGCTACTCGCTCGCGCACTACTACGTCTTCGGCGAGCACGAGCCGGCGCGCACGAACCTCTGGGAGGAGTTCCAGGAGCACCGGGCCGAGCAAGGCTTCGCGCGCGACATCATCGCGGCGGAAGGCGAGCCGCTCGGCGTGAAGCTGTTCGAGCAGGGCCTCGGTTCGCTGCGCGGCGCGATCGGAACGCCCGATCAGATAACCGAGCTGGTGCAGCGATACGAGCGCGCCGGCGTCGACCAAGTGATCTTCGTGCTGCAGGCGGGGCGCAACAAGCACGAGCACGTGCTCGAGTCGCTGGGGCTGTTCGCATCGCGCGTCATGCCGCTGTTCGCCGAGCAGGCCGACGCCGTCGACGCCGCCAAGCGCGAGCGGTTTGCCGAGGCGTGCGAGAAAGCGCTCTCACGTCGGGCGCCCGCGCGCGCACCGCAACCCGACTACGTCGTCACCGTGCGAGACGAAGGTCCGCGCGGGCAAAGCGAGGGCGCCGATTCGCCGCTCGCCCCGTTCATCAAAGGCAAGAGCGACGAGGAGCTCATCACCGCGTTCGGATCCGACGACGCCGTCGCGATGATCTTCGCGGGGATGCAAGCGGCGTTCGTTCCCGCGCGCGCGCAAGACTTCACCGGCGCGATCCAGTACGAGCTCGAAGTGAACGGCTCGGTGCACACGTGGGCGATGTCGATCGCCGACGGCGCCGCGCGCGCGACGCCCGGCGCAGCAGACTCGCCGAAGCTCGTCGTCCGCGCTCCCCTGCCGGTCTTCCTTCGCGTCGCCGCCGGCGAGATCAACGGCGGCCTCGCGCTGATGGAAGGGAAGATCAAGCTGAAGGGTGACCTCGACGTCGCCGCGCGCCTCGGGGAAATGTTCGGCGACCAGCCTCGCTACTAGACCTCGAAGCCCTCTTCCGTCAGACGCTTCGCCCAGTCGGCGCCTTCGCGCAGGCCGAGGTCCACCGCTGGCGCGCGCAACGCTGCATCCATCGCGTTCAGGCCGATGGTTTCGTATCCCTCCCCGGGCACGAGCGCGTGCACGCGGAACCCGTCACCGGCCAGCTCGGCGGTTTCGCGCTTCACGTCCTCCATCGCGCCCGGCGCCAGCACGCCGGCTCCGGCCTGCGGCGCGAGCATCAGCACGTCCGTCACACCGGTTCCCTTGACGAGGTCGGCGTTGAGGAGCGACCAGACCCCGCCGTCCATGTAGGACGCATCGCCGATGTCGATGGGAGGGATCAAGCCCGGCACGGCCGACGAGGCCGAAACGACTCGCACGACGTCGGCCCCGTCGCCGGCGTGCCATACGCGCCTCTCGCCGGACGAGCAATCGACGGTGGTCATGCGCACGTCCCCCGGCGGCCACTCGACGTTGCCCAGCCGCTCCCGGAGAACCGCGACCCATTCGTCCGCCGATTTCTGGGACGCTCGCAGTGCGCGCTCCCCGATCTGGCGCGCGACTTCCGCGCTCATGACGCGTGACGTCGTCCAGAGCTGGAAGACCTCGGCCAGGAGTCCGATGTCGAACGAGGTCGCCCAACTGTCGTCGCGCGATGGACCCGCGTGACGTTCGTACTCGACCTGGCCGCCGAGACCCTTGCCGCGGTGCAGCATCGCAGCGACGACCGAACCGGCAGACGTGCCGATCGTGACGTGGGCACCGGCAGGATCGATCCCGAGCGCGTCCGCGAGCGCCGACAGCACGCCGATCGACCAGGAAACGCCGACCGTCCCGCCGCCGCCGAGCACCAGCGCGTAGCTCATCGCGCGCAAGGCTAACCGAAGTCGGATATCTCGGGCGTTCCCTTGCGCCACGGCCGGGCGGGCGCCATCATCGACCCATGCGCCTCCCCGTCGGCGTCCCGCATCGCGCGCGCTCGGCCACCGCGATCGCCATCATCTCGCTGCTTTCGATCTTCCTCCCAACCGCTACGCAACAAGCCGGCGCCGTCGATCCCGCGCACGTCGGTGTCCGCCTCGGGACGGTGGCGCGAGGGATGAGCTCTCCCGTGGCGATGGCGGCCCCGAACGACGGATCGGGACGGTTGTTCATCGTCGAGCAGGCCGGCCGGATCCGTGTTTGGACGCCGCACTCGGGGCTGCTCGGCGCGTACTACCTCGACATCCACACGAAGGTGCTTTCGGGCGGCGAGCGAGGGCTGCTCGGACTGGTGTTCCACCCGCGGTTCTCGTCCAACGGGTTCTTCTACGTCTACTACACGAACCTGAGCGGCAACCTCCAGATCTCGCGGTTCCACGCGTCGCCGTCGAGCAACAAGGCCGACGGCACGTCGGAATACGGCATCATCAACATCCCGCACCCCACCTACAGCAACCACAACGGCGGGCAGCTGCAGATGTGGAACGGCGGGTACCTCTACATCGGGACCGGCGACGGCGGCGGCAGTGGGGATCCCAACGGTAACGCGCAGAACCTGAAGTCGTTCCTCGGCAAGGTCCTGCGCATCGACGTCGACCACACGTGCGGAACGTTGCACTACTGCGTTCCCTCGACGAACCCGTACTACGGCAAGTCCTACGCGAACAACGAGATCTGGCTCTTTGGGCTGCGCAACCCGTGGCGGTTCTCGTTCCAACGCGGGAACGGCTCGCTGTGGATCGGCGACGTCGGGCAGAACACGCGTGAGGAGATCGACCTGCTGCTCCCGGGAGTGTCCGGGCGCAACATGGGCTGGGACTGCTACGAAGGAACGCTGAACACCGTAAGCACGTACGGCGGCTCGTACTGCAGCGGCAAGATCTTCACGCCGCCGATCTTCAACTACTCACACATCAACGGCCGGTGCGCGATCATCGGCGGCTTCGTGTACACGGGCTCGGGCCAAGCGAGCATCATGGGCGGGCTGTATCTGTATGCGGATTACTGCACCGGCGAGATATGGGGGCTCACACACTCGGGCAGTCATTGGCCGAGCGCATTGGTGGGGAAGGATGGAAACTCGGTCACGTCCTTCGGTGAAGGCGTCAACGGAGAGCTGTACCTTACCGATAGCGGCGGGAACCTCTTCCACCTCAATGCATACCGGCGCTGACGCTTAGTCCGGTCCCGGACCCAAGCCCAGGCGACGATGCGTCGCACCCATGCATGTGTTCATAACGACGGTGAGCCCGCCTTCGCGCGCGATCCGCTCGGCCTCATCGCTCTGGATCCCGGTCTGCAGCCAGAGCACCTTCGCGCCGGCTTTCACCGCTTCGCGCGCGATCTCCGGCGTCTCCTCCGATGGACGGAACACGTCGACGACGTCGATCGGCTCGTCGACGTCGGCCAGCGATGCGCGCACCGGCTCGCCGAAGATCTCACCGCCCTTTGGGTTCACGGGGATGATCTTGTAGCCCTGGGTCTGAAGGTACGCGGGGATGTTGTGCCCGGGCTTCTTCGGATCGTTCGACGCCCCGATGACCGCGATCGTCTTGGTGTCGGCGTAGATCTGCTTCAGCTCGTCGTCGGTTGGATTGGCCACGGCCTTCCCCTTCTAGTCGATGAGCGGCTTGAGCGCACTCGTGAGCTCGGCGTGATGCTCCGACGTTGCGAAGTCGTTCAACGGGTTCGACGCCAGCACGCGCTCCTCGGTCGTTCCGTCACGTCTGATGTACAACGCAGGATGGATGTCTCCTGTTCCATCCGTCTCGACGGTGATCGCGACGGCATCGGGTCCGCCGGCGTCGACGAAGTGCTGGAGCGGGACGATGCCTTCGTCCGTGATGCCGCGCGCACGGTCAACGTTCAGCACGCGCGCAAGGTAGCTCTGCTGGTTCCAGAGCTCCGGCGCGTTCGTCGCCTCATCCAGCAGGTACTGGACCACGCGGCCGGGTTCCACCGAGGGTCGCTCGATCTTCACCCCGTGACGCGTCTCTGCGATGTGGTGCGCCAGCACACGCGCGTTGTATCGGAACCCGTGCACGGCCGCCGAGTTGCTCGGGATGCCGTACTTCTTCAGCCCGATCGATCCTTGCGTGACCGAGCCGGCGAAGAAGACGCCGGGCACGGTCGCGCTCTGGAAGAACGGCGTCTGCGCAGGGAGGCGGTTCTGATAGAAGGTCTTCACGCCGAGCGCCGGCAGGTCTCCCAGCGGTGTGGTGAAGCCGGTCCCGGCGACAACTTCGTCGACCTCGAAGATCATCACGCCGGGCTTCGTCGTGCCGCTCGTGTGGACGCGGTACCCGTCCGCCGTCCGCTCGATGCGCTCGATCGCCGCGTCGAGCACGAAGTGGCCGCCGCCGAGAGCATTGTCTTCGTACGGCTGCATATAGCGCGCGCGCGCACCCGACGTCGAGTGCGTGATGATCGACAGCTTCGCCGGGCGCGGCGAGCCCAAGATCAATTGCTTCGCCCATGGGAGCAGCCCGTCGGCGAGCTCGAAGCCGGAGTTCCGCTTGCCCATGATGAAGACGTGCTTGCCGGCGAACTCCTTCGCCGGCTTCATCTCGACGTAATGCGGGACGAGTTCGATCCCGTCGATATCCGGCTTCCACGCTTGCGTCATGCCGATCGCGAAGACGAGCGTGCTGCAGCGGTACTCGCCGTCGGAGGTGGTCAGCACGAAGTCGTCGCCGGCGCGGGCAGTCGACTCCCAGCGGCAGCCATAGCGCGCGGCGATCTTCGCGCGCTCCGCGAAGGCGAGGAGGCCCTTCTCCATCTCCGGCCGGGAGGGGAAGTACGACGAGCCATCCATGAACTCGATCACCGAGCCGCGGAGCGCGGGGTCATCGGAGAGCAGGCTGTTCCAGTCGTACCACTCGTTTCTGCGCTCGGTCTTTTCGACGGGCGCGTGCGGCTTGGACCACGTCACCAACCGTTGGAAGAAGGGGAACCGCTGGAACATGCCGGCGGGCTGCTCGTCTGCTGAGATCAACGCGTGCTTCACGCCGAGCTGTGTCAGGTAATAGGACGTCTGCAGACCGCCGGGTCCCGTGCCGACGACGACGACGGGGTACTCGCCGGGCGGGAAAGGCCGCTCGTTCAGTTCCGCCACGTGTTCTGGTTCCGCATCCGGCGCGCGAGCGCTTTCAACATACGCAGGGCAACCGTCGGGTAGGCGAGGAGGAAACGGTCCAGCTCGTCCGCGCTCAAGACCGCGCATCGGAGCGGCCGTGTGGCGGTGACGTCTGCGGTGGGCAGTTCGCCGAGCAGGGCAGAGATGTCCCCGAAGAAGTCTCCGCGGGACAAGGTCGCGATCTGCTTGCCGTCCAGGTTCACCGCGGCCTCGCCTTCGATGATGACGTAGAAACCCGAGCCTGCGAAGCCCTTGCGCAAGATTCGGATGCCCTCATCGAAGAAGTCTTCGTCGAACGTGTGGGCAACTGCTTCGAGCTGCGGCGGCGTCAGGTCGGCGAACAAGGTCATGCCGGCGAGACTGTCGATCACTTCGATCTGTTCGCTCATCGCCCTCCCCTCGGTCGACGGCACAGCATACGCAACAGGCTCAGCGACGGTTCCGCCGCCGCGGCGGACGGGTCAGCTGTAACCCGGTACGCGCGCCGCTCAGCGAGCGATCCGAAGTCCACTGCGCCATCGGCGCCACGGTAAGCAGCGCGAGGCCGAGCAGGACGTCGTCGTAATTGACGCGCCAGCCGGAGAAGTCTCGCCAGGCTTAGTCGCGGTCGGTCTTCAGCGGAACGCCGGCTTCCTCGAGACGCGCGCACGCCTCATCGAACTCGTGACGCGTGATGCTGATCGGGTCGTCGGGCGCGGGATCGGGGTTGAACGGGATGCGGAAGAACGCGGAGATGCGACGGAGCGCGAGGTAGCCGGAACGGATGCATAGCTCGGCGTCGGGCTGGCGGGCACCTGCCATCGTTGAGGACACGATCGAGGCCGTATCGAGCACCGTCCCCGCGGCCGTGACCCACGACTGCCCCGGCTGTGGCGACCGGAAGAACGCAAGAACCGGCAGAGACGTGTGGGTCTCTTCGATCTGGATGAACCACTCCTCCCACCGGGGCCACCATTCCTCGAGCCCGCGCCGGAACTCGATGAGCTGGTAGCGCGACAGCATCTCGACGGCCGACGGCGGCGTTCCCGCGCGCACCGCGACGAGAGCGACCATCTCTTCGCGCTGGCTGAAGGCCGCGTAGACGGTCGGCAGATACGCGATCAACAAGGCGAGTATGAAAAGCCCGAGCGCCGCTTCGGCGAACACGAGCGCAACGTTCGGAACGTCGTGCGGATGTTCGAATCCGAGGGTCAGGAGCGATGAGCCGCTCGTCTGGAACGCTTCGCGCCACGGCCTGACACCGTTGGCCCAGAAGATCGCGGTGAACGCCGCGAACAGGAGGGACATCCAGGTGAGCAACAGGAAGAGGATCGCCAGCGGTCCGTAGAGGGCCATGATGCGATCGGTCCGTTCGTATGACGCGCGCCGAACCCGGAGATCGAAGAATCGGCGTAGGGTCCTGAAGACGCGGCGCGTGATGCGCGAGGCCACGGCGCGCGGGAGGATGGCGGTACGAACCGCCGAGCCGATGGTGCCGACGATCGTAAAGGCTCCCGCTACCGTCAGCAGCAAGCGCACGACAACGTCCATAAAACCCCCCTTTGGGCGAGCAGCCTACCCCGGGGGCTTGGTTCAGATGAACCGAGTGATGTCGTCCGGGGCGTCGAGGAGCTCGACGCCGCGACGGAGGCACAGCTCGCAGATGTAGGCATCGCGGCCGGCCACCATGCGGAGCTGCGGTCCGCCGCGCGCGCCGCAATGGGAGCAGCGCGCCGGCCAGTACGTGTCGAACCGCCGGCGGCCGGTCCGGCCGGATGGGCCGGGTTGCCGCATGCCCTCGACGATGCCTCGGACGACCCACGTGCCGGTCGCGACGGCCAGCACCAGGACGACGATGCGGAAGACGTCGGATGAGCGCGCGGCTCCGAGCTCGAACCCCGCAAGGGCCACCAAGCAAAGGAGCAGGATCCGACTCGACCTCACAGCGCCTCATCCTGGCCCGGGATGGCCCCGGGCCGCCACGTCCGAACGGGCACGTACACTTCTCGCGCATGGATGCCCTGGCGCGCGCGCTCGACGGGTTCGCCGATTCGTGGCGGTATTTCGCGCGCGCGAAGTACGGATTGTTCGAGCAGGACGGGATCCTCGCCGGCGCGACCGGCGGGCGCGTGAACTACTGCAATCAAGCGCTCGTGATCGGCGAGGCGCCGGACGCCTACTCCTCCCTCGCCGCCGCGATGGGGTATTTCGACGGCTTCCATCTGCCGTTCATGGTC
>VAWS01000105.1 GCA_005884515.1 Actinomycetota bacterium
TGAAGCGGCCGATCCACGTCCCCATCCCGATGTGCGCCTTCGCGTCACTGGTCGCGGTCGATGTCGCCGTCAACAGGTCGGAGCCGGGCATGAACGAGAACGGCGCGGTCGTCGTCACCGTCACCAGGACGGCGTTTGCCGTGGAAGGATCGAGCGGCGCCGCGGTGCAGTTGCTCAGCATGGTGAACACCTTCGTCGTCTGGTCGACGGTCCCGAGCTGGATGCTGAGCGAGCTCCCCGTGGCCGAGTAGTTGAAGTTGTTCCTCGTGGCCGCGTGTTGCGCGTACCCGAGCGCCTGCGCACAACGGGTCTGAGAGCCGTCGCGAAGGTCGTTGAGCGCGCGCACGGCGTCCAGGCTGGCCATGTCCGCGACGCCCTGAAGCTGACGCTTTGTCCACACGGTGTGACCCACATCGATCGCCATAGCGGCGGCGGCGATGACGAACGCCAGCGACAGCGCCGTCATGATCGCGATCGCGCCGCGCTCCTCCTTGCGCAACCGTTTGATCAACCCAACTCCACCGTGGAATCCGCGCTGACGGTCGAGGGCATCAACCCTCCCAAGAACGCCGTCGGTATGAGGGGATGAGACGAGTAGTCATAGCTGATCGTCACGTGGATGCAGCGAAGCGACGAGTCCGACGGGCAGCTGATCACCTCTGCCGTGACGGTCGCGTAGGTCTTCGCCATCGAGAACGAGATCTGGTTGCGTGCCGTCGTCTCTGCGTAGCTGATCAGCTGAGCGTCGGTCGATGTGGTCGGCTGCGAGATGGTCGCGCGCGCGGCTTCCGCGGACGCCTGCGAGAGGTTGTGGTCCAGAGCGAAGACGAACCCGTAGCTCAGCATGCCGTACAGCAGCAGCAGCAAGAGCTGCGCGACGATCGCGAACTCCAGCGCCGCGACGCCGCGCTCATCTTTGAGGCGGCCGCGCACGTGATGCCGGAGGCTTTTCAATGTCCGTGATGGAGGATCTGGTGTGAGATCGACATGACGGCCGGTCCGAGCACGATGACGAATAGAGCCGGGAGGATGAACATCACGAGCGGGAAGATGATCTTCACCGGAAGCTTGCCGGCCCGCTCGCGCGCCCACTGCCTGCGCTTGAGCCGCATCTCGTGCGCTTGCGCGCGCAGCACCCGCCCGATCGGCATGCCGAGCGCGTCCGCCTGTACGAGCGAAAGGACGAAGTTCGAGACGTCGGGGACCTCGATGCGCGCTTTCATGTTCTGGAGTGCCGTCCGGCGCGCGACGCCGAGCTCCATCTCGCGGAGCATGCGGCCGAGCTCATGGGCGAGCGGCGTGTCGAAGTTCTGACCGACGACCTCGATCGCGCCTTCAAGACCGACGCCGGCTTCGACCGAGATCGCGAGCAGGTCGAGGATGTCCGGCAGGTCCTTGCGGATCTGCACCTGACGCTTCTCGCGGCTCTTCTGGAGGATCTGGGTCGGAACAAGCCCGCCCAGCGCGCCGAAGATCACGACGGAACGCACCGACCCGGTGCTGCTCCAGCCACCGGCCAAGCCAAGGACCAAGCCGAACAGCACGCCGCCGGCCAGCGTTACAACCTGGATCGCGATGAACTCCTCGGGCGTCATGCGCTCGTTCAGCCCGGCAACGATCAGCTTGCGGCGCAGCCGCTCCTGATAGTTGCTCGGCAGCAGCGACTTGACCAGCCCGATCGCGCGGGTGCCGACGGGCTGAAGCAGCCGCGCGAGGAGCGGCATTTCCATGCGCTCTGTGAGCTCGTCGACGGGAACGTCCGTCCGGTCGAGCTCGCCCAGCACTGCGTCGATATCGACGAGCGGCCGAGCGGTCGCGCGCACGAGGACGGCGATGCCGGAGATACCCAAGAGTGCGCCGAGAGCGATGGGCAACAGGCTCATCAGACGTCGATCCTCGCGAGCTTCTTGATCATCGCCATGCCGAAGAGCACGGAGATGCCGGCGATGCACAGGGCCACCAGTCCGCCGCCGTGGAACATGGGCTTCTCGTAGTTCGGGTTGAACGTCTTGATGAGCATGAACTCGAAGACGGGCAGACCGCCCAGCACATACGCAGAGAGCCGGCCTTCCGCCGTCAGCACTTGAACCTCACGCCGGATCTCCTCACGCGCGCGCATGAACTCGGCCAGCGTCATCAGCAGCTCCGCGAGCTTGCCGCCGACCGTCTGGTGGATCCTGATCGCCTGCACGACCCACGCGACGTCCGGGATCTGGAGCCGCTGTGACATCCGGTCGAGGGCGTCGAGCAGCGGGTCGCCGAGCGCAGTCTCGGCGAGGACGCGGCCGAACTCTTCGCTCAGCGGCGGCGCGGCTTCCTCCACCATCATCTGGATCGAGTGCTGGAACGTGTGGCCGGCTTCCAGCGACGAGGCGATCAACGACAAGGCTTCCGGCATCTGCGCTTCGAACGCCTTCCGGCGACGCGACACGCGGCCGACCACGATCAGCCGCCAGGACGCCCACACGATGATCATCGCGATCATCACCGCGACGACGATCTGCGCCGAGATCAGCCAGGCTATGAGGCCGCCGAAGAAGGCTGCTCCGAACGTCAGGAGAACGTATTCGCCCGGACGCAACGCGATACGCGCGCGCGCAAGCTCGCTGCGGATCTTCTCGATCAGGTTGAGGCGCTCCAGCGCGCGGTTCGTCATCTGGATGCCGGGCTCGATGAACGGAAGGAGCGACGCCGACTTCTCGGCCGCCGCGACGTCCTGTTCGCCGTACGGCAGGTCCAAGATCGCGGCGATCTCAGCCACGCGCTCGCGCGCGCGCATCAGGACGGCCACGCAGAGAACCGCGAGACCGGCGCCGACGGCGAGAGCGGCGAGAAGCGCCGTCACCGGCGGCGCCCTCTCGAAAGCATCCCAGGCCGAGCCGGCGCTCCGATCCGCACCGCGCGCTCCGTGCCGGTCCTTCCCGGACGCTGGAACATCTTCGCGGGGACATCGATGCCGGCGTTGACGAGCTTCTCGGCGAACTTCGGCCGGAGGCCGGTGGGTTCGAGCTCGCCAACCTGACGCCGGTCCGACGTGAGCTGCGTGTGGAACTTGAACACTTCCTGCAAGAGGATGACGTCGCCTTCCATGCCTTGGATCTCCTGGACGCTCGTGACCTTCCTCGTTCCATCCGGCTGGCGCTCGAGCTGCACGATGACGTTGATCGCGCTCGCGATCTGCTCCCTGATCGCGCGCACCGGCAGCTCGAATCCCGCCATCAGAACCATGGTCTCCAAACGGGACAGCGCGTCGCGTGGTGAGTTCGCGTGCACCGTCGTGAGCGAACCCTCATGACCGGTGTTCATCGCCTGGAGCATGTCGAGCGCTTCCGGGCCTCGGACCTCACCGACGACGATGCGGTCGGGGCGCATGCGCAATGCGTTACGGACTAGGTCCCTGATCCTGACCTCACCGCGACCCTCGGCGTTCGCGGGGCGGGCTTCCAAGCTCACGACGTGCGGCTGCTGCAGCTGAAGCTCCGCCGCATCCTCGATCGTGATGATGCGCTCGCGCTCGGGGATGAAGGACGACAATACGTTGAGAAGCGTCGTCTTACCGGTGCCGGTGCCGCCCGAGATCAGCACGTTGAGCTTGCCGCGAACGGCCGCCTCAAGCACGTGCACGAACTCGAGCGAGAACGTTCCGAAGTTGACCAGATCCTTCGCCGTGAACGGATCCTCGGCGAACTTCCGGATCGTCAGCACCGAACCCCGCAAGGCGAGCGGCGCGATGATCGCGTTCACACGCGAGCCGTTCGGCAAGCGTGCGTCGACCATCGGCGAGGATTCGTCGACACGGCGCCCGACGCCTGAGACGATCTTGTCGATCACCTGGCGGTACTGCTCTTCGTCTGCGAAAGCAAGATCCGTCTTTTCGAGCAGCCCGTTCCGTTCGATAAAGATCTCGTCGTGGCCGTTGCACATGATCTCGGTGATGCTCGGATCGGCCAGCGGCGCGTCCAGCGGGCCGTAGCCGAGCGTGTCGCTCATGACTTCCGCGAGGAACCGCTGCCGTTCTATCGGGGAGATGCGCACTTCCTCTCGCCGGAGGATCCGGTCGAGGCACGCCTTCACTTCCTTCTCGAGCGACGGGCCCTTCAGCGCCTTCGGGCCCGACAGCTTCGGCCCGATCTCGGCCAAGACGAGGTCGCGTACCTTGCGCTTCGCGTCGCTCCACTTGTTGGGGCCCTTCTTCATCGAGCGGACTCCGTGATCTGCACCAGACGGCGCTTGAAGAGCCGGCTCAGCGATCCGATCTTGATGCCCGAAGCGGCCGGCGACTCTTCGAGGCGCCTGCGCGCGTCGGGCGGCAGGAACTCGGTGAGTCCGGATGCGATCCGCTTCGCGATGTCTGCCTCCGGCTGCGCGGCGAGAATCGGCTTGCCGAGGTTCACCGAGCGCGACACTTCCTTCGCGTAGGGAAGCGTCGAACGGAATCCTTGCGGGAACAGCTTCGTGATCTGCTCGACGTCGATGCCCACGTCCTTCTCCACCTTGTTCATGATCAGCGAGACGTTGTCGGACGAGATGCGGAGCTTCTGCAGGGTCTGGAGGAACAATCCGAGATTGCGCACCGACGGAAGGTCGAGCGTCGCCATCACGAACAGGTGCTCGGAAAGGTCGAACGCCGCGAGCACCGTCTCCGCGAGCGCCGTCGGTGTGTCGACGACGAGGTAGTCGTAGTGGGTCCGTAGAACATCGAGGATCTTCGTGACCTCGGTCGGCGTGATGCGGTCTGCCTGGGAGGGCTCTTTCGGCGCCGGGAGGGCCCAGAACTTGTCCTCGTACTGCACCAGGTAGTCCTCGATGTGCGTCGTGAGGTCGACGTCCTCGTCCTCGTGGCTCAAGACGTCCGCGATCGTGTAGCTCGGCTGCAAGCGCAGGCTCGTCGTGATCTCACCGAACTGCAGATCGAGGTCGACGAGCGCGACGCGCGCGCTTGAGTTCTGAGCGAGGAACATCGCCAAGTTCGTGGCGTAGAACGTCTTGCCGCAGCCGCCGGTCGCCGAGCACACGGTGAAGACGCGCGCGTTGCGCGTCTGCGGAACCGCTTCGGCGGGCTGATAGATCGGCTCGTACACCGTGACCGCTCCGATGCGCAGTGACATCTCGAGCGCGCGCTTGAGCGCCGCGCGGAGGCTCAGGTCGTCGACCGGGTAGTCGACCATGTCGACGGCGCCGACCTGGACGATCTCCCGGAGCGACGCGTCCGGCTCGTTCTGGAATGCGACGACGATCGCGGTGCCCGGCTGCTCGCGGTGGATCGCCGCCAGCCGACGGAGACCTGCGCGCGTCCCGAGCGAAGGCCCGGCGACGAGAACCGAGAAGGGACCATCGTGCTCCTGCACGTGATCGATCGATCCGATCTTCGTGCACGAAACAACTTCGGGGTCGTTCGGAAGCTCTTCGGCGAAGGAGCGGATCTGCTCAGCCAGCTCTTCGCTGCGGTCGAGAACCAGGATTTTGGCCACGGCTACCTCAGGTCGTTGGCGTAGCTCACGCCGCTGGTGGAAGAGGGCTTGGCTTGAGCCGGCACGAGGGCGGCCCACATCGATTCGAACTTCGCGAAGAAGATCGCGCGCTCGGCATCACCCGGCGTGAGCGCGACCAGGAGCGTCGGGTCGCCGCTCCCGTCCGCCGCGACTCCGGTGACGTCCAGGACGCGGACCTTGGATAGAACTAGCTTCGCGTACGGCGGGGTCAAGCCTTTGATCTTGTCGCCGCTCTTCACCGTCGCGTACAGATTGACGAGGTCCCCGGGCGCCACGTGTCCCGCAAGCCCGGCGACACTGTCGAGCTTGACCGCGACGGCGCTAAAGCCGTCCGGGATGACGATCGGCACGGTGGTCGGTCCGACCCCCGCAGCGTGCACCGTGGTCCCGACGGGCGCCGACTGCGTCGGCGCCGGCGCGGCGGCCGGCGCGGCCTTCTTCGAGTGAAGCCCGAGGAACACGAGACCGGCGCCGATGATGAAAACCGAAACGCCGATGATCGTCATCTGTGTTGAACGCTTTGCGGCCATAGGTCACTCGCTCCATTCCACTGGGCTGCGTGTGTTAGTTCGGCGTCCAGTGGGGTCTGCATGTATAGCGATTCCGAGTCATTTTGTTGGTAGCCAGCACCGGCTAGAGAACGCGAAACGAGATGCGGAGGGACCGGACGAGACGGACGGAAAAGCGCTAAAGCGAGCGCAAGATCGCGCGCGCCGGAGCACCATCGCCGCCGAGGATCTTCAGCGGCAGCACGGATAGCTCATATGCGCCAGGCTCGACCGCGGAGAGGTCGAGCCCTTCGAGGATGATCACCCCGGCCTCCAAAAGCGTGACATGCGTGGGATGTCCGGGCGTGCCCTTGCGCTCGATCGAGAGGAAATCGGTCCCGACGAGCCTGATGCCTCGATCGATGCACCAGCGCGCGCCCTCGGGCGTCAGCGCCGTGTACGTATCGGGGAAGCGAACCGGCGTCCGCCCCCACAACTCGGAGTTCGGAGTCCGGAAAAGGATGCGTTCCGTCCCCTCCGGTACGGCAAGCGCGTTCATCTCTGCCGGCGTGATCGACGGTCCGGCGTGACGGAGGTCGGCCACGAGCGCGGGGCCGACGAGCACCGTGAGGTCGAGCGCTTCGGCCGTCCGGCCACCGTCGATGAAGTGGAAGGGTGGGTCGACGTGGGTGCCGGTGTGGGTTCCGAGCCGAAGCTCGGACACATTGGCGGGATCGCCCTTCGCGAGCCGCCTGGCCGGGTCGACTTCGACGGGCGGATCCCCCGGCCACGTCAGCATGTCGGGTCCGATGCCGAGCGAAACGTCGTAAATCACTACTGTTCCTTGACGACCGCGTGACCGCCGAACTCATTCCGCAGCGCCGCGATCATCTTCATCGCGAAGGAGTCATCCTGTCTGGACGAGAAGCGCGCGAAGAGGGACAGAGCAGTGATCGGAGCCGGCACGTTCTCTTCAATCGCTTCGAGAACGGTCCAGCGTCCCTCGCCGGAGTCTGCGACGTACCCCTTGATCTGCTCGAGCCCGGGGTCGGCGGCCAGCGCGCGCGCCGCGAGGTCGAGAAGCCAGGAGCGGACCACGGAGCCGTTCCGCCAGACCTCGGCGATCTGGTGCAGATCCAGATGGGGATACAGCTGCGAGCCCTTCAGGATCTCGAAGCCCTCTGCATACGCTTGCAGCATCCCGTACTCGATCCCGTTGTGGATCATCTTCACGAAATGACCCGCGCCCGCCGGACCGACGTGCGCGTACCCGTTCTCGGGCGCGAGGGTCGCAAGGAGCGGCTCGATGCGGCGGAACTCGCTCTCGATACCGCCGACCATCAAGCAGTACCCCTCTTTCAGACCCCAGATGCCGCCGGAGGTTCCCGCGTCGAGGAAGTGGATGCCACGCTCGGCAAGCTCGTCGGCGCGCCGCATCGAGTCGCGGAAGTTGGAGTTCCCGCCGTCGATCACGACGTCGTCGGGTTCGAGCAGCCCTGCAAGCGTCTGCACTGTCTGTTCGGTGGCGTCACCGGCCGGCACCATGATCCAAACGGCGCGCGAGGCCGACAGCTTTGCGGCGAGCTCTTGCAACGTGGCCACCTCGGAGACCGCGGGGTCGTGGTCGTAGCCGATCACGTCGTGGCCGCCGTGACGCAAGCGCTCGGCCATGTTGGCGCCCATGCGTCCGAGTCCCACCATCCCGACCTGCATCGGAGCCTCCCTCTATTTCAGTAGGTGCCAGCGGCTCGGCGTGATGAGCACGTCGGCCTTCTCGGGTCCTCTCGATCCCGCCGGGTACTGCTCCACGCGCAACGGAGCGTCGAGGATCGGCGTGACGATCTCCCAGGCGCGCTCGACCTCGTCCGCGCGCGTGAACAGCGTGTGATCACCACACATCGCGTCGTGTATCAGCCGCTCGTAGGCCTCGGTCTGCTCGACGCCGAACGCGTCTGAGTACGTGAAATGCATGTTGACCGTCCTCGGCGTGAAGCCGGGACCCGGCTCCTTCGCTTGGAACGTAAACGTGATCCCTTCCTCTGGTTGCACGCGGATCACGAGATGATCCGGCGGCGGCCCGTCAACGTCCATCGTGTGGTAGAGCCCCGTTTGGACGTCCTTGAACATGATCGTCAGCTCGGTAGCGCGCCGCCCCAATGCCTTTCCGGTGCGGAGGTAGAAGGGGACACCGGCCCAGCGCCAGTTGTCGATGTGCGCGCGCAACGCGACGTACGTGGGCGTCTTGGAGTTGGGATCTACTCCGGGCTCTTCCCGGTACGCGGGCAACGACGTGCCGCCGATCTTCCCCGACGCGTACTGGCCGAGCACCGTCTCGTCGGGCGAAAACGGCCTGACGGCGCGCAAGAGCTTCACCTTCTCGTCACGCACCGCTTCCGGTGCCAGCGACGCCGGCGGCTCCATCCCGAGGAACGACACCAGCTGCAGGATGTGGTTCTGGACCATGTCGCGGATCACGCCCGCTTCTTCGTAGTACCCGCCCCGCTGCTCGACCCCGACCTCCTCCGCGACCGTGATCTGGACATGGGCGATCGCGTCGCGGTTCCACACGCGCTCGTACAGCGTGTTGGCGAAGCGGAACACCAACAGGTTCTGAACAGTCTCCTTGCCGAGATAGTGGTCGATCCTGAAGACACGACTCTCGTCGAAGACTTCGTGGACCTTTTCGCTCAGCGCGCGCGCGCTCGCAAGGTCGCGGCCGAACGGCTTCTCGATGACGATCCTGCGGTCTTCGGCTTTGGGACATTCGCCGATGCGGTCGATGATGACGGGGAACGCCGAGGGAGGAGTGGCCGCGTAGTACAGCCGGCGCCCTTCCGTGCCTCTCGCTTCGTCCAGCTCGGAGAGGTGATCGTGCAGCGGGTGGAACGCTTTCTCGTCGTCGAACGCCCCGTAGCGGTACGTAAGACCCTCGGAGAACGGTCCCCAGTATTGGTCCTCGACTGATGTTCGGCTGAACTCTTCGAGTGACTTACGCGCTTCTTCCCTGAACTGTTCGTCCGTCCATTCGGTACGTGCGTATCCGACGATCGCGAAGTGTTCGGGCAGCATCTTTTCTCGGAACAGGTTGTACAGGGCGGGGATGATCTTGCGGTGCGTGAGGTCGCCCGAGGCGCCGAAGATGACGATGATCTGCGGATCCGGGACTGCCGGCTGCATGGCCACATCCTAGTAACTTGGCCGATGGGCCGACGGGCGACGCGCGCGCATCAACCTGGTAGGAACTGAGTGTGGAACGAGACCTCCGCCGCATCCTCGTGATCCAGGCGCTGCGCGCATTCTTGTACGGCTTCGGCAGCGTTCTGATCGGCACGGTGCTCGCGTCAGAAGGCTTGGGCAGTTTCGGTATCGGCGCCGTCCTCACGGCGATGCTCGCCGGGATGGCGATCGCGTCCCTCATCATCGGCCGGCGGGGGGATCGCATCGGCAGGCGACGTACGTACGCGCTGCTCCTTCTCGTGATGGGGGCGGCGGGCACGGTCTTCGCGCTGACGCGCTGGGTCCCGGCGCTCATCCTTGCCGCACTAACGGGGACGCTGTCGACCGACCCCAACGAGTCGGGCCCGATCACGTCGATCGAGCAAGCGATGATGGGGAGTGCGCCGCTCGAAGCGCGCGCGCGCGTTTTCGGTCGCTACAACGCGGTCGCGTACCTGGCAGGCGCGGTGGGTTCGCTCGCCGCGGGAGGCCCGGCGGCGTTCAGGAAGCTGTACCCGGCGTTGCCGGCGGATCAGCGGTGGCTCCTCGTGTTCCCCGTCGTCGCCGTTGCGTGTGCAATCCTCGCGTGGAAGATGTCCCCCGGCGTCGAGATGGACGACCGGCGCGACGTCCGCCTCTCGGACCGCTCGCGCAACAACGTGCGAGGTCTCGCGGCCCTCTTCTCCCTTGACTCCTACGCAGGCGGATTCGTCGTGCAGACGTTCCTCGTCTACTGGTTCCACCGGCGTTTCGGCGCGACGACCGAGCAGATGGGTCTCGTGTTCTTCGCCGCCGGCCTGCTCCAAGCGACGTCGTCGGTCGCGGCGGGCCGGCTCGCGTCGAAGATCGGGCTGCTCAACACGATGGTGTTCACCCACCTTCCGTCGAACATCCTTCTGATGGCGGTGCCGTTCTCACCCGTCTTCGCCGGATCCGTCGCGCTGCTGCTCGCGCGCTTCGCTCTTTCGCAGATGGATGTCCCGGCACGACAGGCGTACGTCGTCACTATCGTCGATCCGTCCGAGCGGACGGCCGCTGCGGCCTACACGAACACCGCGCGCTACATCACGCGTCCAGGCGGTCCCGCGAGCGCGGGCGCGCTGTTGCATGTGTCCGTCTCGGCCCCGTTCATCGCCGCAGGGGGGATCAAGATCGTGTACGACCTCGTGCTCTACGGACGGTTCCGCGCGGTCGCGCTTGCGGAGTCGCGCGACTAAGGCGTCGCCGATGCAGACGGGCTGGGCGACGGGCTCGGCGGAGGAGGCGGTGGCGGAGGCGTGTAGGTCGGCAACAAGCGGCGTCCCCAGACGAACCGGCTGTACCACCACGAACCGCTGCCGATGAAGTCGACCGACACGCCACCGCGGCTTCCCGACGAGTGCACCATCCAGCCGTTGCCGAGATAGATGCCCGCGTGATCGACGCCTTGCCAGCCCGTGCCCTGGCCGTCGGTATTGAACCCGAGCAGGTCCCCCGGTTGCAGCTTTGAGTAATAGATCCGGACCGGCGCGTCTCCGGTCATCGCGGCTGCCCCGCGCTCGAGGAGCGACCAGCCGTAGTAGCCGCGGATGCTGGTGTTGTTCCACGTGCCGGCCGGCGACTTCAAGACCCACCACGCGAATCCCGAGCAATCGAACCCGCCTTGCAACTGGGTCCCACAGCAGTACCCGGAGCCCGTCGGCTTGTACCACTCACCCGCATAGACGTACGGATATCCGGCGTACTTGAACGCGAAGTTGACGACTTGCTTCTCGATGTCGCTCATCTGCGGCAGGACGATCTTCGAGTACGACTGGATCGAGCTGAGCTCCCATTGGCTGAGCGTCTTCGCCTGCCACAAGGCGTACGCGAGGAAGGCGCGCGAAACCGGTGAGCCCGCGAGCACCTCTTGCTTCTCGAGCGCGCTCGGGTAGTTGAAGTTCAGATGGAGCTCGTTCGTGATGATGTAGTACCCGAACCACGACGTATGGGCGAAGCGATACCCGTCGCTGGACGAGATCTTGTTGAGGCCGGCCGCGACGCCGTTCAATCCGAGGGCGAGCACAAGCGCTCGGTCCAGCACGGCTTTGCTCACCGTGCCGGTCGCAACGAACGCGCCGTTGATAGGCGAGAGCCAGCCTTTCTTCACGGCGATGTTCGCCACCTTGTACGCGTAGCCCGGCGACGTGGCCGGCAGGTCGGTGAACGTGATGGACGGATCCACAGGCTCGCTCGGCGCGAATGCTGCCGTGAACGCGCGCGCGAGCTCGAACCGCGTCGACAGCTGATCAGGGCGGAACCCGTTGCTGTAGGGCGTGATCCAGCTTCTCGACGTGACATATTGCACGGCCGAGTAGGCCCAGTGGCTGGTCGGGACGTCGGCGAAGGTCGTCGCCGATGCCGGCGGCACGATCGCGGTCAGGAACCCAGCGACGGCGAGCGAAATGACGAGAAGCTTGCGCAGGATGATCTCCCTCCGGACATATCTATCGGCCGCGGGGAGTGGTCTCTTGACCGGAAAGCCCTGGTAGGGGGCCTTGATCCTAAAGGGCGGCTCGGATCAGCCCGGCTGTTTCGATCATCTGGTCCTCATCCCGGTACTTC
>VAWS01000062.1 GCA_005884515.1 Actinomycetota bacterium
ATTGCGCAGCAGCCGCATACCCTCGGTCGTCAGCACGCTCTCAGGGTGGAACTGCACGCCTTCGATCGGGTACTCGCGGTGCCGCACCGCCATCACGATCTCGTCATGCGTTTCGGCGGTGACCTTCAGCTCGTGCGGGAGCGAGGCCCGCTCGATGATCAACGAGTGATAGCGCGTCGCTTCGAATGGGATCGGCAACCCGTCGAGCACGCCTTCCCCGCGGTGATAGATCTGCGAGACCTTGCCGTGCAACAGCTCGGGCGCGCGCACGACGCGCGCGCCGAACACGTACCCGATGCACTGATGACCGAGGCACACGCCGAGGAGCGGGATCCGCGGCCCCAGTTCGCGGATGACGTCGTTGGAGATGCCGATGTCGCGCGCGTTCTCGGGTGAGCCGGGGCCGGGCGAGATGACGATCCCATCGGGCGCGAAGTCGCGCACCTGCTCGACGGTCCACGCGTCGTTGCGCGCGACGGTCGGCTCGGCGCCGAGTTCGGCGAGCTCTTGGACGAGGTTGTACGTGAAGGAGTCGTAGTTATCGATCACCAGCACGCGCGGCATGCGCCGAGCGTACCACCCTGCGCGTTACGACTTCGCCTGTTTCGCTTTCTCTTGCTCGACCAGCGCGCGCCGCAACACCTTGCCGACCATCGTCTTCGGCAGGTCGGCCACGAACTCATACTCCTTGGGCACCTTGTACGCGGTCAAGTTCTCGCGCATGAACTTGTTGATCTCGTCGTTGTCCATCTTCTCGCCGGGCTTGAGGACGATGAACGCCTTCACCGTCTCACCCGATCGAGGATTCGGCTTGCCTATCACAGCTGCCTCGAGCACCTTTGGGTTTTGATAGAGGATCTCTTCGACGTCGCGCGGGTACACGTTGAAGCCGCCGACGATGATCATGTCCTTCTTGCGATCAACGATCTTGAAGAATCCGTCGTCGTCCACCTCGGCGATGTCGCCTGAGTACAGCCATCCGTCGCGGAGGACCTCCTCCGTCTCGTCGGGCCGGTTCCAGTAGCCCTGCATCACCTGCGGACCTTTGATGCACAGCTCGCCGGGACCCGGCGCGGGAACTTCCTTCGACGGATCGTCGATGTCCACGAGCTTGATGTCGGTCTCCGGCACCGGAAGCCCGATCGTTCCGATCTTTCGCTTGCCGTACAGCGGGTTGCCGGTCGCGATCGGCGACGTCTCCGATAGGCCGTAGCCTTCGACGAGCCGCCCTCCGGTGACTTTCTCCCACTGCTCTTGCACCTCGACGGGCAGAGGCGCCGCGCCCGAGAAGCAGAGCCGGATCGAGCTCATATCGGTTTCTTTGAGTTTCGGGTGTGCGAGTAAGTTCGCGTAGAGCGTCGGAACGCCCGGGAAAATCGTCGGCTTCGTGCGACCGATCGTGTGCAGCACCGCCGGTAGGTCGCGCGGGTTCGGCTCGAGGACCAGCTTGCCCGCGAGCATGATCCCCACGTTCATGCACACCGTCTGGCCGTACGAGTGGAACAGCGGCAGCGCGATCAGAACGACTTCCTTGCCGGGCTCCGCATCGGTGAACCATGCCCGCGCCTGCGCGCAGTTCGCAACCAAGTTGAAGTGCGTCAGCATGACGCCTTTCGACACGCCCGTCGTTCCGCCGGTGTACTGCAACAGCGCAAGGTCTTCCTTCGCGTTAACCGGCGTCTGCTGCA
Organism: Actinomycetota bacterium; assembly: GCA_005884515.1. Taxonomy (GTDB): domain Bacteria; phylum Actinomycetota; class AC-67; order AC-67; family AC-67; genus AC-67. The sequence continues at coordinate 1,689 of VAWS01000062.1, forward strand.
CGCCGCCCTTGGCGGTCCGCATCACGTCTTTCCAGAACCGAACCGGTTCGCTGCGCGGCACGGGCGCGATGACCGACTTGCCTTTCTTCGTCATCGGCCCGAGCACCGCCTTGATGCCCTTGAACGCGTCGAACACGTTCGTCACGATCACTTCGCGCAGCTTCGGCAGCTCGTTCCTGATCTGCTTGATCTTCGGGTACATCTGGTCCATCACGACGAGGACTTCGACACCGGCGTCGTTCAGCTGGTGCTCGAGCTCGCGCTCGGTGTACAGGGGGTTGTTCTCCACCATGATGCCGCCGAGACGAAGCGCTGCGTAGTACGTGATCACGTTCTGCGGAAGGTTCGGGAGCAGCGTTCCGACGCGCGTGCCCTTCCCTACGCCGAGATCACGAAGGACGCTCGCGAACTTATCGACTGCTTGACCCAATTGCGCGTACGTCAGCGTTTGCCCTTCGAAGTCCGTCGCGATGTTGTTGGGGAACTGCCGCACCGCTTCGTCGAGCAGCGCGGTCACCGGCTCCTCGGGCAGCTCGATCGTGTCCGAGACACCGGGCGGATAGCTCTTCACCCAGATGCGATCCATCGACAACGCCCCCTTCGGCGGTCGCGTCCTCGTGCGCCGCGTCGTTGCGCGCGCCGGAGCTCTCTTCGCGCGCGCGGTCTTCGGCTTCGGGCCGGCGCCCGCCGCCGGTTTCTTCGCTTTGCTCGTCTTGCGCTCTGTAGCCACTGTGCTCTCCGTCGCTAAGGGTTCCTCTGTCTGGCTCGGAAGAGGAATTGTCGCGCAGCGCCGCTCGGCCGGCCAAACCAGACAAACCCTACGTGGTTGCGCGCGCGCTCGTCGCCGTGACCACGCCCTGGAACGCCGGCACGGTCAGCGAGCCCGCCTGACGGATCGTGAACCCGAGGTGGACGTCCTCTACGAAGACCCGGAACCGCTCGACGAGCGGATCGGATGCGAGGATGGCAGACAGCGCACCGGGGTCGCCGATCGCCGAGATGCGATACGGCGGTGCGTAGACCGATCCGTGCAACAGCAGCGTGTTTCCAACGCACCGCACCGCGCTGTCGGACGTCAGGCGCTCGCCGTTGATCGACATGGCCTCCGCTCCCCCGGCCCACAGGGCGTTCACAACTGCCTGGATGTCCTGCTGATGGATGACGAGGTCGTTCGGGTCCCCCGTCGGCGAGCGGCGGAGCAGCGAATCACGCATCTCGACGACGACGCCGGAACCCGTCACGTCCGCGAGCCCGGCGTAAAGGCCGAGGCGATCGATCTGGCTCTGCACTTGGGCAAGCTCCGCGGAAGCGGCGGTTTTCTGCAGCTTCGCCAGCTCGGTCTGGAGCCGGTCAAGCTCCTTGCGCAGCGCGCGCGTCCGGTCGTCCTCGGCGGCGATCAGATCGATAAGACGTGCCGGCCGGCCGACGCGTGGTCCGGGATGGGGCAACGTCGCCGCGGCGACGATCGCGAACCCAAGCAGGGCAACCGCGAGATGCGGACCGAATCGCGCCAGCGAGCCTATGCGTATCTTCAACTTCTATCCGGCGCCGGGGACGGCCGGTACTATAGCCCGCATGCCGGTCTCCAAATCCAAGAGGCGGCGGTATACCCCACCGCCGAAACCGAAGCCGAAACCGTCGCCGAAATGGCTGCCGATCCTGATGCTGAGCATGCTCGGTCTCGGCGTGCTCGACCTGGTCCTCTACTACCTCTCGATCCTGCCCGGCGGCTCGCCGTTGTGGGGCTTGCTGAGCGGGTTCGCCCTCATCGCCGGCGGGTTCTTCACCGGCATCTTCTGGCGGTAGTACCGGCGGGTAATTACAGTCGTGTCATTCATCCCCAACCTGGGGACAGAGGTGTGGACGATGCCGGTCTATGAGTACAAGTGCACAGCGTGCGGCGCGCGCGAGGAGCACATCCTCCGCTTCTCGGACCCACCGCCGGCCACCTGTGCCGTCTGCGGCGGATCGCTGAAGCGGGCGTGGTCCGGCCGGGTTCACGTGTCGTTGGAGGGCTGGGGGTTCTCGAAGACCGACTCGCTGGTGTCCGACGACCGGCCGCGCAAGGACTTCAAGAAGCTGAAGGAGCGGGCCGAGCAGATCCGCGACGAGTAGCTAGCCTGCTTCGACCTCTTCGCGCCTGATCATCGCCTCGCCGCAGTGGCGCGGCGGCGCCTCCGAACCTTTGCGAACGAGCAGCAGCTCGGTGCCGCACTCCTCACAGCGGTAGGTGATGCGAACGTCGGACGGCGTCGCTTCCGGTTCGGGCAGCGGGACGTTGCGGGGCGTCCGCCGTAGGAGCGACCGGAACATCCCCCACCCGATCCACGCGATGGCGAGCGCTGCGGCGATCGCGATGATCGCGCGCAGAGCAGCGTTCATGATCGCCGCCTAGTCGAGACGTTCGAGGATCGTCGCGTTCGCCATCCCGCCGCCCTCGCACATCGTCTGGAGACCGTAGCGCGCGCCCCGGCGCTCCATCTCGTGCAGCAGCGTCGTCATCAAGCGCCCGCCCGAGGCGCCGAGCGGATGCCCGAGCGCGATCGCGCCGCCGTTCGGGTTGACGTTCTTCTCGAACCACTCGTCGTCCGCGCCGAGCTCCTTCTTCCATGCGAGCACGACCGACGCGAACGCTTCGTTGATCTCGACGACGTCGATGTCGGAGAGACCCAAGCCCGCCTTCGTCAGCGCTTGCTGCGTAGCGGGGATAACCGCGGTCAGCATGAGGATGGGATCGGCGCCGGAAACCGCGAAGGTGTGGAAGCGCGCGCGCGGCTTCAAGCCGAGCTCGCGCGCCTTCTCGGACGACGTGATCAAGAGCGCCGACGCGCCGTCGGTGATCTGCGACGAGTTCCCGGCCGTCACGACCCAATTGATCTCCGGGAAGCGCTTCCCGACCTCTTCGTTGTAGAACGCCGGCTTCAGGCTGCCGAGCTTCTCCAACGATGTCTCGCGCAATCCCTCGTCGGTGTCGAACACGCGCACGTCGCCATTCTCGCCGACCTTGATCGGGAAGATCTCGCGCTCGAAGCGGCCTTCCTTCGTCGCCGCTTGCGCGAGCTCTTGCGAGCGCAAGCCGATGCGATCGACGTCTTCGCGCGTCAGTCCCCACCGGCCGGCGATGATCTCCGCGCTGATGCCTTGCGGGACGAGGCCGCCGGGATAGCGATCGGCGATCGACTGCGTGAACGGGAAGCCCAAGCCGTTTCCAAGCGACGCGCCCATCGGGATGCGCGTCATGCTCTCGACACCCGACGCGACGACAAGATCCATCGCGCCCGACATCACGGCCTGGGCGGCAAAGTGCGCGGCCTGTTGCGACGAGCCGCACTGCCGGTCGACCGTCGTCGACGGCACATGATCCGGCAGTCCCGCCGCGAGCCAGCCGTTCCGGCCGACGTTGATCGACTGCTCGCCGACCTGCGACACGCAGCCGGTGATGTTGTCGTTCACGATCGACGGGTCGACGCCGGTGCGCGCGAAGAGCTCGTTCAAGGCTTTCGCAAGCAGATCGACCGGGTGGACGTCCTTCAAAGCGCCGCCGCGCTTCCCAAGGGGAGTACGGACGGCTTCGACGATCACGGCTTCGCGCATGGAAATCTCCTTCGGCGTGTTGTTACCCGCCGGTAACTATAGGTTCCGCCCTTCTGAAACGTCAACGGACGGGGCTGCTCTTCCCGTGCTGCCCAGGGCCTCGACCAGCTCCGCGGCGCGCGCGGGCCCATCCAGGCCTGCGGCTTCGTGCGCGATCGCCCCGGCGGCGGCGGCGAACCGCTCCTCAGTGAGCACCCGGTCCAGCGCGCGCGTCAACATGCCGAGCTTCCTTCGCTTGACCACCTCGCCTGCTCCGGCTCGCGCCACGCGGTACCCGTTCTCTTGCTGATCGCCGTGTCCCGGAACGACGACCAGCGGCACGCCGTGCGTCAGCGCGCGCGCGACGATGCCGTGTCCACCGTTGCAGATCACGGCGCAGCACGACGGAAGCACCGCGTCGTGCGAAACGAACCCGGCCGCGACGATGCCGCTCGGCAGCGACGCAGGCGCTGCACTCTTTCCGACCGTCAGCACCGCGCGCACGCCGAGACGCGCGACCGCATCGACCGACGCGTCGACCAACGGCCGCTGCTCGTGCGCCGTGCTCGCGGCGATCAGAACGAGCGGCCCCTCGCCGGGTGGCAGGTCGGGAACGACGCCACCGGCGTCGTAGAGACACGGTCCGACGACGTGCGCGTACGGCGGCCAATCACTCCGCGGCACCTCGAGTGACGGCAGCGTCGCAACCAACGCGAGCCGATCGGATATCTGTGCGTCCAAGCGGGCAGTCGGCGGGATACCCAAGCTCACGCGCACGCGGTTCAAGTCGTCACGCGCGCGCTGCAGCGTCTTGACGTTGCTCGCGCGCAGCCACGCGTCGCGCCAGCGAAGCACGCCGCCCGCCGGCGCACGCCCCCACCCGAACGGTGGAAGGTCCCGTGACGGCGAGTGCAGCGGATGGATGAGCAACGTCGCAAGCGGGATCCGGCGCGCTTCGGCCGCGAGCGCCGGCCCGAGCGTCAGCAAGTCTGCAACAACGACGTCGGGCTGCTCGACATCGAGGATCGGCATGAACGCGCGCGCCATGTCTTCCGAGTCCTCGTACGGCCGAAGGCGCTCGTGCGTGCTGCCGACGATGATCGGCATCTCGACGAAACGCAGGCCTTCTCGAGCAGCCTCCTCGGCGTGCTGCGTTCCGGATGAGAACGTCACTCGGTGGCCGCGCGCGGCAAGTGCGCGGGCGACCGCGAGCATCGGATGCCCGTGTCCGGGACCGGAGAGGGAGGCGCACAATGCCTTCACGAACGGTCACGATACGACCGGGAAACGCGCCCGCGCGAGCCGTGAAGGCGGGACGTATGCTGGTCGCGATGGCGACGACGATGGACGCCGAGCGCGCGAAGCGCTACCGGACGCTCTGGGAAGACGAGCTCGCGGGCGCGACGCTGTACCGGACGCTCGCCGAAAGCGCCGACGAGCGGCGGCGGCCGATCCTGCTCGCGCTGGCCGAAGCGGAAGAGAAGCACGCCGACCACTGGGCGAAGATGCTCAGCGATGCGGGTTTCCCCGACTTGAAGAAGCCGCGGTTGCCCTTCCGCGTGAAGGCGCTCTCGTTCCTCGCCCGGCGCTTCGGAGCCGACGCGGTGTTGCCGCTCGTTCTCCGCCTCGAAGCATCCGATGCTGAGCGTTACGACCGCGTCGCGGAAGCGCCGGACTCTATGGCCGGCCAAGAGCGGATGCACGGCCGCATCGTGTCCGCGCTGCAAGGCGGAACGGCCGGCAACCGCATCGCGCGATCGGAAGGCAGGCATCGTGCCGGCGCGGGAGGCGCGCTGCGCGCGGGGGTGTTCGGCATCAACGACGGGCTGCTCTCGAACCTGTCGCTCGTGATGGGTGTCGCCGGCGGCACGCAGAACAAGCGCTTCGTGATCTTGGCCGGCGTCGCCGGGCTGGTCGCAGGCGCGTTCTCGATGGCGTCCGGCGAGTGGATATCCGTGCGATCGCAGCGCGAGCTGTACGAGCGCGAGATCGAGATCGAGCGAGAAGAGATCGCCGCATTCCCGGAAGAAGAGCTGGGTGAGCTGGCCCTGATCTATCGCGCGAAGGGACTGGACGCGCCGGAGGCGGAAGCGCTCGCGACCCAGATCATGAAGAAGCCGGCGAGCGCGCTCGACACGATGGCGCGAGAAGAGCTCGGGCTTGATCCGGGCGAGCTCGCGTCGCCGTGGGTCGCCGCAGGATCGTCGTTCATCGCGTTCGCGCTAGGCGCGGTCTTGCCGGTGATCCCGTTCTTGTTCGCTGCGGGCGGGACGGCGATCGCGATCGCCGCTGCCGTCGCCGCGCTGGCCCTGTTCGCGGTCGGCGGGGCGATATCCGTCTTCACTGGTCGCCCCGCGTTGGTGATCGGTTTTCGGATGATCGTGATCGGCGCGATAACGGGCGCGATCACGTTCGGGATCGGCAAAGCGATCGGCGTCAGCGTTTCCTAGCCGGAAATCGCGCCGGGGATGTCCGAGATGTACCCTTCTGTTGCACCCCGTCGCAGGAGGCTCTTCATGGCAGACGTCGCGATCGGCGAGGTCGTCCCCGACTTCGAAGCCGTCACCCAGGCCGGTGAGGCCGTCAAGCTCAGCGATTACCTCGCGCGAGGCCCGGTCGTTCTGTTCTTCTATCCGAAGGCGATGACCCCCGGTTGCACCAAGGAAAACTGCCACTTCCGCGACCTGCAAGCAGAGTTCGACGCCGCCGGCGCCGCGCGCCTCGGAATCAGCGCGGACAAGCCGGAGCTCCAGGCCAAGTTCGCGACGAAGTACGACCTTGACTTCCCGCTGCTTTCGGACGCAGACGGGTCGATCGCGCGCGCATTCGGCGCGTCGCGGAGGGGCCCACTGTTCAACCGGCGCGTCACGTTCGTGATCGGGGCTGATGGACGGCTGCTCGACATCATCAAGTCCGAGCTGAACATGGCCATCCACGCCGACCGCGCGCTCGAGATCCTGAAGAGCGCGGGCGCCGTGCGTCACGACGAGCGCGGCGACCGCCACGTTCGGCTTGAGGCGGATACGCCAAAGCCCGCGCGCAGGAAGTAGCCGCTTCCGCATCGAACCGAGAGGCGTGAAGCGCTTCATCGCCGCCGCAACCGCGATCGTTGTCGTCGGGCTGCTGCCCGCGCGCGCGGCCACCGGCTGCCCGCCGCCGCGCTGCATGACCGTGACCGTTCCGGTCACACCGGGCTTGATCGTTCCCGATAACCGCGTGAACGTTATTCTTCCCGACGGCTACGACCCAACGCAGACCTATCCCGTGCTGTACCTGCTGCACGGCGGCGGCGGCTCGTATCACGAATGGACGGACAATACAGATATCGTCAGCTTCTCGTCCGCGTACCGCATCATCATCGCGATGCCGGACTCGGGCGGCACGCCGAGCGCCGGCTGGTACGCCGATTGGATCGATGGCTCACGCCAGTGGGAGTCGTTCCACATCAAGGACGTGATCCCGTACATCGAGTCAACGTTCCACGGGAACGGCAACCGCGCGATCGCGGGGCTATCGATGGGCGGGTACGGGACGATGTACTACGCGGCCAAGTATCCATCTCTGTTCAAGGCCGCCGCTTCCTTCTCGGGCGCCGTCGACATCCGCTTGGCCGATCCAGTAACCGGCCTCGCGTTCGTTCTCATCCACAACTACGAAGGCACGCCGAGCGACAAGGTCTGGGGAAACCCGATCACCGACGACGCGAACTGGCGCGCGCACAACCCCACCGACCTCGTGAACAATCTGCGCGGGCTCAAGCTCTTCATCGCGTGCGGCAATGGGTTCCCCGGTGGCACGCACGAAGACCCGAGCAACCCAGGTGCCTATTTCATCGAAGGCGGCGCGTACCAGATGAACCTCAGCTTCGTGCGCGCCCTGAACGGTGCGCACATCCCGCACACGGACCGCTTCTACGGCCCGGGGCAGCACACCTGGCCGTACTGGCAAGACGATCTGCACTGGGTGTTGCCGCAGATCATGCAGACGCTGGCGTAACGCTCAGCCGCGCGCTTTCAAGACCCGCCTGAGCAGCCGCTCGCGAACCTTCTTGTACGGCGGGTACAGCAGCGGCGGATCCGGCTTCGTCGGCTTGTCGAGCACGCTCTTCAAGTGGCTGAACGTGTCGAAGCCGCGCTTCCCGTGGTATGCGCCCATGCCGCTCTCGCCGACGCCGCCGAACGGCAGCTCGGGGACGGCAAGCTGGATGATCGCGGTATTCACGCAGGCCGACCCGGACGACGTGCGACGCAGGACCTTGTTCGCAGCCGACTTGTCCTTCGAGAATACGTATAAGGACAACGGCTTCTCGCGCGCGTTCACGAACGAGATGGCAGCGTCGACGTCGGGGACCGGGATCACCGGCAAGATTGGACCGAAGATCTCCTCTTGCATGACCTTCGCGTTGGGATCGACGCCGCGCAGGATCGTTGGCGGCATGTAGCGCGCGCTCGCATCGGCCTTGTCTTTCCCGCCGATGACGGTCTCTTGATACCCACCCGCGTCGAGCAGCCCGACGAGACGCCCGAAATGGCGGTCGTTCACGATCTTGCCGTAGTCCTTGCTGGCCTTTGGGTCGTCGCCGTAGAACGTCTTCAGGTTCGCGACGAGACGGTCGACGAAGGGCCGCTCGACGGATTGGTCCACCAAGATGTAGTCGGGCGCGACACACGTCTGGCCCGTGTTGACGAACTTGCCGTATACCACGCGGCGCGCGGCGCCGTCGAGGTCGACATTGCGATCGATGATCGCCGGACTCTTGCCGCCGAGCTCAAGCGTGACCGGCGTCAGGTGCTTCGCAGCCGCTTCCATCACGATGCGCGCGACGTTCGGACCACCGGTGTAGAAGATGTGATCGAAGCGTTCGGCGAGGAGCGTCGTCGTCTCTTCCGCCGCGCCCTCGACGATCGCGACGGCATCGGGGTCCATGTACTTCGCGACCAACCGCGCCATCGCGCCCGACGTCGCCGGCGCCAGCTCCGACGGCTTGCCGATCACCGCGTTGCCGGCGGCGATCGCGAACGCGATCGGGAGCAGCTGCAATTGCACCGGATAGTTCCACGGCGCGATCACCAGAACGACGCCGAGCGGCTCGGGGATGATGCGTGCCTTCGCCGGCTGCATCACGAGGGGAACATGCGCGCGCCGCGGCTTCGCCCACGAGTCGAGCTTCGACAGCATGTGGTCGATCTCACGCGAAACGAGGTTCAGCTCGGTTGCCCAGGCTTCGATCGGCGCTTTGCCGAGGTCTTCTTGGAGCGCGCGCGCAAGCTCATCTTCGCCTTCGCGCAGCAACGCCTTCATCTGCTTCAGCTGCTGCTTGCGCCACGCATGCGGTCGCGTGTGTCCGGAGTCGAACGTGTCGCGCAGCTTCGCGACCAGCTTCGCTATCTCGTTCATCACGAGCCTCCTTGTGGCCGGCGAACGAGCGGCAAACGGAGCGCACCGGGCGCCGAGTGCGGCACCACCGGCGACCGCGGTTCGACCGGGTCGAGGCCAACATACGCCGAACCGAGGGGCGGACGCGCTTCCTGCGCGCCCTTATTGGGCCAGAACGCCATGGCGCGCTCCGCCTGGGCGGTGATCGTCAGCGAGGGGTTGACGCCGAGGTTGGCCGAGACGGTCGAGCCGTCGACGACGTGCAGGCCCGGGTAGTTGTAGACGCGGTGATAGGGGTCGATAACGCCGCTCTCGGCGGAGTCGCCGATCACCACTCCGCCAAGGAAGTGCGCCGTCATCGGGATGTTGAACACGTCGTTCCACCCCCCGCCGGGGAACCCGCCGATGCGATCGGCCATGCGTCGCACCGCGTCGTGTCCCGCGGGGATCCAGGTCGGGTTCGGTTCACCGTGTCCTTGCTTCGACGTCAGCTTGCGACCGAACAAGCCGCGCTTTGTGTAGCACGTGATCGAGTTGTCGCGCGTCTGCATCACGAGCGCGATGATCGTCTGCTCGGACCAGCGTCGCATGCTCGAGTTGCGCGCGAATTGCGCGGGATGCTTCGCGACTTCCTTCAGCCACGTGAGGAACCGCGAACCTTTCCCTCCGTCCGCGAGTGCCGTCGTGAGCAATCCCATCGCGTTGCTGTGCTTCCCGTAACGCACCGGCTCGATGTGCGTGTCGGCGTTGGGATGGAACGAGGACGTGATCGCAACCCCCTTCGTGAAGTCCAAGTCCTTGCGGAACGAGCGCGCGCCGAGGATCGCCTCGGAGTTGGTGCGCGTCAGCTCGCCCAGCCGCTTCGAGAGCTTGGGCAGATGCCGTTCGTCTCGCATCCGATGCAACAGCTTCTGCGTCCCCATCGTCCCCGCCGCGAAGATCACATTGCGTGCGCGGAAGGTTTGCTTATCGCGCCCGCCGGTCTTCACGGTTTCGACGACGTACCCGTCCCCCTCCGGCTTCACCGTGCGCACGGTGGTCATCGGGTACACGGTCGTGCCGGCCTGCTCGGCTAGATACAAGTAGTTCTTGAGCAGCGTGTTCTTCGCGCCGTGCCGGCATCCCGTCATGCATTCGCCGCATTGGATGCAGCCTTTGCGCTTCGGACCGACGCCCCCGAAGAACGGATCGTCGACCTCGACGCCGGGCGCGCCGAAGAACACGCCGACCGGCGTGGGATGGAACGTGTCGCCGACGCCCATGTCGTTGGCGACGTCGCGCATCACTTCGTCGGACGGCGTGATCGTGGGGTTCTCCACGACACCGAGCATCCGTTTCGCTTGGTCGTAATAGGGCTCGAGCTCCGCGCGCCAGTCCGTGATGTGAGCCCACTGCGGATCCGAATAGAAGGGATCGAGCGGCTCGTACAGCGTGTTCGCGTACACGAGAGATCCACCGCCGACACCTGCGCCCGACAGGATCATGACGTCTTTGAGCAACGAGATCCGCTGCATCCCGAAGCACCCCAACTTCGGCGCCCAGAAGAACGAGCGAACGCGCCACGACGTTTTGGGATAGGTGGACTCGTCGAAGCGCCTGCCGGCCTCAAGAACGGCGACCCGGTAGCCTTTCTCGGTCAATCGAAGCGCGGCGACGCTTCCGCCGAACCCGGAGCCGATCACAACGACATCGAAGGCGTTGGGCGAGGCTCCCAAGGGTTCCCCCTTTGCGCAATGGGTCGACCCTTCAGGCTACTCGTGATTGAAAGGTTCGCAGGGGGGCAAAAGAGGAGAGCGATGAAGGGCCAGAGGAATGCCGAAACAGCCGGGGCGCAGTCGTTCGAGTTGGCCCTTCCTCCGTCGCGCCGGATCGGTGCGTCCGTCCGGCGCGCGCTCGAAGACCTCGACCTGCCGCAGGCCGCGCTGGAAGAAGCTCAGCTCCTCGCGTCGGAGCTGGTCTCTAACAGCATCCGCCACGCCCGGCTCTCGCGGTTCGACGACGTTAAGGTGACCTGCTCGCTGTCGGGCACGACCCTTCGCGTCGACGTCTTCGATGGGTCCAAGACACCCCTGAGCCCGCTCGCCGGCTCGATCCGCCCGTCGCCGGGCGCTGAGTCAGGCTGGGGCTTGTACCTCGTCGACCACATCGCATCGCGTTGGGGATCGATGCCGGGGCGCTACTGGTTCCAGCTCGACGTTTCTTCCGGGCGCGCCGACAACTAGGAGCGCGGGTCTTCTTGCGTGGCAACCTCTGCCGGCATGCCCTCACGCTTCGCAACGATCGCGAAGCGGTCGTTCTCGGCCACGACGCGCTCGATGTCGCCGATCACGTGATCACGGACGACGACGAACTGGATCGGGTCGCTGCGGATCTCGTCGTACTCCTGCGGCGTGATCGCAACGACGCGGTCGCAGATATCGCGGCCACACTCGCAGATCATCCGGACGTAGCGGCCCGGCTCGGTCGGGTGTCCCTCTTCGAGGCGCTCGTTTATCTCTCGCGATGCGGCCTCATTGCGCGCGAGACGTTCTTCTCGACTGGGCATAAGCGAATTATGGCAAGGCAGCGCTGAGGCCAAACATCGCGCTGGGTGAGAAGCGTTTCATGCCCAGTACTGTGGAGACGATGGGACTCGAACCCACGACCCCCGGCTTGCAAAGCCGGTGCTCTACCAGCTGAGCTACGTCCCCGCGCGCACGATTCTACGGGCCGCTCGACATCGATTGCCGCTCAAAGCAGAAGCGCGCGGCCCGCCGCGCGCTTCAGCAACATCCGGGGCCGTGTTACGAGACGTCTGTCTTCGCCTCTTCCCAGCCCGCTTCCTCGCCGCCCTTGCGCCGCTTCACGACCATCACGGCCGCGCCGATCGCAGCGAGCAACACTGCCAGGATCCCCTTCTTCGAACGCTTGCCTTCTTTGTCCTTAGCCACAACGGCCCCTCTCCTCCGGCTGTCACCCCCGGCGATATTAGTCCTCACCGCGCGCGCACAACAAGGGCAGGAAAGACCAGAAAAAAGGAGTGGGCGTGGGAGGACTTGAACCTCCGACCTCAGCTTTATCAGAGCTGCGCTCTAACCGCCTGAGCTACACGCCCGCGACGGGGAAGGGTACCACGAGGTCAAGCGCGCTTGAGACGCTTACTCGCGCTCGGTAACGAGCAGCTCGATACCGCCGACGACATCGGCAATCAGGTTGTAGAGGAACGCCATGAAGACGGTCACGGCGGTCGCCACGATCGTGCCGGCGAGTCCGATAAGGAAGAACCAGCGCAAGATGAAGCCGCCGGTGATCGACACGTGGAAGTCGAGGTCTCGGAACAGCTTCTCGATGTTGGCGATGACACCGAACGCCTTCAGGAACGCGAAGATGATCGCCGTCGCCAGCATCATGATGAGCAGCATGCAGAAGTAGAACACCAGTGAGAACTTCAGGACGGCGCCCGGATCGATCTTCCGGACCGCCAGGCGCCCCCGCCGCAAGCGCCGGACTTGCACTGCCGACGTGGGCTCGCGTGTGAGCGCGCGCGTGGGAGCGCCGCCGATCGGCTCGGCTTGGCTGGTCTGAGGATCCTTTCCCGCTTGATCCACGATCACGACTGTATAGTGCCCCGGCGCGCGGAGCATCAACCTCGCTACTCGGCCTCTTCTTCGTCGGTCATGACCTTGGCCATCGCGACCAGCTCCTGTCCCGTCTCGAGCCGCATCACGCGGACGCCCGTCGTAGCCCTGCCCTGACGCGAGATGTCGCGACACGCGATGCGGATGACCTGCCCATCCGACGCGATAAGGAACATCTCGTTCTCGGGCCGGACGACGGCAGCGCCGGCGACGAACCCGCGTCGCGGTGTCAGCTCGACCGTCTTCACACCCTGCCCACCCCGATGGTGCCGGGGGTACTTGTTGAGCAGGGTCCGCTTGCCGTAGCCGGCGTCGGTGACGATGAGGACCTCGGCGTCGGGGTCGACGACGTCGAAGGCCTCGAGCCAGTCCTCGGCCTTGAACTTCATGCCGATCACGCCTTGGGCGTCCCGGCCCATCGGTCGGACCTCGCTCTCGCTGAAGATGATCGCCTGGCCTTTGCGGGACACCATGATCAGCTCGTTCTCACCCGACGTCGCGCGCACCTGCATCACTTCGTCGTCCTGCCGCAGCTTGATCGCGATGATGCCGTCGCGCCGCGACGAGTCGTACGCCTGGAACGCGGTCTTCTTGATCACGCCGCGCCTCGTCGCGATGACGAGGAACCGATGCGTCTCGTAGTCACGGGTGTCGATCACCGCTGCGATCGACTCGTCGCTCTGCAACGGCAGCAGGTTCCGGATCGAGATCCCGCGCGCGGTGCGATCCTTCTCGGGGATCTCGTGCGCCTTGATGCGGTACACCTTGCCGCGGTTGGAGAAGAACAGCACGTACGCGTGGTTCGACGTCGTCAGTAGGTGCGCGACGATGTCGTCTTGCTTCGGGCGCGCGCCTCTGATCCCCTTCCCCCCGCGCCCTTGCGTCCGGTACACGTTCGCAGGCACGCGCTTGATGTAGCCCGAGCGCGTGATCGTGACGACGACGTCGTCGTCGGCGATCAGATCCTCTATGTCGATGTCGCCCGAGTCGACCTGGATCTCGGTGCGCCGGGGCTGGGCGAACTTCTCCTTGATCTCGGAGAGTTCTTCCTTGATCAGCGCGAGGACCCTCTTCGGGTCCGCCAGGATCGCCTTGAACTCCTTGATCTGTGACTGGAGCTCGTCGTGCTCGTCCTGGATCTTCTGGCGCTCCAGCGCGGCCAGCCGGCGCAGCTGCATGTCGAGGATCGCGTTGGCCTGGATCTCGCTCAGGTGGAACTGCGCGATCAACCCTTGACGCGCTTCGTCGACGCTCGCCGAGTTGCGAATCAGCGTGATCACCGCGTCGAGGTTGTTCAGCGCGATGAGCAGCCCTTCCAACACATGCGCGCGCTCTTCGGCTCGGCGGAGGCGGTACTTCGTCCGGTTGGTGACGACCTCGATCTGGTGATCGATGTAGTGCCCGAGGATCTGCTGGATGTTCAGCACGCGCGGCTGCAGCCCGTCGACCAGCGCGAGCATGTTCACGGGGAAATTGTCCTGCAGCTGCGTGTGCTTGAAGAGGTTGTTGAGAACGACTTGGGGGATCGCATCCTTCGACAGCTCGATCACGAGCCGCACTTCCTTCTTGCTCTCGTTCCGAAGCGCGTTGTGCGTGGCCGGGATGCCGGTGACCACCTTGTTCTTCACCAAGGTCGCGATCTTTTCGAGCACCCTGTCCCCCGACACCATGTACGGCAGGTCGCTGACGACGATCCGCTGGCGGTCGCCGCGCACCTCTTCCACCGTGCAGTGCGCGCGCACCTTGATCGAGCCCCGTCCGGTCAGCAACGCGTCGTACACGCCCTGGCGGCCCATGATGATCCCGCCGTTGGGGAAGTCGGGACCCTTCACGTGCTCGAGCAGCTGCTCGGCAGTGATATCCGGGTTGTCGATCATCGCGATCGTCGCGTCGATCACCTCGCCGAGGTTGTGCGGCGGGATGTTCGTCGCCATGCCGACCGCGATGCCGGTCGAGCCGTTCACGAGCAGGTTCGGGAAGCGCGCCGGCAGAACGGATGGCTCGCGCTCCTCGCCGTCGTAGTTCGGGACGAGCTCGACGGTCTCTTCGTCGATGTCGCGGAGCAGCTCCATCGCGAGCGCCGCGAGGCGGCACTCCGTGTATCGCTGTGCGGCCGGCTTGTCGCCGTCGACCGAACCGAAGTTCCCGCGCCCGTCGACCAGCGTGGCGCGCATCGCGAAGTCCTGGGCCATGCGCGCGAGGGCGTCGTACACCGCGTCCGGCGAGTGGGGATGGTACTTACCGATCACGTCACCGACGACGCGCGCAGACTTGCGGTACGGGCTCGCCGGGCGTAGCCCGTTCTCGTTCATCGAGTGGAGGATGCGCCGGTGCACCGGCTTGAGGCCGTCGCGCACATCCGGAAGCGCGCGCCCGACGATCACGCTCATCGCGTAGTCGAGGTATGAGCGCTTTACCTCTTCTTCGATCTCGATCTGTTCGATGTTCTGTTCAAGTGGTACGTCAGGCATCTACTGTTTCCTCTTACGCGTCGACGAACGCGTCTTGCGCGTTCTCTTGGATGAACTCGCGGCGGCCTTCCACGTCTTCTCCCATCAGCACGCTGAAGATCTGGTCGGCCAACGCGGCGTCCTCGAGCTGTACGCGAATGAGCGTCCGCGTCTCGGGGTTCATCGTTGTTCCCCACAGCTCTTCGGCGAACATCTCGCCCAGGCCTTTGAAACGCGTCGGCGGCGTCGAGGGCTTCTTGCCCTTGGACGCAATCAGCTCGTCGCGTTCCTTGTCGCTGAAAACGTAGTGCACCTCGCTCGCGCCGAAGCGGATGGAGTACAGCGGCGGCTTCGCCGCATACACGTATCCGCCCTCGATCAGCGGCCGCATGTGCCGGAACAGGAACGTCAGGAGCAGTGTGCGGATGTGAGCGCCGTCGACGTCCGCGTCGGTCAGCATCACGATCTTCCCGTACCGGCGCTTCGCCATGTCCATCTCTTCGCCGATGCCGGTGCCGATCGCGTTGATCAGCGCGCGGATCTCTTGGTTCTCGAGCATCTTGTCCAGCCGAGCTTTCTCGACGTTCAGGATCTTGCCGCGGATCGGAAGGATCGCTTGCGTCTCGCGGCTGCGCGCGGCCTTGGCGCTGCCGCCTGCCGAGTCGCCCTCGACGATGAACAGCTCGGTCGCGTCGGGATCCCGCGACGAACAGTCGGCGAGCTTGCCGGGCAAGCCTCCGCCTTCGAACGCACCCTTTCGCGCGATGTCGCGCGCCTTCTTCGCGGCCTGGCGCGCCTGCGCCGCCGCGACGCCTTTGCGCGCGACCCTGTTCGCTTCGGTGGGGTGCTCCTCCAGCCAGTCCCGCAGCCGGTCGTTCACGACACGCTCGACGAACGAGCGAATCTCGGTGTTCCCGAGCTTCGTCTTCGTCTGGCCTTCGAACTGCGGCTCGCGCAGCTTCACGCTGACGATGGCGACGATCCCTTCCCGGATGTCTTCGCCCTGGAGGTTCTCGTCTTTTTCTTTCAGGTGGCCCTTTTCGCGCGCGTACCGGTTGACGACGTTCGTGAGCGCCTTCTTGAAGCCTTCCTCGTGCATCCCGCCTTCGTGGGTGTTGATCGTGTTCGCGAAGGAGTGCAGCGAGTCGTTGTAGGTCGTGTTCCACTGGATCGCGATGTCGGCCTCCCGGCCTTGCTCGCTCGCCTCGATATAGATGACCTTGTTGAGCGTCTCTCGGCCGGTGTTGAGCGCCTTGACGAAGTCGGCGATCCCGCCCGTCGCCTTCCAGGTCTGGACGGCCGCCGGCTCCTTGCGATGGTCGGTGAGGGTGATCGTCACCCCGCGCGTCAAGTACGCCAGCTCCTTGAGGCGCTGCGCGAGGATGTCGGCCTTGAACTCCAGCGTCTCTTCGAACATCTGCGCGTCCGGCCAGAACCGCACCGTCGTTCCGGTGCGCTTGGTCGGCTTGCCTTTGGTCGTCTTCTGCACCGCGCGGCCGCGCGCGAACGACGCGTGCCATACGAATCCGTCGCGGTGGACTTCCACCTCCAGCTTCGAGGACAGCGCGTTCACGACCGACACACCGACGCCGTGCAAGCCTCCCGAGACCTGGTAGCCGCCGCCGCCGAACTTCCCGCCGGCGTGCAGGACGGTCATGACGACCTCGAGCGCGGGTCGCTTGTCCTTGTTCCCGGGGATCGGGGTGACCGGGATGCCGGCGCCGTCGTCGCTGACGGCAACGCTCCCGTCGTCGTAGAGGTCGACGTCTATCTTGGTCGAGCGGCCCGCCAGCGCCTCGTCGATCGCGTTGTCGACGACCTCGTAGACGAGGTGGTGGAGGCCGCTGGATCCCGTCGTCCCGATGTACATCCCGGGCCGCTTGCGGACGGCTTCGAGACCTTCGAGGACCTGGATGTCTTTGCTCGTGTACTCGGCGCTTTTCGCCACGCTGCTCTCTCCTGTTCGCCGCCTCCGACCGGAGACCGGACGCCCCCTCTCCATCCCCGAAACGACCCACACCGATGCCCGGAAGGGGCTTGGTTTTCGTCGCCCGAAACCCAATCGTGAACGGGGAGGGGAAAGGGGTTTCCGTTCGCCTCATTGTAGCAGGTTAGAGGCCGTTTTTCGCCCTTCGGAGGGCTGCTCGAACGGGCAGTTTTCCGCACCCCGGACGAGCCGGGCGCGCGTGGTCGGTTCGGCCCCTAGCGAAGGGGTGGCCCGGCGCTCACGCGAACCTCGCGAACGACCCCTCCGCCGAGGTACGAATCGACCTTCTCGACGATCGAGCGGGCCAACAGCGTCAGCTCCGACGCCCACGCGGCCCCGTCGGCTTTGATCGACAGGACTCCGGCGCTGAGCGCCACCGGCGTGCTGCGCGCGGCAACATCCGGGCCGACCACTTCGGCCCATTCCTCGCGGAGCCTCCCGAACCGCATCCGCTCGTCCCACCCTCGCTTCGACACGAGGGAGTGAAGCAGGTCGCCGAGCGGCTGCGGGTCGCCTCCGGGTCGCTTCGGCATCTAGCGCAGCTCCCCGACGTCCACCGCGCGCGCGGCGAGCTGGGAGGGGATCTCCCGCGGGTCTGCGGCCGTCAGCACGATCTGCGAGCCGCCCGGGAGCGCACCGGCCATGCGTTCGCGGCGCTCAGGGTCGAGCGGCGTGAACGGATCGTCGAGCAGCAGCACCGGCTCGTCGCCGATCGAGTCCGTGACCGCGGCGTGCCCGCCGAGCACGAGCGCCAACGCCGCGAGCCAGCCCTCGCCGTGTGACGCGTGCGTGCGGGCCGGCATCCCGGCGATCTCGATCGAAAGGTCGTCCCGGTGTGGACCAACCAGCGTGACGCCGCGTACGAGCTCGTCGCTTCGGCGTTCGGCTAACCGCGAGCGCATCGACTGCGCCCACGCCTCCGGGTCGGCGCGTTCCGGCGGCTCGGGGACGTTCGGCGAGTAGGCAACTTCGAACGCCGAGCCACCGCCGACGGCTTGGTAGGCCTCGCGCGCGCGCGGCGCCAGCATCGCTACCGCCTTGGCGCGGCCGGCCGAGAGCTCCGCGCCCGGCGCGATCAACGCTTCATCCCAGGCCTCGATTCCGTCGATGCGCGCGCGCCCCGCAGCGTGATCGCGCAGCAGCGTGTTCCGCTGCCGGAGCGCGCGCTCGTACTCACGGATGATCCCGTGGTACCGGGGATGCAGCTGGATCAATATCTCGTCGGCGAACCGGCGGCGGTCGCTCGGATCCTCGCGAACGACGGCGATGCGTTCCGGCGCGAAGATGCTGGCCTTCAACACCCCGAGCACGTCCCGGCGGCGACCGACGGGGGCGCCGCCGAGCCGGGCGCGCGCCCTGCCCTTCGTCACGATCTCGAGCTCGATGCGCTCCGTCCGGCCGTTGCGCTCGACTTCCGCTCGCACGACCGCGGCGCTTTCGTCCTGCGTCACCAACGCGGCATCGGTGGATGTGCGGTGCGAACCGAGCGACGACGCGTACCAGGCGCCTTCGAGGATCGATGTCTTCCCCGACCCGTTCGGACCGATCAGGGCGGTGACACGGTCGTCAAAAGGCACCGTCAACGACTTCCACGAGCGGAACGTCACCAGCTCGATCGTGGCGAGCCGCATGTGCGCTAGATGCGAACCGGCATCACCAGGTAGAGGAACCCGCTCGCGTCTTCGGGCGCGCGCAACACGGCCGGCTTGAGGCCGTCGCGCGTCGACAGCGTGACTTCGGTTCCCTCGACCGCATTGATCCCGTCGAGCAGGTACGCCGGATTGAACGCGACGGTGAGCGGCTCGCCCTCGAACTTGCCGTCGACCTGTTCGGTCGCCTCTCCGAGATCCTGCGATCCCGCGCCGAGCTTCGCTCCGTCCGCCCCGAGATCGATCCGCACGGGCGCGCCCGACTGCGCGAGGATCCCGACGCGACGCACAGCCTCCGCGAAGCTCTCGCGCTCCAGCCGCAGCTGATTCGGAAGCTCTGCCGGAATCAGCTGGTTCCAGTTCGGGAACTCGCCCTCGATGAGGCGCGTCGTCAACCGCCGGCCGGCAACCGCGAACGACGCTTGCGACTCCCCGAGTGTGATCTCGATCTTGCCGTCGCCGTCGGACGCGCGCGCAGCTTCGGACAGCGCGCGCGCAGGGATGACCCGCTTGATCGCCGTCGACGGTCCGGCCCACGGGATCTCGCGCACGGCGAGGCGGTAGCTGTCGGTCGACACGAGCGTGATCTTGTCTCCCGTCGCGTCGACGAGCGTTCCGGTGAGGACGGGGCGCGCTTCGTCGTGCGACGCCGCGCGTGTGACCTGGCCCACCGCAACCGCGAAAACCGACGCGTCGAGCGTCCCCGACGGCGCCCCTCCCGGCGCAGCAAGGTTCGGGAAGTCCTCGAGCGCGAGCGCTCGCAACGTGAACTCGGCGGCCCCGCAGGTTAGCTTCGCTTGCCCCCCGGAGGACTCGATGCGCACCGCGCCTTCTGGCAAGCTGCGGGCGATCTCACCGAGCACGCGTCCCGGCAGGACGACCGAACCCTTCTCGTCGATCTTCGCGTCGATCGTCGCCTCGCCGGCCAGCTCGAGATCGGTGCCGGCGAGACGAAGCTGCGGCCCGTTCGCGTCGAACAACACGCCGCCGAGCGCAGGCAGCGTCGCCCGGGAGCTCACCGATCGAAGGACCCACCCGATCGTGTCCGCGAACCGTTCGCGCTCGACGCTGATCCTCATCACGCCACCTCCACAGGACGGTCTTGCATGCTTTTAAAGATCATTTCAATAGTCGTAATCGTAGTAGGGCCTGGGGACACTGTTAATAGCGCGTCCGAGCGGCGGAAATACATCCGTGCAACATGTGTATGAAGGGTGCGCATCACAGTCCTGATCCCGCCTTGTTGCGGATACGCTCCGTCAGCTCTTGGACCTGTGAATAAACCTGACGCCGCTCTCCCATCAGAGTTCGGATCTTCGAATCGGCATGCATCACGGTGGTGTGGTCACGGCCTCCGAACGCGTCTCCGATCTTGGGAAGCGACAACGGGGTGAGC
>VAWS01000106.1 GCA_005884515.1 Actinomycetota bacterium
GACCCCGCGCGCGTGAGAACCAGACGCACGACGCGGTGGTCGGCGGCATCGTGGCGACGCTGTACCAAGCCGGCTGCTTGCGCACGATCGACGAGCTCGACGACGCTGTGATGCTTCGAGACCAAGTACTCGGCCACGTCGCCGATCGTCGGGCCGCGCGCGTCACCGTGACCCTTTATGGCGAGCATCAGCTGATGCTGAGAGGGCGTCACGCCTGCTTTTTCCGCTGCTTCCTCGCTCCACCGCAGGAAGCGCCGCAAGCCGGTCCGGAATTCGAGCAGCCTGCGGTAATCCTCTTCGCGCGGCTTGCGTGGCATAGATATATCGTAGCACGATATACTTGAAGCATGCCCGCCGAGACGCCTCCGAAACGACTGGTCCTGCTCGCGCTGACCGCCGCGTTCTTGGGAATCGCCGGCGGAGGCGCCGCCTGGTGTTTGCTCCACCTGATCGGCTTGATCACCAACTTCGCGCTGTTTCACCGTTACGGCTGGTCCGTCCCTTCCTTTCGCCATCTGCCGCGCGGCCCCGGCCTGATCATCGCCGCAGTTTGCGGCGGTCTCGTCGTCTCGTTCCTCGCAAAGTGGTCACCGGTGATCCGAGGCCACGGGATCCCGGAGGCTATGGAGGCCGTCCTGACCAAGCAGAGCCGGATCTCGCCGCGCGCGGCGATCGCCAAGCCCCTCTCGGCGGCGATCGCGATCGGAACCGGGGGTCCGTTCGGCGCCGAAGGACCCATCATCGTGACCGGAGGCGCACTCGGGTCCCTGCTCGGGCAAGTCGTCCATGTTTCGCCGGCCGAGCGGAAGATCCTGCTTGCATGTGGGGCGGCGGCCGGTATGGCGGCGACGTTCGGCACGCCGCTCGCCGCGGTGATCCTTGCGATCGAGCTATTGCTGTTCGAGTTCTCTGCGCGCGCCTTCGTGCCGCTCGTCGTGGCGTCGAGCCTTGCCGCCGGCATGCACGTCTTGCTGTTCGGCTCGGGTCCGCTGTTCCACGTTCCCACCCACAGCTATGCGGGACTTGGGAAGCTCCCGCTGTACGTGCTACTCGGTCTCGTCTGCGGGCTCGTCGCCGTATTCGTCACCAAGGGACTCCACTTGATCGAAGGCGTCTATCGACGGCTTCCCGTGAAAGAGTTCTGGCATCCGATCATCGGTGCGGTCGGATTCGCCTCCGTCGGATACCTCGTGCCGCGCGCGCTCGGGGTCGGGTACGATGCGATCGGCGACGTTCTATCCGGCAGGATCGCCGTCGCTGCGTTGGCGGCGCTCGTCGTCGCGAAACTGGTCGCGTGGTGGGTTGCTCTCGGGTCTGGAACATCGGGCGGAACGCTCGCTCCGATCTTGCTGATCGGCGGCGGAGCCGGAAGCCTCGTCGGCTCCGCGATCGCAACCGCGGCGCCTGGTCTCCACGTGTCACCGGGCGCGTTCGCACTCGTCGCGATGGCGGCGGTCTTCGGCGCTTCTGCGCGGGCAACCTTCGCTGCGATGGTTTTCGTGTTCGAAGTGACGCGTGACTACCAGATCATCTTGCCGCTCATGCTCGCGAGCGTCATCGCCGACATCGTCGCCAGCTCGTTGATGCGGGAGTCGCTTATGACTGAAAAGCTCTCGCGCCGGGGCCTGAGGGTCCACGCCGAGTACGAGGTAGACGTGTTCCGCACGACCCAGGTGCGCGACGTGATGACACGAGATGTCGCGACCCTGCCGGCCGATGCAACGGTGGCGGACGCCCGCGCGTTGTTCGACCGACCAGGCCACAGCGCGTATCCGGTCGTGGAGGACGGATGCGTCATCGGAATCGTTTCGCGCAGCGATGCGATCCGAGAAGGGGCCGAGCCGACGGACCCCGTGACGTCGATCGCGAGCATGGACGTCGTGACCGTCTTGCCGGACGACACGCTGCTCGACACGTTGAACATCATGCTGCAAGAAGAAGTGGATCATGTGCCTGTCGCCGACGGTGCCGAGCAGCTTGTCGGCATCTGTACTCGAACCGACGTCCTAAGGGCGCGCACGCAGCAGCTGGAGCTCGAGCAGCGTCAGCGCGGCTGGCGCCCCGCCCGCAAGCGAAACGATGTAGCGGGATCGGCTTGAGAGGGCCGCGGAGGCGCCACCGTTCGATCAGACCACTCGCGGGCGACCTCCGGAAACGCTTCCAGATCACGATCGTGCTCGCCGTCCTTGTCGGCGGGGCGACGGGGGCCGTCGTGGCCGGCATCGAGAAGCTCATCAACGACGACACGTGGGGCACGGTCGCCACGTCGAGCAGCTGGTGGATCATCTTCCTTCCCACCGCAGGCTTGATCGCGTCGTCGTTGCTCCTTCACCGGACGAAGGAGCGTTCCGCGGAGACCACGGAGGACTATATCCGCGCCTTCCACGATCCTCAGGGGAGGATCCGCCTGCGTTCCGTCCCTTTCCGGCTTGCGGCGTCGATAAGCACGATCGCAGCCGGCGGTTCAATGGGACTGGAAGGGCCGAGCATCTATCTCGGAGCGGCGATCGGCGACGCGGTCGAGCGACGCGCGCGCGGCTGGGTCTTAGCCGAAGACCGCAAGGTGCTCCTCGTCGTGGGAGCAGCCGCCGGTATCGCCGCGATCTTCAAAGCGCCCGTCACCGGAATCGTCTTCGCGCTGGAAGTCCCGTACCGCGACGACCTCGCACGGCGCGCGCTGATCCCCGCGATCTTTGCCGCCGCGTCGAGCTACGTCGTCTTCGTCTCCATCGCGGGGACGCACGCGCTGTTCGCGATCACCGCAGCACCCCTGCGCCTGGTCGACCTCGCCGGCGCCCTTCTGGTCGGTTTGGCGTGCGGCCTCGGGGCGCGCCTCTTCATCCGGGTCTACCGGACGGCGTTGCGAGCCGCGCGCCGGTTGCCGTATGCGGTCCGTCCCGTCGTCGGAGGTGTTGTTCTCATCGGGATCGGGGCGGCGTCGCTGGCCGCGTTCCACAAGCCGTTCGCGCTTGGACCGGGTTACGAAGCGATCGGGCGCGCCGCGCGAGGGCAGATCGGCCCGTGGCTGTTGCTCGCCCTCCTCGCGATGAAGATCGTCGGAACGACGGCCACCGCTTCCGGCAACGGTGTCGGTGGATTGTTCTTCCCGTCGGTCTTGATGGGAGCCGCACTGGGAGGCGCCGTCGGTCACGCGCTCCCCGGACCGGCGTCTCTGTTCGCGGTCGTTGGGATCGCCGCGTTCCTCGGCGGAAGCTACAAGGTCCCTCTGGCCGGCGTCGCATTCGTCGCCGAAGCAACGGGTGCTCCCGGGTACATCATCCCGGGACTGATCGGAGCAGCGGTCGGCTACATCGCGAGCGGCCGTGGGTCTCTCTCGCATCGACAGCGGTACCGGAGAGTCGTGGATCTGGACACGCGACTCGATGGTTCGGTATCAGACGTGATGAGCCGCGACTGGGTCGAGGTCCCCTCCTCGGTCTCCCTCCGAGACTTCACGAACACGTATGCGATCGAAGCGAAAGCCCGGACCGTGCCGGTGGTCGATGACGGCTCATTCATAGGGATGGTCACGATGTCGTCGCTCGCCGACGTCCCTCCCGAGCGATGGAGCGAGGTCCCGGTCGCAGACGTCATGCGCACGGACGTCCCCGCGCTCGCGCTCGACGAAAGCCTGCGCAGCGCTCTGGCGCGCATGCGGGATGCGGACGTGGAACGAGCGGCCGTGCTGCGCGATGGGAAGATCGTCGGCATGTTCCACCCGTCGGATGTCGTTCGGCTCGAGCAGCTTCTCGACACACTGGACGAAGCCGAACGCCGGGGGCTGGAGGCGTAACCGCTCGCTAGTCGGCCGCGCGCATCGCTGCGCGTTTGCGCGCGACGTTCGGGTTGTAGCACGCGGCTTTCATGCCGAGCATCTGGGGCGGAAGACAGCGGTTCGACGACTCGCAAAGCGGCTGCTCGGTGTCGCCGCCGAGGATCCTCATCGGTAGGTCGGACTCGGCGTAGAAGGGCCGGCCGACCCCGATCATGTCGGCCTCGCCGTGATCGAGGATCTGCACTGCTTCGTCGTGCGTGCGGATGCCGCCGACGGCGAACACGGGGATCGACACGGCCTTCTTCGCCGCGGAGAAGAACGGCCGGTTCCACACCGGCGCGAATGGGTACTGCTTCGCGGCGCGCTTGTAGCCCCACCGCAACACGCGCATCTTCAGCTTCGAACCGCCGAACGCTTCCTCGTAGCGGCGTTTGATCGACTCGGTGTCGTCGATCGACGACGGGTATCCCCCGCGGCACAGGGAGCCGTGCGGGAACACCGACAGCCCGACCGGTGTGATCGCGTGATAGCCGAACGACTCGGCGAGCCGGCACAGCTCGATGCCCTCGTCGAACGTCGTGCGAGGTGCGAACGGCGGCGCGTCTTCGCCGATCGGGATCTTCACCGTGAGCGGATAGTCGTTGCCGACGTGGCTCCGGATCGTGTTCGCGAGCAGCTCGAGGATGCGCGCGCGGTTCTGCAACGAGCCGCCGAACTCATCGGTGCGCCGGTTGTAGTACGGCGAGAGGAATTGATGGATGAGCTTCGCGTTGGACGAGGCGATCTGGATGCCGTCGTAGCCGGCTTCGCGCGCCCATGCGGCAGTTCGGCCGAACGCTTCGGCGAGCTCGTAGATCTCCGGGGTCGTCAGGACGTGGATCGGGACGCCGCGCAATGCAGGGCGCACGTGAACGGGCGGTTTCGACACCGCGATGATTGGGCTTTTCCTCGTGGCGGCGTAGGTCGCGTGACAGCCCTCCATCGCGTAGATGCCTGCGTGGCCGATCTGCAGGAAGATACGGCCGCCGTGCGCGTGGACCGCGCGCGTCACCTCCGCGAGCGCCAGCGTGCGTGCGCGCGTGTCGACCTGCGACATGCCCGGCGACGAGCGGCCCTCGTCGGTGATGCACGAGTTGCCTTGGATGATCAGGCCAACGCCGGCGCGCGCATTCTCCTCGAACGCGTGCCGGTAGATGTCGGGGCCGTCGGGCCGGCCGCCGGCGCCTTCGAGCACGGGCGCGCGATACAAACGGTTACGGATGACTGAGCTGCCGATCGTGATCGGCGTGTGTAGCGAGCTCATCAGGATTCTTTTCGTCGCGTGAGATATGAGCCGACCGCAACGCCCGCGCCGAAGATCGTGACCGCGCCGAGCGTCGACGGAACACCGATCAACAGCGCGCGCCGCCGCGTGCGCAGATCTTGGATGGGCCACCCGCGGGCGCGCGCGATCCGCTTCAGCTCCGGATCGGGGTTCACGGCGTGCGGCTGCCCAACCGACTCGAGCAGCGGCAGGTCGTTCTTTGAATCGGAGTACGCATGGCTGATCGATAGGTCGTAGTCGCGTTCGAGGGCAAGGCGCTCGACGGCTTTGGCTTTTTCCGGACCGTGAAGCAACGGACCGGCGAGCTGCCCCGTGTACACGCCCGCGTCGTCCAATTCAGAGACCGTTCCCATCGCTCCGGTCATCCCGAGGCCCTGCGCGATCACGTCGGCAAGCTCTTGCGGCGCTGCGGTCAGCAACCAGGTGTCGGTCCCTTCGGCGCTGTGCTGCTCGATGATGCGAGCGATGTCCTCGTAGACGCGCGGGAGGATGTGCTCCTCCGCGATCTCGCGTCCGAGCGAGCGCAGCTCGTCTTGGTGCCGGCCTTTCACGAACTGCAGCGCCGACGCTTGGATGTCGCCGACCTTGTCCATCAGCTCCTTGCCGAAGAGCTGATAGCGGACCTGGCCCCACGCGAAACCGGCGATCTGACGGACGCGGATGAAGTCGCGCTCGTACATCCCGCGCGCGAGCAGGTACAGGCTCGACCCGGGGATCAAGGTCTTGTCGCAGTCGAAGAACGCCGCCCGTTTGCCCACGGGGTGAGTTTACCGAGGTGGCTGCGCGCGGTCGTTTCGGGGAATGATTGGGTGGCCGGCAGGGTTCGGGCCGGAGACAGGGGAGGCCGCGATGAAGAAGCAGAAGCTCGGCAAAAACGGTCCCGAGATCTCCGCGATCGGCTTCGGTGCGTGGGAAGCGGGCGGTCAGTTCTGGGGCCCGGGTCCCGAAGACGAGCACGTCATCAAAGCCATGCGAGACGGGTTCGACGCCGGCATGTCGTGGATCGATACCGCAGAGGTTTACGGGCGGGGCCGCTCGGAAGAGCTGGTCGCCGAAGCCGTTCGCGACTATCCGGATGTGTTGGTGTTCACGAAGCTCGCGCCGCGGCCGAACGGGACCGGGTTCGACGCGGCATCCGTCCGCGCGGGGGCCGAGAAGAGTCTGAAGCGCCTCGGACGCGATGCGATCGACCTGTATCAGCTGCACTGGCCCGACGGGAACACGCCCATCGAAGAGACGTGGCAGGCGATGGCGCAGCTCGTCGATGACGGCCTGGTGCGATGGATCGGCGTGTCGAACTTCAACACCGACCTGTTGCAGCGCTGCGAGAACATCCGCCACGTGGACTCGTTGCAGCCTCATTTCTCGTTGGTGCACCGGGGTCCGCAGGACGACCTGCTGCCGTGGTGCGTGAAGAACGGGACCGGGTCGATCGCGTACGGCCCGCTCGGGTTCGGGTTGCTCACCGGGGCGATCACCATGGAGACGAAGTTCTCCGACGACGACTGGCGCAGCGGGAAGATGGGGATGGGCAACTACGAGTCGCTCTTCGCGCCGGAGGCGCGCAAAAAGAACCTCGAGCTGATGGAGAGCCTGAAGCGACTTGCCTCCGATCGCGGGATCACGGTCGGGCAGCTCTCGCTCGCGTGGGTCTTCCATCAGCCGGGAGTGACAGCCGCGATCGCGGGATCGAGGTCGTCGGCCCACACGGCTGAGAACGCCGGCGGAGGGAACGTGGCCCTAAGCGAAGAGGACCTGGACGAGATCGAATCCCTGCTCTGAGCAGGCGCGCGGGTGTTCTTGACAATGTGACACTTCTCGTCCTAGTGTCACACCTCCATGGAGGACCCTCCCCTCTACCAGGTCGAGGAGCCCGCGCCGGAAGACGCGACGCGCGCGCGCATCCTGGACGCGGTGTTCGCATGCGCCGAGCGCTTCGGACTCGGGCGGACGACGATCGCCGACGTCGCCAAAGAGGCGCGGCTCTCGCGCCAAACCGTCTACCGATACTTCGCGACGCGCCACGACCTCCTCGCTGCGCTCGTTCTCCGCGAAGAGGAGCGTCTCGTCGACCAGGTGCGGAAAGCGATCGAGCCACACGCGGGATTGCGCCCGGCGCTCGAAGCCGCATTCACGATGAGCTTGAAGACGTTCCGCGAGCACCCGCTGCTCGACAAGGTCATGGCCACCGAGCCCCAGGAGCTGCTCCCCTTCCTGACCGTCGAAGCGAACCCGGTCATGAGCATGGGGATGCGCCTGACCGAGCAAGTGCTCGCGACGCGCGCGTCGCACGTTTCGGAGAGTCTCCGTCACCGCGCCGCAGAGATCTGCGCGCGGGTGTTCATCTCCTACGCGATCTCGCCGCCCGACGAAGCGAACGAAGTCGTTGCAGCAAGCCTTGCGGAACTGGTGTGCAACGGGTTGTCCGATGGGAGGAAGTCATGAGCACGGACCACTACGCGCTTCCGGTCGGTGAGAAGACCTGGTCGATCCCGGGTGCGTTCGACACGACGTTCCAGTGGGACTACGACGACGTCCGCGGACAGTTGCTCACGTTGTACAGCAAGGGCAAGCAGAAGCAGTGGGACGGGCGCGTGGCTGAACTCGCAGTTCCTGCACGGTGAGCAAGGCGCGCTCGTGTGCACGGCCAAGATCGTGATGAGCGTGCCGGACATCGACTCGAAGTTCTACGCCGCGACGCAGGTGATGGACGAGGCGCGCCACGTCGAGGTGTACGACCGGTATCTGCGCGAGAAGATCGAGATGGCGTACCCGATCAATCAGTACCTGAAGACGCTGCTCGATCAAGTCCTTTCGGACTCGCGGTGGGATTTCACCTATCTCGGGATGCAGATCATGATCGAGGGGCTGGCGCTCGCCGCGTTCGCCATGATCCGCGACTATTCCGAAGAACCGCTGTCGAAAGCGCTCAACACCTACGTCATGCAGGACGAGGCGCGTCATGTCGCGTTCGGACGGCTCGCGTTGCGCGACATCTATCCGCAGATGACGCAAGCCGAGCGCGACGAGCGCGAAGAGTTCGTGTGCGAAGCGTCGCGGCTGATGTACGCGCGCTTCATGGCGCAAGAGGTGTGGGAGCACATGGGTTTCGACACCAAGGAGTGCCTCGCCTACGTCGAGCAGGCCGAGATGATGAAGTTCTTCCGCCAGGCGCTGTTCAGTCGGATCGTGCCGACGGTGAAGGACATCGGCCTGTGGGGTCCGAAGGTGCGCGCGCTCTACGAAGAGATGGGCGTGATCAACTTCCAGGACCTCGTGCCCGACGAGCTGTCGGCCGCCGACGAGCAGATCGCGCAGGAGCTGGACACAAGGCGCGCGCAGGTCGACGCGACCATCGCGGCGGGCGCGGAAAACTGATCAGGAAGTACAGCCGATACAAACCTTCTCGACCGTCGGCGCAGCAGTTCCGTCGCCTTGCTGAATCTCTATCCGCTCGTAACGACGGCTGTTTCCGTACGCAATACTGATTTCGAACTCATTACCGGTTCTCTGGATGATGTCGTACGTCGTTGCAGGGTTGCCATTCAGTTCATATAACCCTCCATCTGAGTTATACGAATTCGAGGCGCTCGTTCCCATTAGCTCGTCCGCTCCGATGCCTTCAACGCGCGCGTCCATGAATCGAACGAGAGCTCTGCGAAGATCATCGATCTTGATGGTTAGATCAACTGTGCCGTGCAATGCCTCCAACCCGTCGTACTCGACGACGGAAAGCGCTGCCTTCCGCCCGAGAGCTTCGTACGAGTCCCATAGGCTCTGAGTGGATCCGTAGAGCCGCATGATCAGCCGTTGGGTTGCGGCATTCGCCGAGCACGCGCTCGCGTAGTCAGGGCAACCGGGCCAGTCGACTGCGTATGAGACGTGGTGCGGATCTGTTGACCAGGTTAGAGCCCTGCGGTCATGGATCGTTATCTCGCTTGCGCGCGCGCCGCTGGGTGCGTCGCGATAACTGCCCGGCTCGACTGTGATTGTGATTGCAAATGTGTTCCCACCCTGCGAGGTAGAAGGCAGACCGCTCGGTTCGAAGTCCCAAACACCTTCGAACCAGCCGCCTTTCCAATCCTTCGGTATGGCCACAGCAAATCCGGACTGGACCCCTACGCGCCACTTGAAGCCATAAAGAGGGTCCTTTGTGGGGTCCTTGGGGGTTGGTGTCGTAGAAGGTTCGTCGCTCGGCGAGGGGGTCTCGACTCCGGTGGGAGTCTCGGAGGGACCGGTGAACCCGCGGCTTTGGTTGGAACTTGGGCTCTTGACCACGATGATCGCGATCGCAGCGATGATCACGAGGCTCAGCGCGGAGCTATAGACGAGGCGCTGAGTGTGCGCGCGCCGCACCTTCTTCTGGACTGCCTCCCAGCTCTGCCCGTCCGCGCGCGCATCGTCCTCGTGCTTCTTGAATGCTGCTTTGACCTCGTCTTCGAGACTCATGATTCCCTCCGGGTGCCCAATCGCTCTCGCAGCTTCGTCATCGCTCGGTCGGCGTGCTTCTTCACAGAGCCCACGCTCATCCCCAGCACAGCGGCGACGTCGCGCTCCTTCATGTCTTCGTAGAACCGCAACGCGATCACGGCGCGCTGGCGCGGCGACAACGTCAGGATCGCGTCCCACATCTCGTCTCGGAGCGCGTACGCGGCGGTGTCGGATGAGACGGGCTCATCGGGTCGCACGCCGCGTTCGCGGGCTGCTCGACGGAATCCCGAGCGATGGAGGTTCACGATCGTCTTGCGCGCGTAGGTGTGGAAGCCCTCGCGTTCGACCTGGCCGCCGGCCCGGTAGATCCGAACGAAAGCGTCTTGGACGAGGTCCTCGGCCGATGAAGCGCTACCGCTCACGAAATAGGCGAATCGAAGAAGCGTTGGATACTCGGCCTGGAACCAGACGGCCAGCTCGTCGAGCCGCTTCTGAGAAGGTTGGAAGACTCCGATCCGGGGCCCCCTGATCGCCAGTTCGCCCGTGCTCATGCTCCTTATATGCAGGAGCGGGCTAAAAGGTTGACAGGCCCGTTCGGGCAGTTAGCCCCGCGCCAGGGCCGTCACGAGCCCGGCCACCATCGCCAGGAAGCAGTACACGCCGAACGGCCGGAGGCCCTTCAGGCGGATCATCCGTAGGAACCACTTCACCGCTACGAACCCCGATAGCCCGGACACGAGGATCCCCACGATGAACGACCCCAGGCCGGTGGCGGCCTGGTGCGCCATGTCGGGCAGCTTGAACACGATCGCGCCGGCGATCACGGGGATCGACAGCAGGAACGAGAAGCGCGCGGCTGACCGGCGGTCGATCCCCAGCCGCATGGCGCCGCCGATGGTCGCGCCCGAGCGGGACACGCCCGGCAGGATCGCGACGGCTTGCCAGCCGCCGACGATCGCGGCGTCTCGGTTGGTTAGATCGTCGATCGCGCGCGCAGGCTGTTTCCGAGCTTCGGCCTTGGTCTCGGCCGAAAACAGCAGGTACCCCGTGACGCCTAGCAGCACTGAGATGACGACCGGCCGCTGGAAGGCGCTTTCCACCCAGTGGTTCAACGCGGCCCCGACGATGACTGCCGGGATGGTTCCGATCACGATCAACCGAAGCAGCTGTTGCTCAGGATCGCTCGAATCTCGCCAATGAGCCGCCGTGCGGATGAGGCGCCCGACCTCCTCGTGGAACACGTACACGACGGCGACCAGCGTTCCGAAGTGGACCGCGACGTCGAATGCAACGGTCGGTGCCTTCCATCCGAGAACGAACGGGACGAGCTGCAGATGGCCGCTCGACGAAACGGGGATGAACTCCGTCAGTCCTTGGACGAGACCGAGGACGAGCGCGTGCAGCAGGCTCACGGTGTCGTCAGTGCCCGACGCGCGCGCCGTCCAGCGCGGTCGCGCAGGGGCAGGCCCGCTCGGCGGGAAGAAGCGGGATGACCGCGAGCAGCAGGTCTCGCAACCGCGCGTTGTTGTCGTTGAAGACCCCGATGACTTCGGGAACAGTCACCGGCGGCATACCTTCGACGCCGATGTCGTAGTCGGTGATGAGAGAGATGTTGCAGTAACAGATCTGCAGCTCGCGCGCGAGCGCTGCTTCCGGGTACTGCGTCATGTTGATCAAGTACGGGTCGGCGAGCGAGATGTGGGTCGTGTCCGGGCCGTCGTAGAAGGTCGAGGGGCGGCCGGAGGTGCGGTCGACGAGCTGGTCGCAGACGACGAAGTCGCCGCGCTTCACGTGCCGCTGGAGCGAGCCGGCCGCGGTCGGCGCCAGCAACCGGGTCACGCCGAGTTCGTTCATCGCCCAAAGGTTGGCGCGCGACGGGAGCTTGTGCGGCGGATACTCGTGCTTGAGACCGTGGCGCGGCAGGAACGCCACGCGACGGTCCGCGACGGTCCCGATCACGATCGGTGCCGACGGGTCACCGTAGGGTGTCGTGACGGCGTGCTCGGTCGCGTCGGTGAGGAAGGAGTAGAAGCCGGACCCGCCGAAGACCCCGATCTCCGCGCGCGTCGACACTAGGACGCTTGCGACCCGGCCCCGCCGCCCGAGTCCTTCTTCGAAGCGGCCTTCGTTTCTTTCTTCTCCGCGGGCTTCGACTTATCGGACGACGATCCGTCCGAGCCGCCGTCCTTGTCCTTGGTGCTCGGGCTGAGCGCCTTCCTCGAACGGTTGTCGGTGGAGTAGAAGCCGGAGCCCTTTAGGACGACCCCGACCGGGTGATAGACGCGCTTGAGCTTGCCTCCGCAGGCTTCGCAAGTCTCGAGCGGCGGGTCGGTGAACCGCTGAACGACCTCGTAGCGACGGTGGCAATTGGTGCATTCGTACTCGTAGGTGGGCACAAGGCCAGTGTAGCAAGGGGAAAACGCCGAACCCGCCCCTACTCGAGCCGGCGGCGACGGATCGTGCGCTCCTCGGTGACGACGACATCGACGGGTTCGTCGTGGTCCTCGATCGGTATCGCGTCCACCACCTGTACGTCGAAGCAGATCCCCACGCGGGGGACCGAACCGGCTGCTCGAAGGAACACGTCGTAGAAGCCGCCTCCGTACCCGAGGCGGTGGCACTGTTCGTCGAACGCGACGCCGGGGACGATCACGACGCCGGCCGAGTCGGGAGAGACCGGCAGGCGCGCGCGCGGCTCGGGGATGCCGCGGTAGCCGGGCTCGAGCTCGTCCAGGGACGAGATTGCGGTCGCGCGCAACGCGCCGTCGTCGGCGACGTAAGGGAGGAGGAGCCGCTTCCCCGTTTTCAGAACGGCTTGGAGCAGCATCGCCGTCGGCACTTCCGACGTGATCGACACGAAAGCAAGGACCGGATCGGCTTCGGACACTTCGGGCAAATGAAGCAGCCGATCGATCAGTGCGGCGCCGCGTTGCGCTCGGTCGGCCGGGTCGAGCTGGCCCCGCCGCGACAGAACCAGCCGGCGGATCGTTGCTTTTCTAACGGCCGTTTCCATGCCGCGTCAGTAAGCCACAAAACGGCCGCTGGGTACAGTTCGCGCCGCCGAGGTCCGACATTTCTGTTAGATGCCCAATTTTGACCAAAGATCGACGATGCCTTCTCATATGTCCATCCGTTCACGAGGCCGGGGATGAAACTCAGAGCTCGGTTACTTGCTGCGTTCGCCATCGTGCTGACCGTGGCCGCTGGTGTCGCGCTGCTTGTCACTCCTATACCCCTGCGCGACCGTCTTCTCGCCTTCGGGATCGTGATCGTCGTGGGGTTGGTCGTCGCGTTCGCCGTCGCCGAGATGCTGGCGCGGCCGCTTGGGGACCTGAGCGAGACGGCGTCACGGGTCGCGAAGGGCGATCCGGTGTGGCGACTCGGTGAAGCGCTGCGCGTCACGCACGTCGACATGCGCAAGATGCTGTCGGTCGTGCTCGAAACCGCGCTGGTCGCGGTGGAAGGCAAAGCCGGTGCGGTGTTCCTCCTGAGCGCGCGCCGCTCCGAGCTGTACGTGAAGGTCGGCCGCCACCTCGCGCCCCAGATCGCCGAGCAGCGCATCCCGCTCGGGCGCGGTCTCGCAGGCTGGGCGGCCGAGCACCGTCAGGCGGTGCTGATCCCATCGGCCGACGCGCCGGTACCGGAAGACCCCGAGCCGAGCGAAGCGACCGCGCTGGCGGTTCCGTTGGAGAGCCAGTCGCAGCTGCTCGGTGTCTTGGTCATCTACGGGCGCACGAACAACGTGCCGTTCGGCAACGAAGACCTCGAGACGATCACGTCGCTGGCGCGCCAAGCCGGCGTCGGCATCGAGAACGTGCTGCTGCACCAAGAAGCGCAGCGCTTGTCGATCACCGACGGCATGACGGGGATCTGGAACTACCGCTACTTCCAGATGCAGATGGCGCAGCACTTCGCCGCGGCCGTTCGGTTCGAGCATCGCCTGTCTCTGCTCGTGATCGACATCGACCGATTCAAGGACGTCAACGATCGGTACGGCCACCAGCGCGGCGATACGACCTTGATCGAGCTTGCCCGTCGCATCGTCATGCACACCCGGCTGAACATCGACACGCTCGCGCGATACGGCGGCGAGGAGTTCGTGTTGATCCTGCCGGAGACCGGGCTGCAGGGCGCGCGCATCGTGGCCGAGAAGATCCGCGAAGAGGTCGCCGCCACGCCGTTCGGTGAGGGCGACGACGAGCCGATCGGCGTCAGCGTCTCGATCGGGTACGCGTCGTACCCGGAGCATGGTTTAACCCAGCAGGCTTTGGTCGATGCTGCCGACAAGGCGATGTACGAAGCCAAGGCGCGCGGCCGGAACCGTGTGGTCGGAGCAGAAGAGCTCGGTTTCTAGAGGATTGCCCGTGCGCTGCGGCTCTCCATAGATTGCGGCACCCATGACGGTTACCAAAGCGGTTATCCCCGCCGCCGGGCTCGGCACCCGGTTCCTTCCGGCTACCAAGGCGCAGCCGAAAGAGATGCTACCGGTCGTGGACAAGCCGACGATCCAGTACGTGGTCGAAGAGGCAGTGGGCGCCGGCATCACCGACATCCTGATCGTGACCGGCCGGGGCAAGCGCTCGCTCGAGGATCACTTCGATCGCTCGATGGAGCTCGAGCGCATGCTCGAGGCGAAAGGCAACTCCGAGCAAGCCGAAGCGATGCGCGCGATCAGCGACATGGCCGACATCCACTACATCCGCCAGAAGGAACCGAAAGGTTTGGGGCACGCGGTTCTCGTTGCAGAGCGGCACGTGGGGGGCGAACCGTTCGCCGTGTTGCTGGGCGACAACATCATGGCCGACCCGCTGCTCGAGCCGATGGTGAAGGTGTACGAGCAGTACGGGCGAAGCGTCGTCGCTTTGCAAGAGGTTCCGCGCGACCAGGTGTCGGCGTACGGCATCGCCGCGTTCGAGCCGATCGACGACTCGCTGGTGAAGGTGGTCGACATCGTGGAGAAGCCGGGCGTCGATGTTGCGCCGTCGAACCTCGGTGCGATCGGGCGGTACGTTCTCACGCCGGAGATCTTCGACGCATTGCGCGCGACGCCGCCCGGGGTCGGCGGCGAGATCCAGCTGACGGATGCGATCCGCAACCTCGCCCTCGCGCAAGCGGTATACGGCTACATCTTCGAAGGCACGTTCTACGACATCGGCCGAAAGCTCGACTATCTGCGCGCGACGGTAGAGATCGCGTCGGAGCGCGAGGATCTGCGCGCGGAGTTCCTCGACTTCCTCGCCGACTTCGTCATCCGCAAGAAGCTCGTCTAAGCCCCCAAGCTCACGCGCTCGCCGGTAGCTCGACGATGAAGCGTGCGCCGCCGCCGGGCCGATCCCCCACACGGAACCGGCCACCGTGGAGCCGTGCGATCCGCTCGATGAGCAAGAGGCCCGAGCCGGGTGCCGGTCTCCCGTCGGGATCAGTCGTCAGGGAGAGCCCGACCTTCAGATCGACCGGCAGTCCCCGGCCCGAGTCCTCCACCACGAGCGAAACGACGCCGCCTCCGGATCGCACGCGGATCCAGACGTCGGCGGTCGGCGGTGTGTGCAGCAGCGCATTCGTGAACAGGTTTTCCACCAGCCGCTCGAGAAGCGCGGTGTTTCCGTCGACGATCGCTCCCTCCGCGCTTACGTGGATCTGTTGTGTGGAGGGGCGCGCGCGCCGAAGCACGTCGGCGACGATGCCGCCGAGATCGAGACGGCTCCAGCCGGGCTTTCCCATGACGCGCAGATCCTCGGAGACGGAGAGAAGCCGCCGCAGCACTCCTTCGATCCGCTCCGCGTTGTCCGCGATCCGCTTCACCGCCTCGCGATCGGCCTTGCTCATCTTCTCGCCGTCGCGGCGAAGGGTCTCCGCGAAGCCTGCGATGACGCTCAGCGGCGGCCAAAGGTCGTGACCGATCGCCGACAACAAGGCATCCTTCGTGTCGTTCGCGATGCCGAGCAGCTCGTTGTCCGTTCGTTTCCGACCGCGCGCTGTCTGTGCTTCTTCAAGAACGATCGATGTCACGGCTCTCTCCTCCTCTTGATCCCGCGCGGCTCAGCCAGCCTTGCCAGGCCGCGTCGGGTCCCAGACCTATGTGGAGCGCTTCCGTTACAACCTCTGCCGCCAGCGGCGGGCCGAAGTGGTATCCCTGCGCCTGATCACAGCCCATGTCGTGAAGCGTCTTCGCCTGAACGACCGTCTCGACGCCTTCTGCGACGGAGACGGCCCCGAGCGCGCGGCCCAGGGCAACCGCAGCGGCGACTATCGCCGTATCCTTCTGATCCACTCCCACGCCCGCGATGAACGAGCGGTCGATCTTCAGCGAATCCAACGGCACTCGACGCAACGCGCTCAAAGACGAATATCCGATGCCGAAATCGTCGATCGAGAGACGAACCCCGAGGGCACCGATCTCGGCGACGCTCCCAAGGAGCGCGCCTTCGTCGGCGACGATGTTCTCCGTTATCTCGACGCACAGAGAGCCCGGATCCAGCATGTGATCCTCAAGGGCGTTGCGAAGCTCCTGCACGATCTCGGGGTGGCTCAGCTCGGCCGGCGAGAGGTTGATCGAGACCTTGAATCCCTCCGTGCGAGCACCCTTCCACAGAGCGGCTTGCCGGCACGCCTCGCGCACGACCCAGGTCCCGATCTCTGCCATCAGGCCCATGTCTTCGGCGGTTTCGATGAAGTCGGCGGGCAAGACGAACCTTCCGTCGTCACGCCGCCACCGCAAGAGCGCCTCGACGCCGACCATGTACCCATCGGCGAGGCGGACCTGCGGTTGATACGCCAGGCGGAACTGATTCGATGGGATCGCGCGCCGCAGCGCGTTGGCCGTCTCCAATCGGCGCTCCTGAGACGTCTTGATCATCGGATCGAAGAGGTCGAATCGATCCCGGCCTCGTTCCTTGCTGCGGTACATCGCAGCGTCCGCCTGATCGACGAGCTCCTCAGGCGCGTCGCGTTCGTCTTTCGCGATCGCGATACCGATGCTGGCCGTGATGAAGATCTCTTGATCGCGGACCGTGAAGGTGTCCGTGAGCAGGCGGCCGGCAACGGCTACCAGCAGCTCGTCGCCGGCGGCGTGGCCGAGCGTGTCGTTGATGAGCTTGAAGTCGTTCACGTCCAGGAACAGAACGGCGACCGTCGACAGGTCCCTCGCGGAGCGATTGAGCGCGTGCATGATCCTGTCCAGAAGAAGCGCTCGATTCGGCAGACCGGTCAACGCGTCGTGCAACGCAGCCTCGACCAGGTGGCTCTCGATCCTCTTCCGTTCCACCGCGTATCGGATCGACCGGACCAGCAGATCGTCGTCGACCTTTCCCTTCACGAGGTAGTCCTGCGCCCCGCTTTGAACGGCTTGGATCCCGAGTCTCTCGTCCTGCCGGCCGGTCAAGAGGATGATCGGAACGTCCTGCGCCGCTTCTCGGATCAGACGAAGGCCTTCGAGCCCGTCTGCATCGGGAAGCGTGAGGTCGAGGAGCACGCACGAAGGAGGCTTCTCGGCGACGATGCCGACCGCTGCATCCAAACGCGTAACGTGCACGACCTCATAGCCGGCGGCCCTGGCGAGCATCGCGCGGACGAGCTCCGCATCCGGGGAACTGTCCTCGACGAGCAGGATGACGGGGGAGTCGGACCCCGGTTCGCGATGGCCGCTCACCACGCGCAGATCGATCGACGTTCCTATCGGCGGATCCAGTCTGGTTCCGCCGCCCCCGCTCATAGCGAGCGCCGATGTCCTTGCAGCCCGCATAACCCTCTCCTTTCGGCCCCTTGCTCAATGACTCGGCCTCTTGGAGGGCGGGGAAAGAGGGCTTGGCCACGATCACGGCCTCGAGCTTCGAATGCACGCCGAGCTTTTCGATGATGCTCTGGACGTGGTTTCGTACCGTCGTCAGCTTTACCGCGAGGCGTTCGGCGACCGTTTGGTTGTCGAAGCCTTCGCCGAGGAGGCGTAGAACGTCCAGCTCGCGCGCACTCAGTGCTTCGCCGGCCGCGTCCGGCGTCCGCCGGTAGTGTTCGAAGAGGCGAGCGAGCATCGCCGGGGCGATGACCGCCTCTCCGGCGGCGGCGGCTCTGATGGCGGCGACCACCTCATCGATGGACTTGTCCTTCGTCACGAATCCCGAGCAGCCGTTCTCGACCGCGCGCGCGGCGATGTTCTCGTCGTCCAATTGCGTCACCATGACGACGCTCGCCCCGGGCGCTTCATGCCTGATGAGCTCCGCTGCTTCGATCCCGTCGCCATCTGGAAGAAGTTGGTCTAAGACCACAACGTTCGGTTGAACGGCGGACGCTTTCTCAACCGATTCGCTCACGAGCGATGCCGTACCGACGACGTCGATGTCCGGCTCGCGGTCCAAGGCGGCGGCGAGCCCGTCGGCAAACATCTGATGGTCGTCGACGATCAGGACCCGAACTCGCGCTGCAGACTTCACTCGCGCTGCGGACTTCATCTGACTCCCTTGAATGCTCGCGCGGACGTTGCCCGCGAATTGAGTCTATCCGGGGCACATCTTCTACCAACGATGCCATCTTTGCCCTCGATCGCGATCGGCGGATCCGTTTCTGGAACGAAGGAGCAACTGATCTCTTCGGCTACGCGCCGCACGACATCGTCGGTGAACCAGTCGACCTTCTGCTCGCCAACGATCGCGTAGAAGAAATCAACGGGCTGCTCGACCGCGTGATGAAACCCGAACGCCTCGGTCAATTCGAGACCACGATGCGAACGAAAACGGGAATGTCGATTCCCGTTTCGGTGCGGTTCTCACCTATCAGAGATGCATCAGGAGCCGTGGTCGGTTCTTCTGCTGTCCTCCGCGATGTCGTTGCCCGCAAGCATGAAGAGATATCGCTGCGTCGTCGCTCCGCGGAATTGGAACGTTCGAATGCGGAGCTCGAGCAATTCGCCCAAGTCATCGCGCACGATCTCCAAGAGCCCTTGCGGACGATGAAAGGATTCGCGGACCTCATCGAAAAGGATGCCGGCGACGCCCTCGACGAGCACACGGTGGCCTTGCTCGATCGGATCGTCCAGGGAGCGAATCGCATGCAAGAGCTCGTGGCCGATCTGCTCGACTACGCGCGCGCGGGTACGCAGCAGATACCGTCCGACGTGGTCAGCTGCGAGGAGGTTCTCGCGTCGGCGCTGGCAGATCTCGGAGCGGCGATCAGCGAGCGTGACGTCGTCGTCTCCCACGACGAGCTGCCGCTCGTGCGCGGAGATCGAGTCACTCTCACGGAGGTCTTCGAGAACCTGATCGGCAACGCGATGAAATTCCACGGGCGGGAACTGCCGGTCATCCACGTCGGGGCGGAACGACGAGGGCCGGACTGGTGCCTGTGGGTGCGGGACAACGGGATCGGGATCGGTTCCCGCTTCGAGGAGCGGATCTTCGAACCGTTCCGCCGGTTGCACACGCGAGACGAGTATTCCGGAACCGGGATCGGGCTTGCGATCTGCCGGAAGATCGTCGAACGCCACGGCGGCCGGATCTGGATGGAGTCGGAGCCGGACAAGGGTTCCACGTTCTTCTTCACCCTGCCTACCGCCTGACATCGCACCGCCCATAACGTCGAGTCCTTGCGGTGCGCATTGGCGACGTGATCTCGGTTGGTGTACACCTGCATCCAGCATCGTCCGCCCTGATTGTTCTTTCCCGGGCTTCGCCCGGTTTTGGCGTTCTCGTTTTGCGTTTCGAGGGTCCTTGAATCGGAATTTGGGGGTGTTACGCTCGCCGTGAAGGTAGCCAACCGTCGATCGAGGAGGCTCGCGGCTGAGCATCTGGGTGATCCTCCTTCTGGCCCTCGCGTGGGCGGTTGTTCTGGTCCCTTCCCTGCTCAAGCCACGATTCGAATCGTCGCCGATCGACAGCGTCGGTAACTTCGAGCGATCGATGGGCATCCTCGCGAGCGCGCGCCACGGCCGGACTCACATCCCCGGCCGGTGGGTGATGGTCCCGAAAGACCTTCCGCAAGGGCCGAAGCGTCGCCGCAACCTCGTGATCCAACGGCGACGCCGCAACTTCTACCGGCTGATCATCGTGCTTTTCTCGGCATTGATACTCGGCGCGATCCCCGGCTTGCGCTTCTTCCTGTGGGTGAGCTTGGCTACGTTCGGGGCGCTCGCCGTGTACGTCGTCCAGCTTCGTCGCTGGCACGCCGCTGAACAGAAAGTCGTACCGCTGCCGGCGCCCGCCGTTCCTGCCGAACAGCCCGCGCGCGACGCCGGCATTTCTGGCTAAGCGGCTACCATACGGCCGTGGACCTCTCCGAGATCTCTGCCGGCATCCGCAAACGCCTCGATGCGAAGAGCGCCGCGCGCGAGAAAGGCTTGACCGCATCGCGAGCCGCGATCCGCTTCTGCGCGAACTCCATCCGCGCAGTGCACCGCGGTGAGATGGAGCTCGCACGCGAGCTGCAAGGGCAAGCACGCGAGCAGCTCGATGCGGCGCGCGAAGCGATGAAGCCGTATCCCGACATCTATCACGCGGGTTTCCTGCACGATGCCGAGAAGGAGTACGCGGAGTCGCTCGCGACGTACGCGTTCATCAACAATGAGGCATTGCCCACGCCCGAAGAAGTGATGGTCGGCGACGCCGCGTACTTGAACGGGTTGTCGGAGGCGATCGGCGAGATCCGGCGGCATCTGCTCGACATCATCCGCCACGGCGATCTTGCGCGCGGCGAGGAGCTGTTGGCCGCGATGGACGACATCTACTACGTGCTCGTCTCGATGGACTATCCCGACGCGATCACGGGGGGCCTGCGCCGGTCGACGGACGTGGCCCGCTCGATCATGGAACGGTCGCGCGGCGACCTATCGATCACGATCGTGCAGCGCGGCGTGCAAGAGGCGATCGAGCGCGCGCGCAAAGACATCAGCGGCTGAGCGGCCGCGTCCGGCCTGGTACCATCCCGGTTCTGCCGGGGGTGTAGCTCAGTTGGTAGAGCACTACGTTCGCAACGTAGGGGTCGTCGGTTCGAGTCCGATCACCTCCACTAGGCCTCTCAGCGCATCGCTTTCCTCACAAGCGCAGCGATCTTCTTCTCTTCGGCCGTAGTCAATCCCGTCAGCGCGAACGAAGTGACCCACATGTTGCCTTCGTCGAGGTTGGCCTTCTCCTCGAAGCCGAATGTCGAGTACCTCTGCTTGAACTTCGACGCGGGTTTGAAGAAGCAAACGACTTTGTCATCCTTGGCGTAGGCGGGCATCCCGTACCAGGTCTTCGACGTGAGCTCGGGGCCGGCTGCCTTGATGATCGTATGGAGCCTCTTGGCCATGCTGCGATCGGGCTCCGGCAGCTTGGCGATCGCCGCGAGCACTTCCTTTTCCAGTTCCGCCTCGGTCGCCACTCTCTTTCTCTCTCGGGCGAGCTCCTTCATCGCGGCTCGTTCCTCGGCGCTGAACGCGCCCTTGGGGGACTGCTTCGCACTCTTCTTCGCACTCTTCTTCTCAGCCATTGCGATGCACCTCCGTGTGACGAGCGGGCCGGGCTGCTCGAGCTGGGATCGCCGGTTCCTGGGTCTCTTTTTTACCCGAACAGCCGCATAGCGCGGTTTGTAGCAGCCCCAGG
The DNA here is from genome assembly GCA_005884515.1 of Actinomycetota bacterium. Classification (GTDB taxonomy): domain Bacteria; phylum Actinomycetota; class AC-67; order AC-67; family AC-67; genus AC-67. The sequence goes on from VAWS01000106.1 coordinate 21,098, forward strand.
TGATCCACACCCATCCCTGGACGACCCCCACAGGAGTTGACGGCCCGACCGTCGAACCAACCTGGAAGGAGCTCGGGGGGTTTCAACGACCCTTTCCCCCGACCGGCCAGCAAAACTCGGAAGGCCCAACTCGGAAGGCAGAGTGAGATGTCCTACGGCACTGAAGAGAGAAAGAGCTCGATGCTGATGCGCGCTGGCCGGGTGGCGGCCGTCTTCTTGATCCTCGTCAGCTCGCTCGCGGGTGCTGCGGCGTCCACCCCACCATTCAAAGCCGCCGGCAGCGTCAACCAGGTATACGTCACGGGCCTCGCGCCGAACCAGCAAATGTCGCTCATCACCCCTCGCGGGAAGACCCTCTACACGCAGAAGGCCGACTTGCTTGGTGGGCTGCTGTTCCGTGACGTCCCGCAAGGCACCGGGTACCGCGTCCGTCGGAGCTCCGATGGGGTGAAGTCGGCGCCGCTCGTCGTGCACAACGCTGCGGCGGCGCCGTGGGATCCGGGCATCTACGGCCAGACCATCGCGCCCGGCGGCTACCAGTACCTCACCACCCGCGATGGGACGAAGCTTGCCCTGACCGTGCACCCGCCCACCAGCCCCGCGGGCGAACCCGGCTTGCCGTCCGATACCACGCTCCCGAACGGGCCCGACTTCCTTCCGCCGTATCCGACGCTAATCGAGTACTCGGGCTACGCGTATGCCGATCCGGCCGGCCCCGAGAGTGGCATCGCCGTCCTGGCGAATCTCATGGGCTTCGCCGTCGTCGACATCAGCATGCGCGGGATGGGCTGCTCGGGCGGAGCATTCGACTTCTTCGAGCCGCTGCAGAACCTCGATGGATACGACATCATCGAAACGATCGCGCACCAGCCCTGGGTGCTCGACCACAAGGTCGGCATGATGGGTATCTCGTACGGCGGGATCAGCCAGCTGTTCACCGCGCAGCTTCAACCGCCTCACCTCGAAGCGATCTCTCCTCTGTCGGTGATCGACGCGACGGCAACGACGCTCTATCCCGGCGGCAACCTCAACGACGGCTTCGCAGTCGCATGGGCGCAGGAGCGCCAGTCAAACGCGCGGCCCTCTGGACCGAAGAGCGGTCAGCC